>NZ_CP047569.1:2928750-3256875 GCF_009903625.1 Microbulbifer sp. ALW1 | reverse complement strand
TTCAACCAATTCGACAGGGAAAGGTTATGGCTAGTTGGGTGCCTATCGTCGTTATCATACTTGCGGTTGCGCTGGTGATCGGGCCGGTTATGTGGCTCAAACCCAGTAGCCGCGATCGCAAACTGGCGGAGCTGCGCCAAGGTGCAGCAAGTGCTGGCCTCAAGGTGCAAATGCAACCCTTGCCCGCATCACAGGGCCAGGGCAATGCCGCGGTTTACTTTTCCCAGTGGCGCAACCCGAGGCGTCTGCAGACGGGGTGGGGGCTGGAATTGCAGCGTATGTCCCATGAAATGCATTTTGATGGGCTTTGGGACTGGCGCAAGGGACGGCAGCCGCCAGAGGCGGCAATGTCGCCATTGAAAGAGCTGGTGTCACTGCTACCCTCCGATGCGACGGCGATATTCGCCAATGACAGCGGCTTGGGCGTGCAGTGGCGGGAGCGCAGCGGCGATTCGGGATTCAAGGCAATTCAGGAGGGATTGGCGTCCTTGCGTCCCGTGATCGAAGAGGCGATTCGCCAGCCCCAGCGTGGCGAGTCCGAGTCCTCCTGAAAGTCGGCGACTGAAATGTCCGCTGGTTACCGGCTAGAAGTAGTCTACTGTTTCTAGCGATTAAGCGGATGCTCGTGCTTCTTTATTAGAGGGGGCGAGCGGGTTGAAGTGAGGGGCGTGTCAAGGGATGGCTGCAGGCAGTTCTTGTAGCGGCTTTTGGTGCAGAGTATGTGGTGAACCAACGGTCAAATTACCGGTCACAGGGGTTCACTTCACAGGCTAATTGGTCACCAAATTGTGACGCTTGCTTGACCACACCGGGGGCGAAGCATATATATTCGCGCAGCGCACTGCCAAAGCCGGCTGCTGCCGAAAGTGCTAATGCAGTAAATTTTTTATTAAAAATCAAAAGCTTATGGGTAAATCACTGGTCATCGTCGAGTCGCCGGCGAAGGCGAAAACGATCAACAAGTATCTCGGAAAGGACTTTGTCGTGAAGTCCAGTATCGGTCATATCCGGGATCTTCCTACTGGCGCCTCCAGCAAACAGCCGGTGGATGCCAAAGAGCGTGCTCGCAGAGCGGCGGAAACCCGCAAGCTGTCTCCGGAAGACAAAGAGATCTACAAGCGCAAGAAAAGCCGCGAGCAGCTGATCAAGCGCATGGGTATCGACCCGGATCACAACTGGGAAGCCCACTACGAGATCCTGCCGGGCAAGGAAAAGGTGGTCGATGAGCTGCGCAAGCTCGCCGCCAACGCCGATCATATCTATCTCGCGACGGACTTGGACCGCGAAGGGGAGGCCATTGCCTGGCACTTGCGCGAGTCAATTGGCGGTGATGACAGTCGCTATCGTCGCGTCGTGTTTAACGAAATTACCAAATCTGCGATTCAGGAAGCCTTTAAAGACCCGGGCCCACTGGATATTGATCGGGTCAATGCGCAGCAGGCGCGGCGTTTCCTCGATCGTATCGTGGGCTACATGGTTTCTCCGCTGTTGTGGGAGAAGGTCGCGCGCGGCCTTTCCGCTGGCCGCGTGCAGTCGGTCGCGGTGCGTCTTGTAGTTGAGCGCGAGCGTGAGATACGCGCGTTTATTCCCGAAGAATACTGGACCCTGTTTGCCGACACGCAAACCGCCAAGTCCGACGCCCTGCGCCTGGAAGTGAAAAAACAGGCCGGTGATGCCTTCAAGCCCACTAACGAAGAGCAGGCCATGGCCGCGCTGAAGGCGCTGCAGACCAGCGACTTCACTGTGAGCGCCCGGGATGACAAGCCCACCAGCTCCAAGCCCGGTGCACCCTTTATTACCTCAACGCTGCAGCAGGCTGCCAGTAACCGCCTGGGCTTTAGCGTGAAGAAAACCATGATGATGGCCCAGCGCTTGTACGAAGCGGGCTACATCACCTATATGCGTACCGACTCCACCAACCTGAGTGCCGAAGCCGTGTCTTCCGTGCGCGAATTTATTGGTGAGAATTACGGCGATAAATATCTGCCGGAAAACCCCAATCGCTATAGCAGCAAAGAGGGGGCACAGGAAGCGCACGAGGCGATTCGCCCATCCGACGTGCGGGTAAAGCCGAACATGCTGTCCGGCATGGAGCGCGATGCTGAGCGTCTGTACACCTTGATCTGGCAGCAGTTTGTGGCCTGTCAGATGACACCCGCCCAGTTTACTTCCACCTCGGTCGTGGTAACGGCGGGTGACTTTGAGCTGCGTACCCGCGGCCGGGTAATTCGCTTTGACGGCTTTCTGAAAGTGGCACCGGCGCAGACCAAAAAAGACGAAGACCTGGTACTGCCCGATATCAAGGTGGGTGAAAAGCTCAACCTCAAAAAGCTGGATCCGAAGCAGCATTTCACCAAGCCGCCGGCGCGTTTCAGTGAAGCGGCGTTGGTTAAAGAGCTGGAAAAGCGCGGCATCGGCCGGCCGTCCACCTACGCATCGATTATTTCCACCATTCAGGATCGCGGCTACGTACGGCTGGAAAACCGTCGTTTCTACGCGGAAAAAATGGGCGATATCGTTACCGACCGCCTGAGCGAAAGCTTCAAAAACCTGATGGATTACGGTTTTACCGCCAGCCTGGAAGAGTCCCTGGATACGGTGGCAGAGGGCAAAAAAGGCTGGAAAGACCTGCTTAACGAGTTCTATTCCGACTTTAGCCAGCGACTGGAAGTGGCGCAGGACAAAGAGGGCGGCATGCGCCGCAACTCGCCGACGGATACGGATATCGAGTGCAGCCAGTGCGGTCGTCATATGCAGATTCGCACCGGCTCCACCGGCGTCTTCCTGGGCTGTTCCGGTTATGCGCTGCCGCCGAAAGAGCGCTGTACCAACACCATGAACCTGGTGTCTGGTGAAGAAGCGGTGGATGCGGACAAGGACGAGGATGCAGAAACTCGCCAGCTGCGCGACAAGCGCCGTTGTGGCAAGTGCGGCACCGCCATGGACAGCTACCTGGTGGATGAACACCGCAAACTGCATATCTGCGGTAACAACCCAGACTGCAATGGTTTTGAGGTGGAGAAGGGCACCTTCAAGATCAAGGGCTATGATGGCCCGCTGATCGAGTGCGACAAATGTGGCAGTGATATGCAGCTGAAGTCCGGCCGTTTCGGCAAATATTTTGGCTGTACCAATGAAAGCTGCAAAAACACCCGCAAATTGTTGAAAAGCGGACAACCGGCGCCCCCAAAAATGGACCCGGTGCCCATGCCAGAGCTCGCCTGCGAAAAAGTCGAGGATACCTACATCCTTCGGGATGGCGCTTCCGGCCTCTTCCTGGCAGCGAGCCAGTTCCCGAAAAACCGGGAGACGCGCGCGCCTCTGGTGAAGGAGTTGCTGCCCCACAAAGATGAGATAGATCCCAAGTACAGCTTCCTGTTTTCCGCGCCCACGGAAGACAACGAGGGGCGGGATACGGTGGTCCGTTTCAGTCGCAAGACCCAGGAACAGTACGTTCAGAGTGAGGAAGAGGGTAAAGCGACGGGCTGGAAGGCCTTCTACAACAATGGGAAATGGGAAGTAGAAGCCCCAGCGAAGAAGGCTGCTGCAAAGAAAGCACCCGCGAAAAAGGCGGCTGCAAAAAAGGCACCAGCCAAGAAAGCTGCGGCTAAAAAGGCGCCGGCCAAAAAAGCGGCCGCCAAGAAATCCCCTAAAGAAAATTCCTAAAGGGTAGGCCTGTACTTGAGTAACCCCTATACCGGCACAGTGGCCTCGGCCCTGCGCAAATGCCAGATTCTGCTCCAGTCGCTGGATGAGCAGGGCAATACCGAAAACCCCTTCCTGCAAGCTGCTTTGCAGGAAGGGGCGTTATTGCAACTGTGGCGGGCATATCGTGCTTTTCTCGGCGAGCAGTCCCACCAGCTGGGTCTGGGCACTGGTGTTGTGCCGGAATCCGCAGCGGCGCTGCAGAGCCTGCTGACGGCCCGGGGCAAATTCAGTGCGGACGTCGGCGAGCTGGTGAGCTTGGCGGAAAACCCGGATAGCTGGTTTTACCCGCTGGCAGCTGCTTGGAGTGGGCTCTGGAAGCTTCCGGCTAGCGCCGGGCAGGGGCCTGACGGAGGGGCGGGCGTACAAACACTGATTCCGGTGCGGCAACTGGAAGATATGCCGGTCGCGGTGGACCCCGAGTGCCTCAACCGCTGGTTGCGGGGGCTTACCGAGCTGGTGCAGCGGCAGCGGGTACAAGGCGAAGAGTGGTAGCGCCTTCAGCGGGCGCCGCAGATTAATCACTTCCCCCTGTGTTACAATGGCGGAAAATCATGCTGTAACTGGAGAAGTGAATGTCTTCTGAGACCTACGAAATCATCGAGTTGTCCAATGGTGATGTGGCGCTGCGACGCGCTGGTCACAAGGGAGACCCGCTGGTGCGTATTCATTTCTCAGCGGAGAGCCTCGAGTTTTTACGTGAGCACAAGATTGCCATTGCCCGCGCTATGCTGGAGGCGGGAATTGAGGCGGTGCAGGATGTGAACGAGCTGGAAGCGGAGCCGGAATCCTTCGAGGAAGACGTGGATGTGACCGAGCACACGGTACACTGAGCTTGCTCGAACGTACCCCGCAGCGTCGGTGATTTCGGCCGCTGTAACGGGCTGTAACGGAAAGATACGGGGCGAATCGTGTATCAAAGGCCGTGAAAGACGCATAAAAAAACAGGGCTTGAGGCCCTGTTTTTTTATGTCTGGAAGGTGCCGAAAGCGATGCCTTAAAAGGGATTCTGACGAATCACACCAACCGCCAAACCTTCAATGGCGAAATTCTTGTCACGCATATCCACCTGAATAACATCGAAGTCATCATTCTCCGGCAACAGCTGGATGGTTGCCTGGTTGCCGCGTCGCTTGAACCGCTTCACGGTCACTTCATCTTCAATCCGTGCCACTACTATCTGGCCATTGCGGATGTTGTCCGTGCGTTGTACGGCCAGCAGGTCGCCATCAAAAATACCGGCGTTCTTCATGCTCATGCCGTGTACCCGCAGCAGATAGTCCGCCGGTGGGTGGAAAAACTCCGCCGGGATCTCGCAATACTCTTCAATATTTTCTTCCGCCAGTACCGGATTACCTGCCGCGACCCGGCCAACAATGGGCAAGCCGCTCTGGTGGTCTGGAATCCGGATACCGCGTGAGGCGCCGGCGACCATTTCAATTGCGCCTTTACGCGCCAGTGCTTTGAGGTGTTCCTCTGCCGCATTCGGAGAGCGGAAACCGAGCTCCTGGGCAATCTCAGCTCTGGTGGGTGGGTATCCGGTATCGTCCAGATACGTTTTGATCAGTTCCAGTACCTGGGCCTGGCGAGCGGTAAGGTTTGTCATGCGCACTTTCCTGTTGTCTGTATTTTTATACAGTTGCTGGGATTATATACAGATTTCTCTTGCACGCAATCTTCCGGGGGAGTGTGTGGGCTAGCTGCTAGACTTGGGGTACCTGTCGGCTTTCAGGTTGTATGGGCATCCAGTTCCCCAGGAGGGGAGTCGGGCAATAAGGAGAAGGCATATGCTGGACGCAAAAATGCCAGAAGCGTGGCGCGTGCTGCGAATTCAATCGGAACTCGTCGATGGTATCGAGCGCCTGATTACATTGAAGGGCGCGGTGACGGTTTTCGGCAGTGCAAGATTCCGTGAAGATGCGGTGGAGTATCAGGAAGGTGTGCGCCTGGGCGAGTTGCTTGCCAGTGAAGGGGTGCCGGTTATTACCGGCGGCGGCCCCGGGATTATGGAGGCCTGCAATCGCGGTGCATTTACCCAGGCTGGTGCCTCAATCGGCCTGAATATTGAATTGCCATTTGAGCAGACGCCGAATCCCTATCTCGATATCAGTCTGCACTTTCGCTACTTCTTTGTGCGGAAATTCATGTTCGTGAAACATGCCGTTGGCTTTATCGCCATGCCCGGCGGGTACGGAACCCTGGATGAACTGTTTGAGGCGCTGACGCTGGTACAGACGCAAAAAGTCCGACGCTTTCCCATTGTTCTGGTAGGGAAGCGCTACTGGGCGGGATTAATCGACTGGCTGATGGAAACGGTTTTGGACCGGGAATGCATTGATGCCGGTGATCTGAACCTGTTCAAATTGGTTGACACGGTCGAGGAGGCGGCAGAGATCATCGTGGAGTATATTCGCGAGCGCGATATTTGATGGGCTCTCTACCGCTCAGTTAAATACTTTCATCGGTGCCGGGAAAAGATTCGCCTTCCAGTTTGTCGATGGCGCTTTGGGCGGGCGAAAATAAGGGACTTTTGAATCCGGCATCCTCATCATCCTGCATTTCGCGCGCGAGGCTGCCATATCCGGCGTTGGCATCTTCCGGAGGTGCTGCACCAATCACCGGTAGTCGCGGCCAACTGAGAAAGTCAATTTCATCCAGTGCGCCGTCGATGTATTGAACTTCAATGGTGCGAGAGGGGTGGTCTACTGCCACCACTTCAAACAATTCACCAGATTGGAAGTTTTCGAACCAGCTGCCAATTTCCGGAGCAATTCTGGCCATGGCGCGGCCCTCCTGTCGTTATCAATCGTTAGGGGCCCTTTGTTGCCGCGCTACTATGAAATCCCGTCCCCATCGCCATCGTCACTACCACGGCGGCCGGTTCAGGAATCAATAGCGGCTGTTACAGCAAATCCCGCGCCTCTTTCGAAGTTCCGTTTCGAGCAATTTCCTCAGTCTTTAAATTCAATCTAGTGTCGGTGCCGGCTGCTTGGTATCCGGGAGGTCGCGATTTCGGGATTCCCTGGGTGCTTTGTGATCGCCAGGGCAAATTTCGGTGGATTGAAGCGCGCGGCTGCTTAAACCGCTTTTGGGGCAGGGGAGACGGATGTTCCAATTGGTGCCGACTATGCTAGTCTCAGGCCCTTAAACAAGCGTTTTAATTGTTGGTTTGAATTGGTATGAGTCAGCTGGAAACCGTCAAGCGAATCCTGGATGCCGCCGAGGTACTATTTGCCGAGCGCGGCTTTACTGAAACCTCGCTGCGCACCATCACCAGCACCGCCGGGGTGAATCTGGCCGCGGTAAACTACCATTTTGGTTCGAAAAAAGAGTTAATCCAGGCCGTATTTGAGCGTTTCCTTACGCCTTTTACGGAGCATCTGGATCGGGAGTTGAGCCGCCGAGAGCTTCAGGACGAGTGTTTACAGGTGGATGACCTCCTGCAGAGCCTGTATCGGGTCGCACTGGCCGGTCTCGCCAGAGAGGGGCGCGATCCCAAGCGCTTCATGCGTTTACTGGGGCTGGCTTATACCCAGTCCCAGGGCCACCTGCGGCGGTTTATCGTTTCGCGCTATGGATCCAGCTACCGGCGGTTTGCGGGCCAGCTTGCCAATGCCTTACCTCAGGTCGACCCGGTGACCTTCTACTGGCGCCTTTATTTCATGCTGGGCGCCACCATATTTTCTCTGTCGAGCTTCGACGCCATTGAAGCTATCCTTCGGGAGGATTTCGGTGCAGAGAGCAGTCTGGAAGAAACCCTTGCCCGGCTGGCGCCCGCTGCTTCGGCCATGTTGACTGCGCCCGAGCCGAAGGAATAGCCGCGCACAGCCGTGGCGCCTGGCGCGTACAAATTAATCCTGGCGCGTGCAAATTAATCAAAGGAGCAGGAAGACCATGTCTGTTCAGATCGGTCCGGTAATGATTGATGTCGAAGGTACCGAGCTTACCCTAGAGGATCGGGATTTATTGCGGCATCCACAGGTGGGTGGCCTGATATTTTTTGCACGTAATTACCGCGATCGGCCGCAGCTGGAAGCGCTGATCGCCGATATTCGCGGTGTTCGCCCGGAAATTTTACTCGCAGTTGACCAGGAGGGTGGGCGAGTGCAGCGCTTTCGCGACAACTTCACCCGAATACCTTCGATGCAGGCGCTGGCAGCCCACGCGGATACCACCCAGCTGAAAGATGTTGGCTGGTTGCTGGCCGCCGAGCTGCTGGCCGTGGGTGTGGATTTCAGTTTTGCCCCGGTGCTGGATGCGGATGACGATTTTTGCCGAATCGTCGGCGATCGCAGTTTCGCCAAAGATCCGCTGATGTTAGCAGAAAAGGCGCGGCCGTTTATGGCGGGGATGCACGAGGCGGGCATGGCAACGACCGGAAAGCATTTTCCCGGCCATGGCCAGGTGCTCGAAGATAGCCATGAAGAATTACCCGTAGACCAGCGCCCGCTGGAATCTGTATTGGCTTCTGATTGCAAGCCATTCGAAGAGTGTATGCTCGCCGGTGAGCTGGACGCCGTAATGCCGGCACATATCCATTTTGCCAATGTGGATGAGAATCCCGTGGGCTTCTCACGCTTCTGGTTGCAGGAGGTATTGCGCAAGCGCTTTGGATTTGACGGTGTGATTTTCAGTGATGACCTGACCATGGAGGGCGCGGGTGCGGCAGGGGGCTATGCCGAGCGTATTCGCGCTGCCATGCATGCGGGCTGCGATATGGGGGTTGTCTGTAACAATCGCGAGGGAGCGATCGAAGTACTGGCGGCGCTTGAGGGCTATACGCCCGACCCGGCCTCCAGCGCGCGTCTGGAGCGGATGCGCGGCCAACCGCAGATACGCAGTTGGGAAGCGCTGGAACAGTCTCCCCGCTGGCATTCAACCCGGGAATGGCTGGCATCCTGGATGTAAATGCGCACAATAACGCCACCGATCATTAGAAAGCAGTGAATGGAGTAATTTGTGGAGTCAGCCAAAGCGTTTTTGCGCTCTCTCGTCGGGGATGACCGTTTCTGGATTGCCGAAGTGTTTATCGTTGTACTGATTACCGCGATGGCGTCCTGGGTATTGAGCCTGTTCGTTAGTCGTTTGCGCGAGCGCGCCGCGCGCACCGTCAATCCCTGGGATGATGCACTGGTCAATTCCATCAACCCACCAGCGTCGATACTGATCTGGTTGCTTGGGTTATCGCTCGCCGCTGCACGCGCGGGAGCGTCCACGGATGCAGAGGTATTGACCTGGCTGGCTGGAAAGCCCAGGGCTATCGGCTTTGTGGTAGTGATAACCTGGTTTGCACTGCGCTTTGCCAAAGAGGTTGAGCTGAACCTTGCCGACCCGCGATTTGTACGCAAACCCATTGATACAACCACTGTGCGTGCCATTGGCAAGCTGATTCGCGCCTCCATCATGATTACCGCCGCGATGGTCATTATGCAGCGTCTCGGCTACAGCGTGAGTGGCGTGCTGGCCATGGGGGGTATCGGTGGTTTGGCGATCGGTTTTGCCGCCAAGGACTTGCTGGCGAATTTTTTTGGTGGCTTGATGATTTATCTCGATCGCCCTTTCAAAGTGGGAGATTGGGTGCGTTCGCCAGACAGGGAAATTGAGGGGACCGTAGAGGATATCGGTTGGCGGTTGACGCGAATCCGTACCTTCGACAAACGCCCGCTCTATATTCCCAATGGCGTGTTTACCCAGATCTCGGTAGAAAACCCCTCGCGCATGCTGAACCGCCGCATCTACGAAACCATTGGTATTCGCTACGACGACGCCCTGTTGATGGCGCCAATCGTGGATGATGTTAGGGCGATGCTTCAGCAGCACCCGGAGATTGATACTAACCAGACGTTGATCGTGAACTTCAATTCTTTCGCGCCGTCCTCTCTGGATTTCTTTATATACACCTTCACCAAAACGACGGACTGGATCCGCTACCACGAGATCAAGCAGGATGTACTGTTGAAGATTCTGCAGATCGTTGAGGGTCGCGGCGCCTCTTGTGCCTTCCCGACATCCACTCTGCATATTGCGGACTTGCCGGAACTTGCGTTGGCCAACGATAGCCGAATGACACTTGGTGCTGGAGTGACAGCTAAGTGACTTGCTGCGCGAGAGCATGATATGTCAAAGCTTTCGGTGATTTTCGGCCAAATTTGGTGAATTGTTGCGCATTGTTACCGAGAAGTAACATTAATTTCACGTGGAAACCTAGACACTGGCGCAGATTTATCTAAGAATCAGTAACGACTTTCTCCGGTTGCAATGGGGAAGTACTTCGAGGTAACGGCTGCAGTGATCGTTTGATCGTAAGTTACGCAGATACGACACTCCGGCCGCTGCAAATGGGGTAGGCGTTCTGCCCGCAACCGAGGCAGACGCAATAACAATAAATGAGGTTGGCTTAATGAGTGATCGCGTTACGGGTACCGTGAAGTGGTTTAACAATGCCCGGGGTTATGGATTTATCACCTGCTCAGAGGGTGCTGAAGATATTTTTGTTCACTACCGCAGCATTCGCGGTGATGGTTACAAAACCCTCAACGAGGGACAGTCCGTAGAGTTCGAAATGCAGCAGGGTGATAAAGGCCTGTTGGCGGAAGACGTCGTTCCCTGCGAATAAGCTGATCGTCGTAAGACCTGTAAGCCTGTTAGTGAGACGCGCGCTCAAACTTCGATGAATTTTGCCCGGCAAAACGGTCAAAATGGTTTTGGCGCTTGTGCGTTAACCAGCGTTTTATATTGCTGACCTTTTCGCAAGGGTCATGAAAAAGCCCGCACCTTCCGGTAAGAGTCCGAAAGGTGCGGGCTTTTTTGTTACTGGTCATTCGGGGGCGTCGCAGTGAGAGACCGCCCCCGGCACGAATCAGCCGGCACCCACTACGCGCAACAGTTGTCCGCAGAACCAGGCGGCGTAGGTGCCCAGGGCGTAGCCCATCACCGCCAGCAAAACCCCAACCGGTGCAAGGGAAGGGTGGAAGGCGGCGGCGACCACGGGTGCGGAAGCCGCACCGCCGACGTTGGCCTGGCTGCCTACCGCCATAAAGAATGTGGGTGCCTTGATCAGTTTCGCAACCAGCAGCATCAGCCCGGCGTGGATCGCCATCCAGATCAATCCCAGCACAAACAGTTCCGGGCTTTCTTTGAGAGCGGTAATGTCCATGTGGGTGCCGATGGTGGCGACAAGAAAGTAGATAAAGATGGAGCCCACTTTGGAGGCTCCGGCTCCCTCCAGCTTTTTCGCCGGGGAAAATGCCATGGCGATACCGAGGGTAGTGGCAATGATGATCAGCCAGAAGAACTGGCTGGTGAAGCTGAAGCGGGCCAGTTGCGGCGCGTTGGCCTGGAACCAGGGTGCCAGGAAGTCGGCACAGGCGTGGGCGATGCCGGTAATGCCGAAGCCGACGGCGGCAATCAGCATCAGGTCCTGCAGGCTCGGAATGCGCGCATGTTTGCGCTGCATGTGCTCGACCCGCTCCCGCAATGTATCAATGGCACTGGTGTCAGCGCCGCGGCGGGCATCCATTTCCTTTGCATTGCCGGCCATGATCAGCAGAACCGCCATCCACAGGTTGGCGATGATCACGTCTACCGCCACCATGGCGGAAAACACCTGGCCGCCCACGTCGAAAATCTCCTTCATCGCCGCCTGGTTGGCACCGCCACCAATCCAGCTGCCAGCCACGGTTGTCATGCCGCGCCAGATAGCATCCGGTCCGTTGCCATTCAGCATGTCGGGGTTAATGGCTGACATGATCAGCAACGCCAGTGGGCCGCCAATCACAATGCCGAGCGTACCGGTCAGGAACAGGATCAGGGCTTTGGGGCCGAGGTTGATGATGCCTTTGAGGTCGATGCTCAGTGTCAGCAGTACCAGGCTGGCGGGCAGCAGGTAGCGGGAGGCGACGAAGTAGAGGTTCGAGTTGTGGGCGTCGATGATATGGAAGGTGGTGAGCAGCGACGGCAGGAAATAACAAAGGAGCAGGGCGGGGACAAAACGGTAAAAACGTTTCCAAAAGCGTTGTTCGCTGCTGGCAGTGTAGAAAACAAAGCCGAGAATGGCCGCGAGCATGCCGAGAATAATGGCGTCGTTAGTGATCATATAGCGAGTTGGCCTGATTTTTATGATTTGCCACAAGGTTAACCGAGTTTTACCCCTAACGGAAAACGGCCCGTGATGGGCCGTGTTCGCTGGGTTTCTATTCTGGTTTCTATTCGAGGTTCTATCCGGGCTTTGCGTTAATTGAGATCCAGTGGTTCTTCGTCCTGCTGCAGGTCATCGCTGGAGGGTTCCTGCTGCTGCGCAA
The DNA here is from genome assembly GCF_009903625.1 of Microbulbifer sp. ALW1. Classification (NCBI taxonomy): domain Bacteria; kingdom Pseudomonadati; phylum Pseudomonadota; class Gammaproteobacteria; order Cellvibrionales; family Microbulbiferaceae; genus Microbulbifer; species Microbulbifer sp. ALW1. The sequence continues at coordinate 3,244,870 of NZ_CP047569.1, read as the reverse complement.
CCGTCCGTACCTCGATCAGCACACCCAACTTGGGGTGATCGATATAATGCAGTTCGCCACTGCGCAGGCGTCGCTCTTCCTGCAGTACTGCTACCCGTGCGGCCAGCTTTTCACTGGGTGCGTGTTCAGCGGGGTCAACCGATTCACCGATCGGGGTGTCTGAAAAACGGTTGCCGCTGCGGAATACCGCTGCGTCTGTGCCGTTTGCGTAGTTGTCAGTGGTGCTCGCAGTGCCATAGCCATTACTTTCTGAAGCTGACTGGGTGCCTCCCAGACTCAGGGGTTCTTCGCCGGCCAGGGAAGAATTCACGCTGATGGCGGCTCTCGGGCGAGTTGGAACCCGAATGCCTTGTGTCGCTGCCGCTGTGGCGGCCTGCTGATAACCGAATCCGGAATTGTCCGCCGTTGGCATTTCAGCAGATTGCGGCAGCCATTCGCTCAGCCACAGGTCGGTGCTGAGATGGAGGTAGCGGGACACGCTGAGGGTGACACTGCCTTCCAGTTCATGGTGGTTATCACTGGGTGCGCCGCCACTGATCAGCACGGCGGGGGCGTTGCGCTCTTGCTGCAGCACCTGTCTCCAGGTTTTGTGGAAGAGCACCCGGTAGCCTGCACTGCGCTTCAGTGCCGCGACTTTGTTGTCCAACTGGTTGGGCGCTGGCAACAACTGCGGTGACATCGGGTTGGAGCGTGAAGGGGTATCGAAATCCACCCAGCGATCGTCGTACGCGAGATGGGGCGCGCTCGGCCAGTTTTCCCGGGACTGGTTCATCCCGTTGTCCCGTGCAAATACCACCATCTCAATCTCGAACTGAGTGCCGGCATAGCTGGCGGCTTCTGCGCCGGCGGTAGCCAGGGTCAGTAGCAGGAGTCCTGCGAGTTGCTTGAGTCCCCGCTGCTGGACTTTTTGTGTGACCTTGATTGCTGAATTGGTCATCATTTCGATACCACTGTTGTCGTTGTTGTCCGCCGCACCCGCTCTGAGGTGTGGGAGGGAGGCGGCTAATTCACCAGTTTGGAATTCGTCCATCTTATCACCGATTGGCACCCCAGTTCCGCAACCAGCTGCCCCTATTGAGACAGCTGTTGCAGAACTTCGGTCACCTGCTGCAGGCGTTGTTCCGGGCCGCCTTCATCCAGGCTGAAGTTCAACTGGTTGGCGCCCTGCAGCTGGAAGCTGGTGGGGCGGGTCTGCACCAGTTTGACCAGTGTCAGCGGGTCTACCTTGGCGTTGTCGGCAAACTCGATGCGACCACGGCTGGCGGAAGCCTCCAGCTTGCGGATACCCATCTGGTTGGCGTTGAGCTTGATTTCGGTGATCCGGAACAGGTGTTTCAGCGGCTCCGGCAGCAGGCCAAAGCGGTCGATCATTTCTACCTGCAGCTCCTTGAGTGCGTCCTTGTCTTCGGCGTTGGCGATGCGCTTGTACATGATCAGGCGGCTGTGCACATCCGGCAGATAGTCCTCCGGGATCAGGGCAGGCACGCGCAGATTGACATCCACTGCTGGCGATTCCAGTGGCTCGTCGATATTGGGTGTGCGCCCCTCGCGGATGGCTTTGACGGCGTGGTCGAGCATTTCCATATACAGGTTGAAGCCGACGCTCTGAATCTGCCCGCTTTGCTCTTCACCCAGCAGTTCGCCGGCGCCGCGAATTTCCAGGTCGTGGGTGGCGAGGGTGAAGCCGGCACCCAGGTCCTGGGCCTCACTGATGGCCTCCAGGCGTTTGACCGCATCGTTGGTCATTGCCCGTTTGTTTGGCGTCAGCAGGTAGGCGTAAGCCTGGTGGTGGGAGCGGCCAACGCGTCCACGCAGCTGGTGCAGCTGGGCGAGACCGAATTTGTCGGCGCGCTCAATCAAAATAGTATTGGCGGTGGGGATGTCGATACCGGTTTCGATAATGGTGGTGCACACCAGCACATTGAAGCGCTTGTGGTAGAAGTCGCTCATTACCTGTTCCAGCTCGCGCTCGCGCATCTGGCCGTGGCCGATGCCGATGCGTGCTTCCGGCACCAGTTCCTGTAGCTCGCGCGCGACACGTTCGATGCTTTTGACTTCATTGTGCAGGAAGTACACCTGACCACCGCGCAGTATCTCCCGCAGTATCGCTTCTTTGATCAGGGGTTCATCGCGTTCACGCACAAAGGTTTTCACCGACAGCCGGCGCGCCGGTGGCGTGGCGATCACAGAAAGGTCGCGAATACCGGCCATGGCCATGTTCAGGGTGCGCGGGATGGGCGTGGCGGTGAGGTTCAGGATGTCGACTTCCGAGCGCAGGCTCTTCAGCTTTTCTTTCTGGCGAACCCCGAAACGGTGCTCCTCGTCGATGATCAGCAGGCCCAGGTTTTTGAATTTGAGGTCGCTCTGCAGCAACTTGTGGGTGCCCACGAGAATATCCACTTTACCTTCCGCGATACGCTCTTTGATGGCATCGACTTCCTTGCTGCTGCGGAAACGGGAGATGACTTCAACCGTGAGCGGCCAATCGGCAAAGCGATCCTGCAGTGACTGGTAGTGCTGCTGGGCGAGCAGGGTGGTGGGCACCAGCATGGCCACTTGCTTGCCTGCATGGGCAGCGACGAACGCTGCGCGCATGGCGACTTCGGTTTTGCCGAAGCCCACATCGCCGCACACCAGTCGATCCATGGGCTTTTTCGACAGCATATCGCCAACAACCGCTTCAATCGCCAGCTGCTGATCCGGGGTTTCTTCAAAGGGGAATCCACTGGCGAATTCACGGTAAGCCATGCCCGGGTCGGCAAAGGCGTGGCCTACCCGGGCTTCCCGGCGCGCGTAAATGTCCAGCAATTCGGCAGCGGCATCGCGGACTTTTTCCGCCGCTTTGCGTTTGGCCTTTTGCCATTGCTCGCTGCCGAGTTTGTGCAGCGGCGCCAGCTCTTCATCGGCACCAGAGTAGCGGCTAATCAGGTGCAGGCTGGCAACCGGCACATACAGTTTGGCGCCGTCCCCGTATTCCAGGGTAAGGAATTCCGCTTGCTGGCCATCGATCTCCAGGCTTTGCAAACCTTTGTAGCGGCCCACCCCGTGGTCGATGTGTACCACCGGCGCGCCGATGCGCAGTTCCGCCAGGTTTTTAACCGCGTTGTCGGCGTCTTCCTTGGCTTTGCGGCGTCGCCGTTGTTGCAGCACCCGGTCGCCAAACAGTTGTGGCTCGGCGATCAGGTTGAGTTGCGGCTCATCGAGCAGCAGTCCCTGATCGATAGGGGCTACTGTAATACCGTAACGCTCATCGCTTGCCAGGAAGCTTTGCCAGCTGTCAAAAGTTTTTGGCTTCAGGCGGATGCCGTTCAACAGATCCAATAAGGCTTCCCGGCGACCACCGCTTTCTGCGCAGAACAGAACCCGCCCCTGGTATTCCATCAAATAGGCTTCGAGCTTCTGTAGCGGCTGGTCGGAATGGCCATTTACCGGCAGGCTCGGCGGTGCCTTGCAGGCAAAGTTGTAATTGCCTTCCGCTTCCGGAAGTGTCTCCGTGGAAAAGAAGGCGCGTGCCTGGGATTTCAGGGCCGCGTAAAACTCATCGATGTCCAGCAGCACCTTGCGGGGTTCAAGTATCGGGCGGGTGAGATCACCGCGGCGGCTTTGATAGCGGTTTTCCGCTTCGCGCCAGAAAGATTCAACTGGCTGTTTGATGTCGCCCTGGATAAAGAGGTTGCTGTTGGCTGGCAAGTAATCGAACAGGCTCGCGCACTGGTCAAAAAACAGCGGTAAATAATATTCGATGCCCGCCGGCGCGATTCCGGCGCTGATGTCCTGATAGATGGAGACCGGGCCCGGGTCGCAGTCAAAATGCTCGTGCCAGCGCTCAAGGAACTTGGCCAGTGCCGGCTTGTGCATGGGGAATTCCCGTGCAGGCAGCAGGTGGATCTCTTCCACCCGGTCAATGGTGCGCTGATCTTCCGGGTCGAAGGTGCGGAGGGACTCGATCTCGTCATCGAACAGGTCGATGCGGTAGGGCAGGGTGCTGCCCATGGGGTAGATATCCATCAGCGCGCCGCGCACGGCAAATTCGCCGTGCTCATACACGGTATCGACGCAGTGGTAGCCCGCCTGTTCCAGTAGGCGGCGCTGGGCGTTGAGGTCAAACTTCTGCCCTTCACTCAATATCAGGGCATTGCCAGCCACATAGTCTTTGGGGGCCAGGCGGTGCAGCAGTGTGCTGACCGGGGCGATAACCACACCACTCCCCATTTGCGGCAAGCGATACAGCGTGGCCAGGCGGTCAGAGATGATGTCCTGGTGCGGCGAGAAGGTGTCGTAGGGCAGAATTTCCCAGTCTGGAAACTGGATAATTTCCAGTGCTTCCTCATCGTCGCTGTAGAGATCTTCTGATCCCCCATCTCGACGCGGCTTGTTAAAAAATTTCAGCTGCACCTCAAGTTGGTGCGCTTCCTGACTGTTGCGTGCAATCAGCAAGGTGGGGGCGGGGCTCGCTTTGGCCGCGCTCAGGATTGCCAGGGCGGCACTAGCGCCGTGCAGCTGGCCCCAGAATTGCCGGTCATTCTTTGTTCGAAAAGCGGGGGGGATAAAGGGGGGAGTTGACTCATGTTTCCTTATAATTCCGTGCTTTCTGACCGCTGGCGGCCGGGGAGGGCGCTATTGTAGCGGCGAACGGCTGCGGCTGCAGGTTTGCTGCTTTTCAGGGCCTCGACCGCCTGCGTAAATGACGCAGGAGCGGCCGTTGCCAGTGGAAAATTTCACGCTGAAAAAATGTAGTTTAACTACAGTTTTTAGGCCATTTTTTGCTCGGTTGCGCACCCCATATCGAATCCACATAATGCGCCAGCCGTCGGCCAGAGGGCTGTTTTTCAGCCTTCCCCTATCATTGAAATAGGCAGTGAATTAGCCATTGATTCCGGGGCCGGCAGGATCCTATTTTTCATTTTGCAGAGGTGTCTGACAGTGACTCAGAAGCGACCAAAGCCCGCTGACTTTTTCAAGGATTGGAAGGCGCGTGAAGCGCTGGCGGAATCCATGATTCCAATGATTGGTAAGCTTAACCGGGAAAGTAACGTCGGCATTTATATGTACGGCCAGAACCTGGTGAACCGCTCCGTACTCAGCATCATGAAGGCGCACCGCTTTGTGCGTCAGGTTGAAGAGAACGAGCTGTCTGAGTTTGAGACCTTTCCGGTTCTCGAGGCCATCTGCAAACTGGAACTGGGTCCGGTCCACATTGACCTGGGCACCCTGACCAACAAATACATGCGCGACCAGCGTGGCCTGAGCATTGAAGACTTCGTCCGCGAAGAGCTGTCCGATGCCTCTGGCGCTGGCAAGCCACTGCCGGAATCCCAGGATGTCGTGATCTACGGTTTCGGCCGTATCGGCCGTCTTGTAGCGCGCCTGCTGATCGAAAAAGCGGGCAGTGGCGATGTGCTGCGCCTGCGCGCAATCGTGCTGCGCAAGGGTAGTGCGGCGAACGACCTGGTCAAGCGCGCCTCTCTGCTGCGCCGCGACTCCGTACACGGCGCCTTCAATGGCACCATCCGTGTGGACGAAGAGACCAATACACTGATCTGCAACGGCAATGAAGTGAAAGTCATCTACGCCAACTCCCCGCAGGAAGTGGATTACACCCAGTACGGCATCAACAATGCCCTGATCGTCGACAGTACCGGCGTATGGCGCGATGAAGAGGGTCTGGCCCAGCACCTGGAGAGCAAGGGCGCTGCCAAGGTGCTGCTGACCGCTCCGGGCAAAGGCGACCTGAAGAACATCGTTTACGGTATCAACAACGGCGATATCACGGCGGACGACAAGATCCTGTCTGCGGCCTCCTGTACCACCAACGCCATCGTGCCGGTACTGAAGGCGATGATGGACAAGTACGGCGTGCAGCACGGTCACGTGGAAACTGTGCATGCCTACACCAACGACCAGAACCTGATCGACAACTACCACAAAGGTGAGCGTCGCGGCCGTTCCGCAGCCCTGAACATGGTGCTGACGGAGACCGGCGCTGCCAAGGCCGTGTCCAAGGCGCTGCCGGAACTGAAGGGTAAGCTCACCGGTAATGCCATCCGCGTACCGACTCCGAACGTCTCCATGGCTATCCTGAACCTGCGTTTGGGCAAGGAGACCACCAAGGATGAGCTGAATGACTATATGCGCGATGTGGCACTGCACTCACCGCTGCGTCAGCAAATTGACTTTACCAATTCTCCGGAAGTGGTATCCAGCGACTTCGTCGGCTCCCGCCGTGCCTGCGTGTTCGATTCCATTGCCACCATCGTAGATGGCGATAATGCCGTCCTCTACTGCTGGTACGACAACGAATTCGGCTACAGCTGCCAGGTGGTTCGCTGCCTGGAAGACATGGCCGGTGTACGTTACGAGCTGTTCCCGAAGAAAGACTGAGTTCTTCAGGACTGAGTGACGACGGGGGAGGGCGGTCAATCCGCCCTCCTTGCTGTCTGGGACCTCCGTACCGAGAATTGGTCGGGCAGAGGTCTAAGGCGCCAGACTGGCGTTGAATTCGAAGGACTGGCGCGTATGTGCCGGAAGCACCATCTCCAACTAAAGTTGTTGTTTTTTCAGCAAAATTTTCCCTCCGTTTGGCCCTTTTGGCCCCATTCGCTCTGGTAAAGCCTCTATCCCCTACTTATAATGCGCGCGATTTTGCGGGGCTGCCGTGTGCCGGGAAATTTTTGCGCAATGACTGCGACTTGCCAGGGCAATAGCAGATCGGTTGCGGCCCGAGCGGTGAGCAACTTCTCCATTCCAGTGGTGCCTCCCGGTAGTGGCTACTCTTTATGTGTCCACTCCCAGGCAGACCACGGCCTAAGCCCCCGCGACGGGTTCTTCATTTTTTAGTGTTTTTTTAACCTAGAAATTTTTAAACCTCTTAAACCTATCAACATTAGAACTTAGGCACAGGCGTATGAGAAAGATCCGTCGGGGATTGGATTTACCCATATCCGGCGCGCCCGAGCAGGTCATCCATGATGGCCCTGCAGCCAAGACTGTTGCGGTGATTGGTCCCGATTACAACGGGATGAAGCCCACCATGGCAGTTGCGGAAGGGGATAGCGTCAAACTCGGACAGTTGCTGTTCACCGATAAGAAAACCGAAGGTGTTCGCTACACCGCGCCGGCCGCAGGCCGCGTGGTTGCCATCAATCGTGGTGCCCGTCGGGTGCTGCAGTCGGTGGTCATTGAAGTGGACGGTGATGAAGCAGAGCAGTTCGCCAGCTATAGCGCTGACCAGCTGTCCAGCCTCACTTCGGAGCAGGTGCGTGTAAACCTGGTGGAGTCCGGCCTCTGGACCGCACTGCGCACCCGTCCGTACAGCAAGGTGCCGGCCCTGACCGCGCAGCCTTCTGCACTCTTTATTAACGCCATGGACACCAATCCGCTGGCCGCTGATCCTGCTGTGATCATTGCCGAGCAGCGCGATGCCTTTGCCCAGGGTGTTGAGATTCTCTCCAAACTGGCAGAGAAGACCTTCGTGTGTACCGCGCCTGACGCCGATATCCCGGTTCCCAGCGCCGCCAGCGTACAGCGCGAAGCCTTCGCCGGCCCCCACCCCGCTGGTCTTTCCGGTACCCATATCCACTTCCTGCACCCGGTCAAGCCCGGCCGTCAGGTCTGGACTATCGGTTACCAGGACGTGATTGCCGTAGGCAAGCTGTTCGAAACCGGCAAACTGTTCACCGACCGCGTGGTTGCCCTGGGTGGCCCGCAAGTCACCAAGCCGCGACTGCTGCGTACCCGTCTGGGTGCCGACCTGACAGCGCTGACCGCTGGTGAGACCGCGGGTAATGACAACCGTCTGGTTTCCGGCTCTGTATTCGGTGGTCGCACCGCTGCGGGTCCGCTGGCGTACCTCGGTCGCTACCACAACCAGGTGAGTGTGCTGGAAGAGGGCCGCGAGCGCCCGATGCTGCATTACTTCACGCCGGGTGCGAATCGCTTCTCGATCCTGCCGATCTACGTATCCCGCTTCCTGAAAAGCAAGCTGTTCAACTTCACCACCAGCACCAATGGCTCCGAGCGCGCACTGATGCCGATCGGTACCTACGAGCGTGTGGTGCCCCTGAATATTCTGCCAACCCAGCTGCTGCGTGCACTGATTGTTGGTGATACCCAGGTGGCTCAACAGCTGGGCGCACTGGAACTGGATGAAGAAGATCTGGCGCTGTGCACCTTTGTATGTCCGGGCAAGTACGACTTCGGTCCCATTTTGCGGGACAACCTGACCCGTATTGAGAAGGAGGGTTAAGGATGTTGCGTAAATTACTCGACAACATGGAACCGCACTTCCACAAAGGCGGTAAATACGAAAAATGGTACGCACTGTACGAAGCGATCGACACCGGTCTCTTCCAGCCTGCGGACCGCACCAAGTCCACCGCACACGTGCGCGACGGTATCGACCTGAAGCGCATCATGATCACCGTGTGGGCCTGCGCCATGATTCCAATGTTCTACGGTATGTGGAACGTCGGTTTCCAGGCGAACACCATTATTGACGGCATGAGCAACCCTGAGCTGACCGGCTGGCGCCACGCCATCATCGGTGCACTCACCGGTTACGATGCCAACAGCCTGTGGGACAACCTTGTCTACGGCGCCATGTACTTCCTGCCGATTTATGCCGTGACCTTTATTGTCGGCGGTATCTGGGAAGTTCTGTTCGCGGCGATCCGTGGCCACGAAGTGAACGAAGGTTTCTTCGTCACCTCCATCCTGTTTGCCCTGACCTGTCCGCCGGATCTGCCGCTGTGGATGGTGGCGCTGGGTATCAGCTTTGGTGTGGTTATTGGTAAGGAAGTCTTCGGTGGTACCGGTAAAAACTTCCTGAACCCGGCACTGACCGGCCGTGCCTTCCTGTTCTTTGCCTACCCGGCTGCCATGTCTGGTGACCTGGTGTGGACTGCCGTTGACGGTTATACCGGCGCTACCGCGCTGTCCGTGATGGCCAGCGAAGGTATCCAGAACGGTATTGTCGGCGTACCCAGCGGACAATTGACCTGGATGGATGCTTTTCTCGGCAACATGCACGGTTCCATTGGTGAAACCTCAACCCTGGCGATGCTGATTGCCGGCGTGATCCTGATTGGCATGAAGATCGCCAGCTGGCGCATCGTTGCCGGTACTCTGCTGGGCATGATGGCCACCGCCACGCTGTTCAACATGATTGGTTCTGAAACCAACTCCATGTTCGCTGTGCCCTGGTACTGGCACCTGGTTGTGGGCGGCTTCGCCTTTGGTCTGATCTTCATGACCACCGACCCGGTATCCGCTGCTATGACCGACGCAGGTCGCTGGTGGTACGGCATTCTCATTGGCGTAATGTGCGTTTTGATCCGCGTTGTGAACCCGGCCTTCCCGGAAGGCATGATGCTGGCGATCCTGTTCGCCAACCTGTTCGCGCCGCTGTTTGACCACTTCGTGGTGCAGTCCCATATCAAACGGAGGTTGGCACGTGGCTAATAAAGATTCAGTAAAAGGTACTCTGATCGTTGCACTGGTGCTGTGTATCGTCTGTTCCGTGGTGGTTTCCACTGCGGCAGTCATGCTCAAGCCTCAGCAAGAAGCGAACGCCGCACTGGACCGTAAGCGCAACGTACTGATGGCTGGCGGTTTGATCGATGCCGATCAGAAAAATGCCAAGGTCATTGAAGACACGTTTGAGTCCGTGACTACCAAGTACGTAGATCTGCGTACTGGTAAGTTCACCGACGAAGCACCGGCAGGTGGCAGCGGTCGCGCAGCGGCCAAAGTCTCCGATGCCAGTGAAAGACTGTCTGCGGACCAGGACACGGCCAACATTATTCGTCGGGAAAATACCAAAGAGGTATACCTGGTGGAGAAAAATGGTGAGCTGCAGCGCGTTATCTTGCCTGTTCGTGGTGCTGGACTCTGGGGCCAAATGTACGGCTTCCTGGCGCTGGAAAATGATCTCAAAACCGTTGCCGGCCTTGGCTTTTACGAGCACAAGGAAACTCCCGGACTGGGCGGTGAAGTAGACAACCCTCGCTGGAAATCCCTGTGGGAAGGTAAGCAGGTCTTTAACGCCGATGGGTCTGTGGACATCAGCGTAATCAAAGGCAGTGTCGACCCGAGCAGTGCGAATGCCGCGCATCAGGTTGATGGCCTGTCTGGTGCTACCTTGACCAGCCGCGGTGTCAACAACCTGATCAACTTCTGGCTGGGAAGTGAGGGCTTCGGTCCCTTCCTGAAAAACCTGAAAGCAGGGGAGGCATAAGCATGAGCATGAAATTAAAAGACACTCTGCTGGAGCCGATTTTTAACAATAACCCCATCGCGTTGCAGATTCTTGGTATCTGTTCCGCGCTGGCGGTAACCAGCTCTCTGGCGGTAACGCTGGTGATGTGCGTCGCGTTGACCACAGTAACCGCGTTTTCAAACTTGTCGGTTTCCTTAATCCGCAAGCAGATTCCCAACAGCATCCGGATCATCGTGCAGATGACGGTGATTGCTTCGCTGGTAATCGTGGTAGACCAGATCCTCAAGGCTTATGCCTTTGACATCTCCAAGCAGCTCTCCGTATTCGTTGGTCTGATTATTACCAACTGTATCGTGATGGGCCGCGCTGAAGCCTTCGCCATGAAGCACGGTCCCAAGGACAGTTTCTTCGATGGTATCGGTAACGGTCTTGGTTACAGTGTCATCCTGATCGGTCTCGCCGTTGTGCGTGAACTCTTCGGTGCTGGCAAGCTGTTTGGTATCGAGCTCCTGTCTACCGTGAATAACGGTGGCTGGTATGTACCGAACGGTATGCTGCTGCTGCCGCCGAGCGCATTCTTCCTGATCGGCCTGTTCATCTGGGCAATCCGTACCTGGAAGCCTGCACAGGTGGAAGAGCAAGAGTTCAAGATTGCGCCGAACTCCAAAGTTCTGCCGGCGCAACAGGAGGCCTGATAGATGGAACATTTTATTTCTCTGATCATCCGCGCGGTTTTCGTTGAAAACATGGCGCTGGCCTTCTTCCTCGGGATGTGTACCTTCCTCGCGGTATCCAAGAAGGTTGAAGCGGCGGTTGGTCTCGGTGTTGCGGTGGTTGTGGTACTGACCATCACCGTGCCCGTGAACAACCTGATTTACACCTACCTGCTGAAAGACGGCGCGCTGGCCTGGGCCGGTTACCCGGATGTGGACCTGAGCTTCCTTGGCCTGCTGTCTTACATCGGCGTAATTGCCGCTCTGGTACAGATCCTGGAAATGTTCCTGGATAAATACGTACCGGCGCTCTACAACGCCCTGGGTGTATTCCTGCCGCTGATTACCGTGAACTGCGCCATCATGGGTGCCTCTCTGTTCATGGTGGAGCGCGAATACAATTTTGGTGAATCTGTTGCTTACGGCTTCGGCGCCGGCCTCGGCTGGGCACTGGCGATTACCGCTCTGGCGGGTATTCGCGAGCGCATGAAGTACAGTGACGTGCCTGAAGGTCTGAAAGGCCTGGGTATCACCTTCATTACCGTTGGTCTCATGTCGCTGGGCTTCATGTCCTTCGGCGGCATCGATATCTAAGCGGGGAGGTCGAATAGTATGGAATTAACGGATATTTATTTTGGCGTAGGCATGTTCACCGTGATCGTGCTGGCGCTGGTGGCCATCATTCTGGTTGCCCGCTCTCGCCTGGTGAACACCGGTGACGTCAACATCCTGGTTAACGGTGAGAAAACCCTCACCGTGCCGGCGGGTGGCAAACTGTTGCAAACCCTGGCAGCCAACAACCTGTTCCTGGCATCTGCCTGTGGCGGTGGCGGTAGCTGCGCCCAGTGCGTGTGTAAAGTGACCGAGGGCGGTGGTGACATGCTGCCGACCGAAGCGGCCCACTTCACCCCGCGTGAAGCAAAAGCCGGCAAGCGCCTGTCCTGTCAGGTGGCGGTTAAGCAGGATATGAAGATCGAAGTGCCTGAAGAGGTGTTTGGTGTGAAGCAGTGGGAATGCACTGTGGAATCCAACCCGAACGTGGCCACCTTCATTAAAGAGCTGACCCTGAAGCTGCCAGAAGGCGAAAACGTAGACTTCCGTGCTGGCGGTTACGTACAGCTGGAAGCGCCACCCCACCACGTGAAGTTCTCCGATTTCGAAATCGAAAAAGAGTACCGTGGCGACTGGGAGCACTTCGGCTTCTTCAAGCTGGAGTCCAAGGTGACCGAGCCGGTAGTACGCGCCTATTCCATGGCCAACTACCCGGAAGAGAAGGGCGTTGTTAAGTTCAACATCCGTATCGCTACTCCGCCGCCGCGCTCTGAAGGCATTCCGCCGGGCCAGATGTCTTCCTACGTCTTCAATCTGAAGCCGGGCGACAAAATGCGTGTGTACGGTCCCTTTGGTGAGTTCTTCGCCAAGGACACCGACAACGAAATGGTCTTCATCGGTGGTGGTGCCGGTATGGCGCCGATGCGTTCGCACATCTTCGACCAGCTGAAGCGCCTGAACTCCAAGCGTAAGATCAGCTTCTGGTACGGTGCGCGCTCCCTGCGCGAGATGTTCTACGAGGACGATTACAACGGCCTTCAGGACGAGTTCGACAACTTCAAGTGGCACATCGCCCTGTCGGATCCGCAGCCGGAAGACAACTGGACCGGTTACACCGGCTTCATCCACAACGTAGTGTACGAAAACTACCTGAAGGACCACCCGGCGCCGGAAGACTGTGAGTACTACATGTGTGGGCCGCCCATGATGAACGCGGCGGTGATCAACATGCTGAAGGACCTGGGCGTTGAGGATGACAACATCCTGCTCGACGACTTCGGCGGCTGATCGCGCATGATTGGACGTATCAATACATCCACAGAAACAGGGCCGCTGCATTCGGCCCTGTTTTTGTTTGTGCGCAGTGGGTTTCTTTTCCGTTGGCTGACCTTGGCAGCCTTGCTGTTTGCCGTGGCGGCCTGTTCACCGCAAAAGCAAAGCTGGAAGCTCAGCGGCCCGACCATGGGTACCGCCTACCACCTCACCGTGGTGGATGTGCCTGACGGGATGAAAAAGGCAGAATTGCAGTCGGCGGTGGATGCCGAATTGGCGGCGGTAAACCAGGAGATGTCCACCTATATCCCGGACTCTGAACTGATGCGCTTTAATGCCACAGCACCGGGTGAGTCGGTAGAAATTTCCCAGCATCTCGCTGAGGTCATTGCGCAGTCCCTGAAAATCTACCAGGACAGCGATGGTGCCTTTGATGTCACCGTCGGCCCGCTGGTGAATCTGTGGGGCTTTGGCCCGGACCCCGAGCCGGAGGCCATTCCTGCAGAGCAGCAGATTTCAGCCATTTTGGCTCAAATTGGCTCCGATGCGCTGGTGCTCAACGACCGCCAGTTACGCAAAACACGGCCGGTGAAAGTCGACCTCTCTGCCATTGCAAAAGGGCATGGTGTCGACCGCGTCGCTGATCTGTTGGAATCCAGGGGTATTACCAATTACCTGGTGGAAGTCGGCGGTGAACTACGTACCGCTGGAGTTAATCCCCAGGGGATAGCCTGGCGTGTGGGCATTGAGCGTCCTAACGCAGGGCAGGTCGTGCAGAAGCCAATACAGGTGAGCGGTAAAGGAATTGCTACCTCTGGTGACTACCGCAACTACTACGAGCGCGACGGTAAGCGATATGCGCATACCATCGATCCGCGGACTGGGCGTCCGGTGGAGCATAAGCTCGCGTCGGTCACCGTGGTGGCGGACACCTGTGCCGAAGCCGATGGCTACGCCACGGCACTCAATGTGATGGGCGCCGATGCGGCGTTAAAATTGGCAGAGCAGGCCAATCTGGCGGTGTTTCTGCTGGTAAAAACCGATTCCGGGTTCGAAGAGCGTGTTAGCAGCGCTTTCAAGCCCTACCTTGAAAGTCAGGGGAGGTAACCGTGACTATTTATATTCTTGCATTCATTACTCTGGTTCTCATTGTGACCGGTATGGCGCTCGGCGCCATTGTGCAGAACAAGCCGCTCAAGGGTTCCTGTGGTGGCCTGAACAATATCGGCATGAAGCGTGACTGCGATATCTGCGGCGGTGACGACGAAGAATGTGAAAAGGAACAGCAGCGGCAGGCGGCAAAAGCGGCAGCAGTTTCCGCGTCGGACCTTGCCTACGATGCAACCAGCAAGCCGAACAAAAAATCCTGATGGATGGCGCACTCTGACCAGGTGCGCCCAATAAATTCTTTATAAAAGCAAAGACAGAAAATCAATGGCAGTTTCCAAGTACGATCTGGTAATTATTGGCTCGGGCCCGGCGGGTGAAGCGGCGGCAATGAGTGCGTCCAAGAAAGGCCTGCGTGTTGCGGTAATTGAGCGCAGCAGTTCAGTCGGGGGCAACTGTACCCACAAGGGCACTATTCCCTCAAAGGCGTTGCGTCACTCGGTCAAACAGTTGATGCGTTACAACACCCAGAGTGTTTTCCGCGCGTTGGGCGAACCGCGCCGCCTCACTTTTCCCCAGGTCATGGAAACGGTCAACAAGGTCATTTCCTATCAGGTGGAAATGCACACCAGCTTTTATGCGCGCAATCGGGTTGAGCTGATTGTCGGTGAGGCCCGGTTCCAGGATGCCAACAGTGTTGTGGTGCAGCTGGTAGACGGTGCCAAGGAAATTGTCACCGCCGATAAAATTATTGTCGCGACCGGCTCGCGCCCTTATCGACCGGCAGATGTGGATTTCAATCATCCGCGGGTGTACGACAGCGATACCATTCTGGATATGGCGCACACGCCCCAGGCCATCATCATTTACGGCGCCGGTGTAATCGGTTGTGAATACGCCTCCATTTTTGCCGCGCTCGGCATGAAAGTGGATCTGATCAACAGCCGTAATCATCTGCTGGAATTCCTCGATGACGAGATTTCCGACGCACTCAGCTATCACCTGCGTGATATGGGCGTTACCGTGCGTCACCGCGAGGAGTACGCGAAAGTGATCGGCACCGATCGCGGTGTCACCATGGAAATGCAGTCCGGCAAACGCATTTCTGCCGATGCGCTGCTCTGGTGTAACGGCCGTTCCGGTAACACCGGTTCCCTGGGGCTGGAAAATGTCGGTCTCGAAGCGAATCACCGCGGGCAGTTGGCAGTCGATGAGCATTACTGCACGTCGGTAGAAAATATTTACGCGGTGGGGGATGTGATCGGTTGGCCGAGCCTGGCCAGTGCCTCTTATGACCAGGGCAGGGCAGTGGCGGCGGCCGTTGTTGGTCGCGGTCACCGAGTTATTGAAGATGCGCCGACCGGGATCTACACCCTTCCGGAAATTTCATCCGTTGGTCAGACGGAGACCGAACTGACCAATGCCAAAGTGCCCTACGAAGTTGGCCGTGCGCTGTTCAAGCACACCGCGCGCGCACAGATTTCCGGTGAACGTGTGGGCATGCTCAAGATCCTGTTCCACATTGAAACGCGGGAAATCCTGGGTATTCACTGCTTCGGGGCCGAGGCCGCGGAAATCGTGCATATCGGCCAGGCCATCATGAAGCAGCCGGCACCGAATAACAGTATCGACTTCTTTGTGAATACCACCTTTAACTATCCCACCATGGCGGAAGCCTATCGCAGTGCGGCGCTGGACGGACTTAACCGGGTGACGCGGCTGTGACAGAGCCATCCTATAACGAGTTTTTCCAGCTGATCGAGGGCGTCTTTGAAGAGGTGCCCTTTGTCCGCGAGATCGGCCTCAAGCTACACGAGGTGGATTTTGAAGCGCAGACGCTGTCGGCGACCTTTTTGCGCAAGCCGCAATTGATCGGCAACCATTACCACAACATTCTGCACGGTGGTGTGATAGCCACGGCGCTGGATCAGGTGGGCGGTTTTACCGCAATGGTGGCGGCCTACCAGCGTATGGGTGGTGCTATCGACTGGGAAGAAAAAATCCAGCGGCTCATGCGTTTGGGCACGGTGGATATGCGGGTTGATTATCTAAAGCCTGGTCGGGGTGAGCGCTTCGTGTGCGGCGGGTCGATTCTGCGTGTTGGCAACAAGCTGGTGGTCACTCGAATGGAACTGCACAACGATAGCGATGAGCTGATCGCCACCGGTACAGCAACGTTTCTCTACTGAACGATTGGCAATTGGCTGCCTGTCATTTTCTGAAGGCAGTCAAAAATGCTTACCGGCCCGGATCAGGTCGGCATACTCGTGGTTGGTGTCGCGGTGCATTACCTCGTCCGCGCGGATGATTTCCACCACGTCGCGCAATCGCGCGTCTTCCGACAGGCCCCAATAGTCAATCGCCACCTGAGGGGCTGGCACATTTTCCTCGTGGCCACTGTCGATACGCTCCAGGTACAGCGTATAGCTGACCACCGCTTCCTCTTCAAAATATCCCACCAGCCGGTGTGCGGTTTTATCGGAAATCAGATACAGCAGGAAGAATGCGTTGTAAAAAACGGCCTGCACGATCACCACGATAAGCCGCTCGTACCAGGTCGGGTTGATGATCTCCATGAACGTCATCAGGTGCATGCGTTCATTTTCCGCTTCATCCAGTAGCGTAAAAATCCAGCCGTCGTCATCGCAAAGCCGGCGCAGGCATTTCAGGTGCTGCAGGGTGCCGCCTACCATGCCAGGAACCGCTGCAACCGTTTCCAGGACGATAGCGCGATTGCCATACCGTTTGGCGAAGAAAGTGTCGGCAATAAAGCGCAGGATATTGACCATTGCGAGCGCAAAACGATCCGAGGCACCACTGGGCGAAAGCCGCTTATCCAGCTGTAGGCTTTCTGGGTCGAGACATTCGTAGGCCTCGCGATTCGGGGTTATTCGCGTACGCTCGGTTTTGCTCATACTTGCCGCTTGGTTCTGTGAAGAATTCACTGTCAGCGGGGAGGCGGGAACACAACAGGGTTGCCTCGACCCAAGATGAGTCTAGCAGGCGACAGGGTGGCCACATTGTCGCCTGCAGATTAGGGCAGGAAGAGGGCGGGGTGGAACTTCGAAAGGAGGAGTAACACCGGTAGGCGCGGGTTTAGCCCTGATGCTTTTTAACGGTATGCAGCACCCGGTCGAATTCGAAATAAACGTAAAAGTTGGCATATTCCCAGCGGGTGATCGCAGGCTCGCCAACCGGGCCCTGGATGTTCAGGGGCTCGCCCAGTTCCGAGGTAACTTGCTCCTGCTTCTTACCGCGCAGGTGGCTGGCCTCGGCAGCAGTACCCTGGCTGCCAACGGGAACTTCCACGGTTTCTGCCTGAATGGTAGAGCTGATGAAAAAAGCAGCGCTCAGTAGCGCGGCCAGGGAGGATTTTGCGAGGAGGCGGGTTGAGAACATACGGGCTCTCCAGTTTGATTATTGGCGTTATCGAGCATTAAAGCAGATATTGTGCCGAAACATGCGGCATTCTTCACGTTTTTCTCCCCGTCTATTTTACCGACACCTGCCGCGCCTCGAGGGCCCGAACGCACAGGTGGCGGGCACCGCGGCGCTGTTGTTCTTTGTGCTAGGCTGAAACTCGTACTCGACTCTTCATTTTCGACCCTTCGTACACGACCCACCGGACAGGCACGGATGCGGCTTGCACACTACTTTTCATCGGCAGGATTGCTGGTTGGCACCATCTTCTTTGCTATTTCCCTGACGCCTTCGCTGATTCCTCGCGAGGGCGTCGTACAGGGCGTAATTTCCGGGTTTTCGCTCGCGGCGGGTTACGCGGTGGGTGTTTTTGTCGCCTGGTTGTGGGGCTTTCTGCAAATTCCTAGTGTGGGAGCCAGAACCCAAAGGCTGCTGCGCTGGGTCGCAATCATCTTCTCGCTGCTGTTGGCGCTGGGCTTCCTGCTGCAGGCGACAAAATGGCAAAACTCGGTGCGGGCATTGATGGAGCTGGAGGAGGTTTCCGGTGTTCGCCCGCTGACCATTGCGGTGGTGGCGGGGCTGGTATTCCTGCTGTGCCTTGGAATTGGCAAGCTGTTCCGGCGATTGTTCCACTTCCTTTCCCGCAAGTTCGAGCGCCGGATCCCTGAGCGAATCGCCCTGTTTGCGGGGTTTGTCGGCGCTATTGCCCTGTTCTGGGCGATTTTCAGCGAAGTTGTTCTTACCTCCGCCCTGCGCACCGTCGACGGCATCTACCAGCGTCTGGATGCCAAAATAGTGCCGGAGATGAAAACCCCCAGTGACCCTATGGATCCCGGCAGCTCGGCGTCACTGTTGCGCTGGCAGGATATGGGCCACCAGGGGCGCCGGTATCTGGCGCTGCGGCCCATGGCCAAGGATATTGCCGAGGTCACGGGCACCGCCAAAGATCCCATCCGGGTCTATGTGGGTTTGAATGCGGCAGATACCCCAGCGAAGCGGGCGCAGCTGGCACTGGACGAGCTGAAACGGGTAGGGGGATTTGACCGTCCCTACCTGATCCTGATTACACCCACCGGCACCGGCTGGGTTGACCCGGGGGCAATCAATTCGATTGAGTACCTGCTCGGCGGTGATGTCGCCAGCGTTGCCGGTCAGTACTCCTACTTGCCCAGCCCCATCGCGCTGATGACCCAGGACGCCTACGGGCGGGAAACGGCCCAGGCGCTGTTTCAGTCCATTTACGGATACTGGAGCAGCATGCCGAAAAGTGCGCGCCCGCGGCTGTACCTGTTCGGTTTGAGCCTGGGGGCGCTCAACTCTGATCGCTCCTTCGACTTTTACGACATCATCGACGACCCCTTCGACGGGGCGCTGTGGGCCGGGCCGCCGTTTCGCAGCGATACCTGGCGCCAGGTGACTGCTGAGCGGGATAAGGGCTCGCCTGCCTGGTTGCCGCAGTTCCGTGGCGGCGCCGTGGTGCGCTTTGGCAACCACTTTGGCGGTTACCAGAAAGGCAAGGCGAAGTGGGGCAATTTCCGCCTGGCGTATCTGCAGCACGGCAGCGACCCGATCGTGTTCTTCGACCCCGGCGCGGCCTATCGCAAACCGGCCTGGATGGAAAAGCCCCGGGCGCGGGATGTATCACCGGATCTGCAGTGGTACCCCATAGTGACCATGTTGCAGCTCGGGATGGATATGCACGCGGGAATCGCGCCCATGGGGTATGGGCACAGTTACGCCCCGGCGGACTATGTGCACGCCTGGCACCAGCTGGTGGCACCGGCGGGGTGGGATGAGGAAAAGCTGACGCTTCTCAACAAAAAATTGCTGAAATGGAATCCCCGCTGAATTTGCCGGTCGAAGCTGCAATGGTGTTCCCATTCTGATCCGGAAATGGGCCTAAATACTTGGATTTCTTGGCGTTTTTCCGCTTAAATCAACGGCATGATAAAACCAGTTCCTCTCTATATCGGCCTGCGCTACGTGGCCGCTCGCCGCCGGCAGCAGTTCATTTCTTTTATCAACGGTTTCTCGTTGCTGGGAATGGCGCTCGGGGTGTTTGCACTGATCGTGGTGACTTCGGTGATGAACGGCTTCGACCGTGAACTGAAAACCCGAATCCTGTCGGTAGTGCCACACGGCTTTGTGGAAGAGCAGGGCGGTCTCGAAGACTGGTCCGGCGCCGCAGACCGACTGAAGCAGCTGCCCCATGTCATCGCCGCCAGCCCCTTCGTGCGCGGTTTTGCCCTGCTGGGTGCCAATAACCAATCCCAGGGCGTGGAGTTTCAGGGGGTGGACCCCGTCGCGCTGCGGGAAGTTTCCGCCGTTGGCGAACACATGCTGATGGGCACTTTGGATGCGCTGGAGTCCCGCAGCTACAAAATCGTTCTGGGGCGTATTCTCGCCCGTCAGCTGGGTGTGATTCCCGGCGATAGCGTCATTCTCACCCTGCCGGAAGTAACGATCACACCCGCTGGCATTTTCCCCCGAACCAAACGCTTCACCGTCGCCGGCGTTTTCTCTGTTGGTGCCCAGGTGGATCAGAACATGGCGCTGATGCATCTAGACGATGCCGCGCGCCTGTTGCGCATGCCGGGCAAGGTTCAGGGCCTGCAGCTGAAATTCGACGACATGAACAACGCGCTGGGGCGTGTTGAGGGATACGCGGCGTCACTGGGCGAGGGGTTTAGCGGTGAAGACTGGAGCCACTCCCAGGGCAGCCTGTTCCAGGCGGTGAAGATGGAAAAAACCGTTGTCACCCTGATGCTGATGATCATTGTGGCGGTGGCGGCGTTCAATATCGTATCTGCACTGGTGTTGATGGTGGCGGACAAGCGCTCGGATATTGCGGTGTTGCGCACCCTGGGGCTGACATCCCGCCAGATCATGGCGGTGTTTATCGTGCAGGGCAGTGCCATCGGCATCATCGGTGCGATTATCGGCGCGATACTGGGCACCCTGATTGCCCTCAACCTGACCGACCTGGTTTCCTGGATCGAAAACCTGGTGGGCGCGCAGATCTTTGACCCCCGTGTTTTCTTTGTCAGCTTCCTGCCCTCGGAATTTCGCACAGCCGACGCCGTCCTGGTGTTGAGTGCGGCGGTGATCATGAGCCTGCTGGCGACGCTGTTCCCCGCATGGCGCGCGGCGCAGATTGAGCCAGCGGAAGCCCTGCGCTACGAATAGCGCCCAAACTCGAGCGATGAAAATGGTGGCGCAGCGCGTTGCTCCCATCAACCGGACAAAATAGATGAATAGCAAAGTGGAAATCCACCCAGAAGAATCTCGCCCTCAGGGCGCCGTTGATGCAGTGCTGGCTTGCCATCAACTGACGAAAACCTATCGCCAGGGCAACAATCAGCTGGATGTACTGCGCGGTGTCGAACTGCAGGTGCCGAAAGGGGAGCGCCTCGCCATTGTCGGCGCCTCGGGCTCCGGTAAATCCACCCTGTTGAACCTGCTCGGTGGCCTGGATACGCCCACCTCTGGTGAAGTCTGGGTGGGTGGGCAAAACCTCGCCAGCCTGAATGCCAATGAGCGCGGCTGGCTGCGTAACAGCAGCCTGGGTTTTGTGTATCAGTTTCACCACCTGTTGAATGAATTTACCGCGCTGGAAAATGTGGCGATGCCACTGCTGATCGGCAAGCGCTCCGTGTCAGAGGCGCGCGCGGCGGCCACCGAAATGCTGGAAGCGGTTGGTCTGGGGCAACGCCTCGACCACAAACCGGCACAGCTTTCCGGCGGGGAGCGCCAGCGCGTGGCCATCGCGCGGGCACTGGTTGCACGTCCCGCCTGCGTGTTGATGGACGAGCCCACCGGTAACCTTGACCGCTCGACCGCCCACGAAATCCACAAACTGATGGATCGACTCAACCAAGAGACCGGGATCAGTTTTGTGATCGTCACCCACGATCCGGAACTCGCCGGCGCGCTGGATCGCTGCCTGCATCTGGTGGATGGCGAGCTGATTGAAAGTTGGCAGCAGGGCGACGGTGTTTAAGCGAAGAATGATTAAGGCGAAAAATGTTTAAGCCATTACCCGCATTTGTCGGTCTGCGTTACGCCGGTGCCCAGCGCAGCGGTGAAGACTCCGCCGGCCTGGTGTCGTTTATTTCCGGCCTGTCCATGATCGGTTTGATTCTCGGCGTGGCGCTGATGATCGTGGTGATGTCGGTGATGAACGGCTTCGACCGCGAATTGCGCGAGCGCATTCTCGGCATCATGCCGCATGCCACTGTGTACAACGCGAGTCCGGATATCGACTGGACCTCCGTGCGCGATCAGGTGGCGGCCACCGAAGGCGTAACCTCTGCTGCCGAGGTGTGGCAGGTCAACGGTCTCGCCCGCAACGGCCTGGAAGTAACGCCGCTACTGGTACAGGGCGTGAACCCGGAAACCATCGTCAATGTATCGACCATCGGCGATTTCCTGCAGCCCGGCAGCTTTGCCGCGCTTACCAGTGATCCTGCTGAGCCGGGCATCATTCTCGGCCGCGGTATTGCCGACAAACTGGAGATTGCCGTTGGTGAACAGCTGTCAGTGATTGTGCCCCAGAGCGGGAGCAGCGAATCCGGCGGTCGCGCCGCCGCGCAATTGGCGGGCTTCAAGGTGGTGGACATATTCCATTCCGGCACCGCGCTGGATCACTCCCTGGCAATCGTGGACTGGTCGCAGGCCAAGGCCCTCGCCGGTGGCGCCGGCGGTGCCGGGGTGCAGATGCGGGTAGACAATATGCTGCGCTCCTTTGCGGTGTTCCAGCACCTGTTGAGGCAGCTTCCGGTTGAGGGCTTTTACGGCAACGACTGGACCGGTACCCACGGCAACCTGTATCAGGCGATTCAGATGTCGCGCAACCTGGTCAGCCTGCTGGTGTTCCTGATCATCGCCATCGCCGCGTTCAATGTGGTTTCCACCCTGGTGATGGTGGTCATCGACAAGCATGGCGATATCGCCATTCTGCGCACCATGGGTGCCAGCACCCGGGAAATTCTGCTGACGTTTGTCAGCCAGGGCGCCCTGGTTGGCCTTGTCGGTGTGCTGGTCGGAGGATTGCTCGGGGTGATCGGTTCGCTGCTGGTCACGGATTTGGTGTCCGGTCTGGAATCCCTGTTTGGCATCCAGTTTTTGAAGTCAGACGTGTACCCGGTGGACTACCTGCCGTCAGAATTGCAGTGGAGTGATGTGGCGCTGGTGGTGGGGGCGGGATTCCTGTTGAGCCTGATCGCAACCCTGTATCCCGCCTTCCAGGCCAGCCGGGTACAACCGGCAGCGGCCCTGCGTCAGGATTACTGACCGGGATTTCTTAGTAAGAATTAGCTGTCCTGGCTGAGCTGCGACTTGCGCTGCGCCAGCCGGGACTTCCAGCGTTTCACGACATGCCAGCGCCAGATGGCCTGCATCGCAAAATAGGCCACCGCGGCAAAGAAAATGCCGCAGATCAGGGAGCCCGAGAATAGTGGCAACCAGATTCTTCCCACTTCCTCCGTCAGCCATTCCCACGATAACTCGATTTTGAACGCCAGTGGCGGGGTGCCCAGCATCCAGGCGCCGAGCTTGTAGGTGCTGTAGAAAATTGCCGGCATGGTCACCGGATTGCTGATCCACACCAGCGCCATCGACAGCGGCAGATTGCAGCGGAACCAGAGCGCGAGCAGCGCGGCGATCAGCATCTGGCCGGGTAGGGGCAGGAAACTGGTGAAAATGCCCACGGCAAAGGCCACAGAGACCGAGTGGCGATTCAGGTGGAAGAGGTTGGGGTCGTGCAGCAGGGTGCCGAGAAACTTCAGCCCATTGTTGGCGCGTACCTGTTCGGGAGTTGGCAGCCAGCGCCTGATAATACTTTTAGGCATGATGTATATCTGCTCGATACTCTCGACTGGGTGTTCCGGAATCTGACATTAGCCCCTTAAGCATCCTCTAAGAATAGAGTGGCAGGGCGTTATTGTGACGAACTATCGAAGGTCGTACCAGTCAGTGCGGGCGCTATTATGCCCATATCACTTTTTCAAGACTACTATTCTTGCGGACGTCATTTCCGGCTTGTCCCCAATTGACCGTCGCTTGGTCGGATCAGCCAGCCCGCTGAGCTCTGTCTTGTAAGCCAGGCAGGCCTCTCAGCGGTGCCCATCCCCGAAATCCCATTCCATTCAGCGCCCAATAGTCTTGTGACCTTCCAGTCAGTCGCAAAATGCCAATGTGTTGACAGAAAATGCGGTTGACGCAAGAAAAGTGGCTATTTAAGCTCTGCAACTCTATAAAGTGTCGACAATCTGAAGTCGGCAACGAGTTTGGCGCTCACGGAGCTGAAATAGATGGAAGGGCAGGTCACCAAATCCCAGGAGTCTGGTAGCGGGCTGGACACCGCTGTCGCTGTAACAGGCAAGACCGAATCCCGGTCGCAGAGCCTGGCGGATCGCCTGTTCCTGACATTGCGCAGTGAAATCGTTGAAGGCCGTATTGCCGCCGGCAGCAAGATCAGCGAGCCGGAACTGGCGCGGCGCTTCGATGCCAGCCGCGGCAGCCTGCGCGAAGCCCTGATGCGGCTCGAGTCCCTCAGCCTGATTGAGCGCAAAGTGAATGTCGGCGCGCGGGTAGTGGAACTGACCGAACGCGGCCTGCTGGAAATTTACGATGTGCGTGAGGCGTTAGAGGGCATGGCCTGCCGCCTGGCAGCCGAAAACCGCACCGAGGAAGACCTGGTGGAACTTCGCCAGATGCTCCATCGCCACGAGCAGCAGGAAGAACTGCAAAAAGGCACCGCCTACTTCCAGCCGGAAGGGGACTTCGACTTCCACTTCCGCATTGTGCAGGCCTCCAATAACGACCTGTTGATCGACACCCTGTGCAACAAACTCTATTTCCGCGTGCGCATGTACCGCTATCAGCTCGGCATGGCCAGCCCGCGCGCGCACCGCGCCTTCCGCGAACACAGCCACATTATCGAAGCCATCGAAGCCGGCGACGGTGAACTGGCAGAAATTCTGATGCGCCGCCACATCCGCGCGTCGCGCAGCAATATCGAAAAGAAACTTTCCAGAACCGATTAACGAAAATCGATTAAGCCAAAACTGATTAAGAGAAAAGGGCAAGTCTATGAGCAGACCAGAATCCGCCGGCGCACGCTTTCGCCAGGCCCTGAAAGACAACCAGCCACTGCAGGTCGTCGGCACCATCAACGCCTACACCGCCATTATGGCCGAGCGCATCGGCCACCAGGCCATCTACCTGTCTGGTGCCGGCGTCGCCAATGCCTCTTACGGTCTGCCGGACCTGGGTATGACCAGCCTGGACAACGTGCTGGAAGACGTACGTCGTATCACCGCCGCCACCAATCTGCCGCTGCTGGTCGATATCGACACCGGCTGGGGTGGCGCCTTCAATATTGCCCGCACCATCAAGGAAATGATCCGCGCCGGCGCCGCCGCAGTACATATCGAAGACCAGGTAGCGCAGAAGCGCTGTGGCCACCGCCCGAACAAAGAGATCGTTTCCAAAGAGGAAATGGTCGACCGTATCAAGGCGGCCGTTGATGCCCGTACCGATGACGACTTTTTCATTATGGCGCGCACCGATTCCTTCGCACAGGAAGGTCTCGAAGCTGCCATCGACCGCGCCCAGGCGTGTATCGAAGCTGGCGCCGACGGCATCTTCGCCGAAGCCGTGACCGAACTGGAACACTACCGCGCGTTCAAAGATGCGTTGAATGTACCGATCCTGGCGAACATCACCGAGTTCGGTAAAACCAAGCTGTACAACAAGGCCGAGCTGGGTGAGTCCGGCGCCGACATGGTCCTGTACCCGCTGTCCGCCTTCCGCGCCATGAACAAAGCCGCGGAAAACGTCTACAGCAGCATCCTGAAGCAGGGCGACCAGCAAGCGGTGGTCGACACAATGCAGACCCGCGCAGAACTGTACGACTACCTGAACTACCACGAGTTTGAAGACAAGCTCGATGCGCTGTTTAAGAAGTAAGGGTTTAAGAAGTAAGAGCTTAAAAAGTAATTTGTACCCAGCGTCATCCCGGCATACGCCGGTATGACGAAGTAAAAACTTAAATCGATAGGGGAAAATAGAGATGGCAGAGAAAAAAGTTGGCGGAGCAGGCCTGCGTGGCCAGGTAGCTGGTAAAACCGCACTTTCCACCGTAGGCGTATCCGGCTCCGGCCTGACCTACTGCGGCTACGACGTAAAAGACCTGGCAGAAAACTGCGAGTTCGAAGAAGTCGCCTACCTGATCTTCAACGGCGAACTGCCCACCGCAGCGCAGCTGGCGGACTACAAAGGCATACTCAAAACCATGCGCGGCCTGCCGCTGGCCCTGCGCGAAGTGCTCGAGCGCATCCCCGCCGACGCACACCCGATGGACGTCATGCGCACCGGCTGCTCCATGCTGGGCAACCTGGAAGGCGAAGAGTCTTTCGACCAGCAACAGGACCGCGCCAACCGCCTGCTGGCCGCATTCCCGTCCATCATCTGTTACTGGTACCGCTACACCCACGACGGCGTGCGCATCGAAACCGAAACCGATGACGACTCCATCGGCGGCCACTTCCTGCACATGCTGCGTGGCGAAAAGCCGAACGACCTGCACGCACAGGTAATGAACGTCTCCCTGATCCTGTACGCAGAGCACGAGTTCAACGCCTCCACCTTCACCGCGCGCGTCTGTGCCTCCACCCTGTCTGACCTGTTCAGCTGCATCACCGGCGCCATCGGCTCCCTGCGTGGCCCGCTGCACGGCGGCGCCAACGAAGCAGCGATGGAACTGATCGAGCGTTTCTCTTCTGCCGACGAAGCAGAAAAAGAACTGATGGGCATGCTCGAGCGCAAGGAAAAGATCATGGGCTTCGGCCACGCGGTCTACACCGAATCCGACCCGCGCAACGCCATCATCAAGCAGTGGTCCGAAAAACTGGCCGCCGACGTTGGCGACGATGTGCTGTACCCGGTATCCGTACGCTGCGAAGAAGTGATGTGGCGCGAGAAGAAGCTGTTCTGTAACGCCGACTTCTTCCACGCATCCGCGTACCACTTCATGGGCATCCCCACCAAACTGTTTACGCCGATCTTTGTGATGAGTCGCGTAACCGGCTGGGCCGCCCACGTATTCGAACAGCGCGCCGATAACCGCATCATCCGCCCGAGCGCGGAATACACCGGTCCGGAACTGCGCAAAGTAACGCCGATCGCGGATCGCTAACACGATCGAAACCACAGAACGCGATGCGAAGGCACTGATGCTGGGGTCCCTTTTGCAGGACTGTCTGCGAGAGGGATCTCGCAGCCAAGCCCCCATGGATGGGTTCACGGCGTGTCCTGCAAAAGGGACCCCGGTAGCAGTGCCGCCACTCAACCACCCGATTGCGTGATCCTCAATGAATACCGAATTCAGAAAAAAACTCCCCGGCACAGACCTGGATTATTTCGACACAAGAGAAGCAGTCGAAAACATCCAGCCGGGTAGCTATGAAAAACTGCCGTATACCTCCCGTATCCTGGCGGAAAACCTCGTGCGCCGTTGTGAGCCGGAAAAACTCACCGACGCCCTCAAGCAGATCATCGAACGCAAGCGCGACCTCGACTTCCCCTGGTTCCCAGCGCGCGTCGTCTGCCACGATATTCTCGGCCAGACCGCACTGGTGGACCTCGCCGGCCTGCGCGACGCCATCGCCGAAAAGGGCGGTGACCCCGCCAAAGTAAACCCGGTCGTGCCCACCCAGCTGATCGTCGACCACTCCCTGGCCGTCGAACACCCCGGTTTTGAAAAAGACGCGTTCGAAAAGAACCGCGCAGTGGAAGAGCGCCGCAACGAAGACCGCTTCCACTTCATCAACTGGACCAAAACCGCGTTTGAAAACGTCGATGTGATTCCGCCCGGCAACGGCATCATGCACCAGATCAACCTGGAGAAAATGTCTCCGGTGGTGCAGGTGAAAAATGGTGTTGCCTTCCCGGATACTTGTGTGGGCACCGACAGCCACACCCCGATGGTGGATGCGCTCGGCGTAATCTCCGTGGGCGTGGGTGGTTTAGAGGCCGAAAGCGTGATGCTCGGCCGCGCCTCCTACATGCGCCTGCCCGACATCGTCGGCGTCGAGCTGACCGGCAAACTGCAGCCCGGCATCACCGGTACCGACATGGTGCTGGCGCTGACCGAATTCCTGCGCCGCGAGCGCGTAGTGGGTGCGTATCTCGAATTCTTCGGCGAAGGCGCCTCCAGCCTGAGCCTGGGCGACCGCGCCACCATCGCCAACATGACGCCCGAATACGGCGCCACTGCTGGCATGTTCGCCATCGACGAGCAGACCATCGACTACCTGAAGCTGACCGGCCGCGACGACGAGCAGGTAGCTCTGGTAGAAAAGTTCGCGAAAGAAACCGGCCTGTGGGCAGACAGTCTGAAGAATGCCGAATACGAGCGCGTACTCAAATTTGACCTGTCTTCCGTCGGCCGCAACCTGGCCGGCCCGTCCAACCCGCACGCACTGTTGCCGGTGTCCGAACTGGCCAACCGCGGCATTGCGAAAGAATGGAAGGAAGAAGAAGGCCTGATGCCAGACGGTGCCGTGATCATCGCCGCGATCACCAGCTGCACCAACACCAGCAACCCGCGCAACATGATTGCCGCGGGCCTGATCGCGCGTAACGCCAACAAGCTCGGCCTGACCCGCAAGCCCTGGGTAAAGACCTCCCTGGCACCGGGTTCCAAAACCGTAAAAATGTACCTGGAAGAAGCCAACCTGCTGCCGGAACTGCAGCAGCAGGGCTTCGACGTGGTCGCGTTTGCCTGCACCACCTGTAACGGCATGAGCGGCGCGCTGGACCCGAAAATCCAGAAAGAAGTGATCGACCGCGACCTGTACGCCACCGCCGTACTGTCCGGCAACCGCAACTTTGACGGCCGTATTCACCCCTATGCCAAGCAGGCGTTCCTGGCCTCGCCGCCGTTGGTGGTTGCCTACGCCATCGCCGGCACCATCCGCTTCGATATCGAAAAAGATGTATTGGGCCACGACAAAGACGGCAACCCGGTGACCCTGAAAGATATCTGGCCGAGCGACGAAGAGATCGACGCGATCGTCAAACAGAGCGTGAAGCCCGAGCAGTTCCGCGAGGTCTACATCCCGATGTTTGATCTGGCTAAAGAGGAAGCGGAACGCGGCGAGCCGCTGTACCACTGGCGCCCGCAGAGTACCTACATCCGCCGCCCGCCTTACTGGGAAGGCGCGCTTGCAGGCGAGCGTAGCCTCAAAGGCATGCGCCCGCTGGCCGTGCTGGGTGACAACATCACCACCGACCACCTGTCGCCGTCCAACGCGATTTTGGCCAGCAGTGCCGCCGGTGAATACCTAGCAAAAATGGGCCTGCCGGAAGAGGACTTCAACTCCTATGCCACGCACCGCGGCGATCACCTCACCGCCCAGCGCGCCACCTTCGCCAACCCGAAACTGTTGAACGAAATGGTTCGCGACGAAAACGGTGCAGTGAAGCAGGGCTCTCTCGCGCGTATCGAGCCGGAAGGCAAGGTCACCCGCATGTGGGAAGCCATCGAAACCTACATGGACCGCAAGCAGCCGCTGATCATTATCGCCGGCGCCGACTACGGCCAGGGCTCCTCCCGCGACTGGGCCGCGAAAGGCGTGCGCCTCGCCGGTGTGGAAGCGATTGTGGCGGAAGGCTTCGAGCGCATTCACCGTACCAACCTGATCGGCATGGGCGTGCTGCCGCTGGAATTCCAGCCGGGTATTACCCGCGAGACTCTGGGTATCGACGGTACCGAGACCTTCGACGTACTCGGCGACCGCACCCCAGGCGCAACCCTCACCCTGCTGATCCACCGGAAAGACGGTGAGACCGTAGAAGTGCCGGTGAAATGCCGCCTGGATACCGCCGAAGAAGTGTCAATCTATGACGCCGGCGGTGTACTGCAGCGCTTCGCCAACGACTTCCTCGAAGCCGAAGGTGCCGCGCAATGACAACCTTTGCCCCTCAGATCAAAGTGCCCGCCACCTACATGCGTGGCGGCACCAGCAAGGGTGTGTTCTTCCGTCTGCAGGACCTCCCGGAATCCGCACAAGTTCAGGGCGCCGCGCGCGACAACTTCTTGCTGCGGGTGATCGGCAGCCCCGATCCCTACGGCAAGCAGACCGACGGCATGGGCGGAGCCACCTCCAGCACCAGCAAAACCGTCATCCTGTCGAAGAGCGAGCAGCCGGAGCACGACGTGGATTACCTGTTCGGCCAGGTCTCCATCGACAAGCCGTTCGTGGACTGGTCCGGCAACTGCGGCAACCTCACCGCCGCCGTCGGCGCCTTCGCGATCAACAGCGGTTTTGTCGATGCAGCGCGTGTTCCAGTGAACGGCATCTGCACCGTGCGCATCTGGCAGGCGAACATCAAGAAAACCATCATCGCCCACGTACCCATCACCAATGGGGAAGTGCAGGAGACCGGTGATTTCGAACTGGACGGCGTCACCTTCCCGGCCGCCGAAGTGCAGATCGAATTCATGGACCCGGCCGACGGGGAAGGGGCGATGTTCCCCACCGGCAACCTGGTGGACGACCTGGAAGTGCCCGGCGTCGGCACCCTGAAAGCCACCATGATCAACGCCGGCATCCCGACCATTTTCGTCAACGCCGCAGATATCGGTTACACCGGCACCGAGCTGCAGGAAGCCATCAACGGTGACGACAAGGCCCTGGCCATGTTCGAGACTATTCGTGCTTATGGTGCGAAGGCCATGGGCCTGATCGAAAAAGTGGAAGAGGCAGCCGCTCGCCAGCATACCCCCAAGGTCGCGTTCGTCGCGGCACCCAAGGGCTATGCGGCCTCCAGCGGTAAGGAAGTGGCAGCAGGGGATATCGACCTGTTGGTGCGGGCCCTGTCCATGGGCAAACTGCACCACGCCATGATGGGCACCGCTGCGGTGGCCATCGGCACCGCCGCAGCCATTCCCGGCACCCTGGTCAATCTGGCCGCTGGGGGAGGGGAGCGCAATGCGGTGACTTTCGGCCATCCGTCTGGCACCTTGCGCGTTGGCGCGGAAGCGGAAGTGGCCAACGGGCAGTGGACTGCCACCAAGGCCATTATGAGTCGCAGTGCGCGGATTCTGATGGAAGGTTGGGTGCGGGTGCCCGGTGACAGTTTCTAGTCCAATTTGCAGTAGTGACTGCCAATAGCGGAGTGTGCGGTTAAAGCTGCTCCGGAAGTTGAAAAAGCGAACCTCTTGCGGGGTTCGCTTTTTTTGTGCTCGAAGAGTGCTGTTTATTACTTGTGCGCCTCCGATGCAAAGGCGATCTCTAACGGATCAAAAGGGTCCACTGAGACTAACCGTACTAGAGGAAACTAGTGCTTCAAAACTTAGGGGGTACTGGTTTAAGGTTGTCATTAGTTCTAAAGCCCATCGCGTCAAATTGAAGCAGAATTAAGGCGCATATTGCTCAATATTCAATCTGGTAATCTTCGAAGTTATGACATCGTACTATTCATCAAGTATTGAAGATTTCATTCGAACTCCAGTCGAATCGGTCTCCGCTGAGCTGCATGCCAAGTACGCTGCAGACGGATTTTTGTCGCAATATACGAGTCAGACTGAAGCATGGAATGTGAGCATTCCTAAGCTGCAATGTGAGTTGCGTGCATTGTCGGAACAGCAGTCAGATGTGGCAGGGTGGACTGTTCTTCTCGAATATCCACTTTATCGACTTAGGCGTCGAATAGATGTTGTGATCTTGGCGCCAGCGGCAATTTTGGTGGTTGAGCTAAAAGTAGGAGAGTCAAAATTCCTGTCTGTCGACCGGCGTCAAGTTGAAGAGTATGCACTCGACCTCAGAGATTTTCATGCTGCGAGCTCCGGTGTAAGTCTTATTCCGGTACTTTGGTGTACTGAAGCTGAGACGGAAGCGTATGTCCCGGAAATTAATGCAGGTGCTGTCGCGGATGTACATTGCATTGGAAGATCAGGTTTTAGAATATTCCTTGATCGTATTTCCACTGCCAGTCCCTCACGAAAATACCAAATCCGGGAATGGGCATCTGGCCCATACCGTCCAATACCGACGGTGATCGACGCAGCAACAACATTGTTTACTGGTCATGACGTTCGCGAGATTGCGCAGGCTGATGCGACGAATTTGAAGGAGACTGCTAAGCGTGTGGTCGAAATAATTGAGGATACCAAGCGGAAGGGGGGGCGTTCCCTCGTTTTTTTGGCTGGTGTACCTGGTTCGGGAAAGACCCTCGCTGGATTAGAGGTTGTGCATAGCGCAGTTGAAACTGGGGTCGAGGACCAAGGCGATATTATTTATCTATCCGGAAATACACCGTTGGTGACAGTCCTCCGTGAGGCCCTTGCAAGAGATGAGACCGAGAGAAGAAGGGCGCGAGGAGAAAAGCCTGCTCTCGCCGAAGCTAGAAATTCGGTTAGGACTCGAATTCAGCACATTATAGATTTTTTACGTGAATATTTAACGAATGATTCAGGCTTAGCACCTCATGAGCATGTGATTGTATTTGACGAAGCTCAACGTGCCTGGGATGAAGATTACGGTCGCAAGAAATTCGGGCGACCATCCTCGGAGCCAAAGCTCCTCCTGGACATTATGGGGCGCCACCCAGATTGGTGTTCCATCGTCGCCTTGGTGGGAGGTGGGCAAGAAATCAATGTTGGGGAAAATGGTATTGCTGAGTGGGGTAAGGCGTTGAGGGCGCTACCGCCTACTGAGCTTGCTGGCTGGAAGATTTACGGCCCACCCGATTTTCTAGTCGGGTCGGATGCGACTGCGAATCTTGGAGCAGGAAGCCTTTCCGGTGTTGATGAAGTCGTTGTCGAGGCAGACCTCGAATTGAACGTTCCTCTTCGAAGTTTTCGTTCCCCTTCGTTGAGTCGTTGGGTGTCGTTCGTGTTGGATGGGAAAGTTTCTGAAGCTAGGGAATTGGCAGCTCGGCTCGGCGATTACCCCATTGTCGTATCTAGATCTATAGATTCCGCTCGAAAGTGGTTGAAGAAAAGAACGCGAGGAGAGCGCAGATTTGGGTTGGTCGCAAGTTCTGGTGCTCGGCGACTCCGAGCGGAGGGCTTCGGAGTTACTCTAAATGCCACTGACGGAAGCGCAATCGCTCAATGGTATTTGAATCAGCGAGGCGATGTTCGTTCTTCCTTTGCTCTTGAAGTACCTGCTAATGAATACACAGCCCAAGGTCTTGAACTGGATTTCGTTGGATTGTGCTGGGGTGGTGACTTGGTATGGAATGGGGCTTCCTGGATGCATAGGCAGTTCAGGGGCAATAGTTGGGCGAGAGTTAGCGCTGATCGTCAACGATTCATTACTAATTCTTATCGTGTGCTCATGACCCGGGGTCGCGAGGGGCTAGTGATATGGGTCCCCAAAGGTTCGTCAGAAGATCCCTCTCGTGATCCCAGGATCTACGATTCCACAGCAGAAGCACTAATTAAATTCGGAGCGGTAGAGTTACTTGATGCATGTGCCACAGTTTGAGCGCTGGCTTCTTAGAGCAAATCGGAAATAAATCGTCTCATATTAATTGTGTCTCGTGTCTAAATATTTTGGGCATCATAAATGATTTTAAAGCTGTAAGGTTGAAGACTTATGTTTAAGGTTAAAGGATTTAGAGAATCTTTGTTTGGGGTGACGTATCCTATTTTTAGTTTGACAATCGACAGTTGGGATGATTTTGGCACAAAATGCAGTTTCCATCTAACTTACCATAAAACAAAGTATGAGAGTGTAGAGATTGGTACAGTTAAAATTTTGCAAAAAGATAAGAATGTTACTGATCTACCTGATGAGTTTTCTAACCTTGGTGAGACTTATATAAGTTTGGGGCAAGATTTGGATTTTTATCGGTCGCTGCTAAGTGCTGTTGGCAGTGAAGAGTCCGAAGAGGTTTTGGAATCGCTAAATGATATTTCATGGAAGCCAATAAAAGCGGAACCATTTGAGAGTGCGTCTGCATATAGAAACGCACTTTTTAGAGAAAATGGTGCCAGGAGTTCATTTAGATTCGGTCGTTCCATTATTTCGGGCGAAAAATATACAGAACACTTTTCCTTTGAATATACTGCCCATATCGAAGGTGCGGATAGTCCATTTACTATAAGTGTGGACTTTGATGAGCGTGATGTTCTACCTGGAAGGATAGTCGGTTTAATTGGCCGGAACGCAGTGGGGAAAACTCAGCTAATGGCGGCTTTAGCAAAGGATCTGGTGCAGGTCGGAAGGATTTCACAGAAAGCGATTGATGAAAAAAATCAAAGGTTCGAAGGTGAGCGCCCGATATTTAGTCGAGTGATAACAATTTCTTATAGTGC
The DNA here is from genome assembly GCF_009903625.1 of Microbulbifer sp. ALW1. NCBI lineage: Bacteria > Pseudomonadati > Pseudomonadota > Gammaproteobacteria > Cellvibrionales > Microbulbiferaceae > Microbulbifer > Microbulbifer sp. ALW1. The sequence continues at coordinate 3,211,257 of NZ_CP047569.1, read as the reverse complement.
TTTTGATAAATTTATACGGCCTAAAAACCCTCAGGTAAGCTATGTCTACTGTGGGATTAGGAATGAAAGAGGGGGGCTGTCAAAAACATCGCTTTTGGAAAATTACAAAAGTAATCTGGCTAAAATTGTCGAGTTAGGTAGGGAGGATGCTTGGGTTTCATTTATGTCTGAAATTCTGGACGATACAAGTGGTAAATTTATTTCTAAACTTGAGCGTGAAGTTGATTCAAAAATTGATAGTGATGCATTGTCTTTGATGAGTTCAGGTCAATCAATTTTGGCTCATTTCGTAACGGCGCTTGTTGCGCGGATTCAAGAAAACACACTGGTTCTATTTGATGAGCCAGAAACGCACTTGCATCCAAATGCTGTAGCGCATTTATTTAATGTTATGAATAAAATGCTAAAGAAGTACAATTCGTTTGCAATTATTGCTACGCATTCGCCAATTGTTATCCAGGAAATCCCTAGAAAAAGAGTAATTCTATTAACCCGTGAGGGGAATAGTACTATTTCTTCATTGATGAGCTTTGAAACTTTTGGTGAGAGTATCTCCGAGTTAACTAAGCATGTTTTTGATACGGTTTCAATAAATAATCACTATAAAAGCGTATTAAAAAGACTCGCAAAAAAATATACACCTGAGGCTGTAGATAAATTATTTGATAGCGGCCTAAGTTTTAACGCTAAAGCATATTTGTTGGCGCAGTATGGTAGTGAAAGATGAGAAAATTAGAAGTCCCTTCATCCAATGTTCCATACTCGCAAAGACATAAAGATGTTGTTAATGCGAAAAATAACACAATAAAAGGGGAGGTGAATGAAACAAAAGTTAATCTTTTGAGCTTGGAGGGGCAAATCCTTAGTCGATATGATTTATTCGAACAAGCAGTGCGGCAAAACTTATTGTTTGATTTTCAAGAAGACCATTCACTAGCACTGCATAAAGATGATTTGTTGAGCTGTTATAAAGGTCGTACAGCTAAACTTAAAGAGATTTTTACGTTGATAGAGGGGACTCAGCCGAAAAGGCTTTTAAAGCGATGCCCTTATTGTGGGGTTACTCTTCCAAAAACTTATGATCATTACCTTCCAGAATCAAAATTTCCGGAGTTGTCGGTCCATGTGTTAAACCTGGTGCCTTGCTGTGCGGATTGCAATCAGACAAAAAGTAGCAACTGGAAGAATGCTGTAAATCGAGTTTACTTGCATTTTTATAGTGATCAAATACCTGAAAGTCAATATTTGATGGTGAGCTTGCAGACTAGGACGGGCATAAATGCTGTAGGAGCAATCTTTTCGATCCAAAGACCTGCCGGTATTTTGGACGGTGTTTGGAGCGTTTTGTCTGCACACTATGAGCGATTAAATTTGGTGGATACATATAACGAATTGGCAAGCGATGAAATATCAGAGGTATTTAATGTTTGCGTTAGCCATCTTAAAAACGGGGGAGATAACATTAGTGGGTTTATACAGCAGTGCTTATCGTCCGAGGAGCAGTTGTATGGGTTGAATCACTGGCGCGTGGTTTTGATGAAGGCGCTTTCTGAAAGTCCTGATTTTTCTGAGGCTGTGAGTTCGGCAGTTTGATGACAAAATAAAAAGGACACCCACAAATAGTGCCTAACAGCAGAAAACGTCCGTCACGAGTATTTTTGCTTGCGCGCAAGAAGTCATTGTTGGAAGGGCAGGCTCGTGTGGTTTTTATCACGCATTCCGTATGATTGGGTGGGCCGCACACGAAGTGTACGCTCGCAGCTGACCTGCGATGCAATTCAAAGGGTGGAGAGAGTAGGGGTTAAGGTATTGCGGGAGGTGATGACAAGAGCCGTTCGCACTCGCGAATTCCGTGCACCCAGCGCTTGCCAAATTGCTCGCAAGCGGTGCGTACAGAATGGCCAGTGCCTACCAGGGATTTAAACCGGCTTTCAAAATTTCTATTCAGATAGGTCCATTGCTTTGGATCAATTTGCAGGCGATCGAGAATGGGAGGAAGTTTTTCGTTGATTGCTCCCCGCTTATCTTCTCGTAGGCAGCGTCCGCTCCAGTCCACCAATTCAATATAGTCCTCTAGCCGAAACGGTAGGCCTGTAGGCATGGGTTCTTTGGGATTCCCGACAAAAGGCAGCAGCGTGGTGGGCTGCTGTGCCTGTTTTGCAGAGAGGATACGTTGCTTGATTGAGGTATGGTCCGATGTCTCTGGGGTTTCGGCCATTTTCGCGCGGATTGGATTAAGGTCGACATAAGCCATACAGGCTGCCAGGACCTTTTCGTCCAGTAATGCTTGGGATTTAAAACGGCCCTCCCAGAATCGCCCGCTACACTGGTCTTCGCGATTGGATTCCCGTGCAATAAACTCGTTCAAGTAGCGCATAAACCAACTGATATCACTCAGCCGTGTCTTCCAGATTTTGGCTACCTCAGACAGTCGTGCAAGTTCGGCAGAATCCAGGGGCTCCCCACGGTAAAAACGCTGCGATAAGGCAGAGCCTTTGCACAGCCGATGCCATCGAGACACCACCTCTAGCAGGTCCCAACCGTCAGCCTGTTGCTGGTTCACGAATAACACGACATGATAATGGTTGCTCATGACGGCATACGAACAAACATCCAGGGCGAATATTCCGGAAAGTTTCAGCAGCCGGTCTTCTATCCATTGTCGACGGTGCTCAAAGCACTGCCCGGTGCGCTCATCACGCCCGCAAAGAAAAGCGCGGCGTACACAGCGGGAAACGCAGTGATAGTAGGGCGTTGTACTTGGATCAATCAGGTTTGATCGCGGTTGGGTCATGGCTATTAATGATGCTGTATATATAGCCAGTATTTTTCGATGAATTATGTTAAATGCAAGTGTTTGGCGTAGGATGCCTTTTCTTCTTTGGGGGTCCCATTGTTATCGAATGGGGGCAGATTAAGTCCACCTATTGGTAGTGCCGCGATCCGGGCGAGTATTTCTGGTCCGTCTATGGCTGCAATGGGCTGGGCTGGGTATCCATTTTCTGAAAACCGGTAACTGTCAGGTCAAGTCTGAACTACCAAAGATTAGAGGCAACTCATATTGTTGAGGGTTAGGGTCAATTTTATGTCTCCGTAGTTCATTTTTACAGTTTCGTCTTGTTCCGTGGATCCCTGGCATTGTGGTAAGTAGATATCCAATGAGTGCTCTTTGGTATCAATTGAGTTGTTATGTTCATCTTCGATTCTGATTTTGAATTTGTAGGTTAGAGTGAACCCCTGAATACACCCTTCCGGTACGGTGATACTTACTCTATCAAATCTACGTTGCACTGGATTGGGCGGGTTATTCAATACAACTCGTTGGTTGTTTCGGCGTTGCAATGTATCGCCAGATGATTCGATAGTGAAATCAATGCTGACACGTTTTGCCGGGTCCATATAACCGCTAACCTCAACCAGAAGTCTGGATTGAAGAAAGCAATCTTCCTGATTTCCTCCTGTGATGGAGGTGGGGGAGCTACCGGTCGCTGCTGTCAAAGTTGATGCAATAGCCGGTGTGGTCGGCGGCGCATTGGGAGGCCAGGGCAGTTCAGGCATCCAAGGCGGAACACGCGGAGGGCCACCGGGATTTGTGGGACGCCCGAATGAACGTCCTAGCCGGTCAAGAAAGTCATCTTTGGAGCGTTTCCACCAGTACTCTTCTGTGACCTCATTAGCGTGCTCCAGATCCTGACGAAGTAGAAAATAATCTGCCTCGTGGGTGAATTCATAAGAGCGAATATCCCCGTAGAGCGAATAAGAACGTCGTTCAGGCACATAAGTACTCATCGGACAATCTTCGCCAGCCCAGCCCCAAGTTTCTTGGTAGTCTATTCGTCTGCGCATCCTTAGTGTGACTTTCAAGGTTATATGAGTAACGACCAGTACATAATGCAGGTTGGTTACTCGTTCAGTAATTTTATTGTGGACCGCTTCAGAATCCAGGCTTGCGGTAGACGTAATTCCCAAGCTTTCCAGAGTAATCGATGAGCTTAGGTTGTATCTTATAATCCTTTTTATTTCTTCTACCAATCGGGTGGTTTGCGTTTCTGTAATCCTATAAGAGGTCAAATTTTCTTTTGACTCATCGTAATTGATGCTAAGGATCTCAATGAAATGCTTACTGGTTCTGCTTAATAGCGACCATCTGCAATTCCGCTCTTGAAATTCAAGGCCCTGTTGCCACCATCCAGATAGAACGATAGGGGAAATGCCTGCAATTCCTTCAGTTAAATCTGGCAGCTGTACTGTTCCAAGTTGGTAGTCGACGTCTTCTTTTTCTTTGATTTTTTCAATGCGGTCAGATTCAATGCGAATGTGATCTCGAAACTCCCTGAGTTCTTCGTCTGTTAGGCGGTCACCCTTGCTCACATTTCGCAGGCCATCCAGTATAAAGCGGATTGAGTCAGTAGATAGGTTTTTGGGGTCAACCAGTTCCACTATATTGCGGACTCTTCTAGCTCGATCTTTTGCTTCTTCTGAAGGGGTTCCGCGCACAACTTCAGAGCCAACAATATGGGTTTCGTCAAACTTTCCTTTTGCAGTGCCGGAAAATGAAAATACACTTATTTCATTTTCTTCTGTTTTTTTCAATTCATATTTCGGCATAGATATTTTCCACTTTGTTGGTTTTTGGGTTGGAGCTTCTCCGTAAAACCATAAATTGGTATGTGAGCTAATTTCGCGATTCTTCCTAAATTCATAGTTTAGAAATACTTGTTGGCAATTTCGAAAATTTCGAAATCACACTTTATAGTCGGTGAGAATTAATTCAAATTTCCAAATTGAAAATATGACTTTGTAGTCGGCTTGATGGCTGCAAGTACGTATTCGGTGCCGGGGAGCTGCATGTCGAGGTAGTGCCTACTGACAATGAGAAGCGACACGCATTTGTAGTTTTCGACATTACCGGGGGGTGAGGCTGCGTCGTCAGAATAAATGGAGGCAGATCAACATTGTGACACCCATTAGCATCCACTGACTTCTCCATCCATTAGTCTAAGGTCATGGCAAAAAGGTAATGGAAAACTCGATGGCCAGATAGCCTCGCCTCGGACCGGCAGGGGTTCCGCAGCATGTCATACAGAGGGTCAACAACCGGCAGGTGTGCTTCTGTTCAGGGCAGGACATGATCGCCTACGCCGGTTGACTAAAACAGTTTGCCAAGGAGTTCGAAATTCAGGTACATACCTGGGTGTTGATGACCAATCACCTGCACCTACTGGTAACTCCGTGGTCTGATCAGGGTGTAAGCAAGGTGATGCCGGCCCTTGGGCGTATTTATGTGCGTTACTTCAGCCGGTAGTATCGGCGCCGGGAACTGCGGGGCAGGGCGCTGGGCTGGGTGCGCATCACTTTGCCGTGAACATTGGTTGTCTCTGTTCTTTTGCGAGTAAATTCAGGGTCGATTCAGTTGCGGCGGGTTAAAAAGCAGGTGTGAATCCAAGGAAAACGCACCATGCGCCAGGTCCCATACCGATTACTCGCCGCTCTCACCATCGCTTTGACGCTCGGTGGCTGTGTCACCTACCCAGCAGCTCCGCCGGTGATCGGCGGGGGCACCTATGTCCGCAAGGCGCCTCCGGTTTACTCCTATACAGTGATCACCGATCCCGGCTATCGCTACTATGACGATACCCTCGGTGTTTACGTATTCTACGACCGCAGCGACGTTTTCTATCGACAGGGGCGTTACTATCGTTGGTATCAGGACCACTGGATCAGTGCCAGTCACTGGGGTGGCCGTTGGTATCCGGCCCCCAATTTCTATATCTCGACAAACTTCAATGATCGCTGGCATACGCGCTTGCGCCGTCACGGCCATCGCTATGCCGGAGGACGCGACTACAGACCGCCACGCCGGCACGATCATGACGACGGTTACAACCGGCGGGAGCGGCATGAAGGCAACGGGAATCGACATGATCGCCGTGAGGAACGCCAGGATCGTCGTGGGCAGGACCTGGATCGTGGCCGAGGCGGTGAACATGGATTTGCTCGTACAGCCGAGTCAAAGCGGCGGGCGTCTCAGGTGGATAACCGGAGCCTAGATAACCGGAGCCTAGATAACCGGAGAGAGGATCGCCGTAATGAACGCCCGAATCCACGTCAGAATCCAAGTCGGGACGAGCGGGTAGTCAAAGTTGCGGACAAGCCCACCGGCAATCGCGTCCCAAGAGTTGTTCCTGCAGTAGAGCGTCCGGCAACTGATCGGCGCACGGTAAGCGAAAGGCCCAAACCGCAAACCCAGCGCGGCCAGCCCCAGCGCAATGCGCCTAAAGATCGGCGCAATACTGCCGCGAAGCCAGCTCCGCCCCAGAAGGGCAAGCAACCAAAGAACGAGGAACCTGAGAGCGAGAAACCAAAGAGCGAACAACCAAAGAAAAAGAAAAAGGAAAAGAAGCCCAAAAAGAAAACGGACAAGCGCGATCAGGTAAGCCGGGTGCGTGAGCCGCTCACCCACCGGTCTAATGAGGCTCGCCGCCAGATCGATTGATCCTTTCTAATAAATAAAGGGAAATCGCGACTATTTACTGCTATTCACGTTTTTGGCTCCAACGAACATCGCAAATAGCCGAATGCCTATGGAAATGAGAATAAGCATGCTTGGCGCCGTAAGAGCAGGCATTGCTTTTAATTGGGTGATTTCTCTTTGAATGATCATCGTTTGATGAGGGTTGGACTGGTGCTTTGAAACCTGGCTGACGTTTTGCTTGAGTAACTTATCGAATGACTCAACTTCTCCCGCAAGCATATCCAGGAGTTCCAATTCGGTCTTGCCTTCCGTCGGTAGCTTTCTCATATCCGCTTTAATCGCATCACCAATTTTTTTCCATTCTTTGGCGAGGAAGTCTTCAAGGGATGAGAGTGTTCCTAGCTTCGAGTTTACGGATTGATTGGCTCGGTAGGCGTTGTGTCCATGGGCGTCGGTCGCCATCACTCTACCAAAGTGCTGTACGCCATGTTTGGCAGTATTCAGGTTCCGGCTGATCAGGGCGAGTTGATCCATGGTCTGATTCAGAGTCTGATTCCAGTTCGGATTTTTATCCTTGTTTTTAATCGCTGCCAGAGCGGTGTTAACCAGTCGACTTACTTGTTCCTTGGTCGCGTGCTCGTTAATAGACATGTCCTTATATCCTCATGCAATCGTTGAAGAGCTTATTCTATCCGTCTGATTTGAGATGAATGTGAAACGAAGAATTTTTCTCAGTTGAAATAAAAGGGGCCAGATCAACATTTTTGAATCGCGTAAGCACAACAAGATTCACTCGATAATGTTGGTCTGGCCCTATCTATTCGGCTCGGAAACCCTGGCAGCGGTGTCTTACAGGTGGTTGAACTTGCTGCTGCTGCGGCGCCGGTTACCGTATTGGGCGACGCGGACGCCGACGGCGGTTTCGATTAGCCCGGTTACGTCGTCTTCGATGCCGTGCGCGTCACGCTCGGTGGGCTGGTTAGCGTAGAAATTCCATGGCGAGTGATCGCTCTGAGCGAAGTTGCCGACCCCGGAGAGGGTGGTTTTGTAGCACTCCCGCATCCACTCCTCGACCTCGAGTTTGATGGTGGTACGCTTGAACCAGATCGGACGGGCCGTCCCGCAGAAGGTCCGAAAGTTGTTGCGCGCGTTCTGGGAGGCTTGATTGGACACGTTCAGCGGCACGCTGAGCCATCTGGAGATCATCTGGGGCGTCGCGGTCACGTCGGTGCCCTGGCTGACATCCTTGAACATCCGGATTCGATCCTGAACCGTGCCCATGCCATTGACACTGGTGTGGGCGTTTATCTTGGAACTCGAGCTCTGGTCGGGGAATTCGATTTCGCCGCCCGCGAGACCCTGCGAGATACGGAAGAACTGCTCGCTGTGGCGGGTCTCGTGGTAGATGGTTGCGCACAGTTCGACGAAGTCCTCGTAGATCAGATTGGCGTTGTTGGTGTAGTTGGCGTTTAGCCTCAAGCGCCAGCTGCCCCAACTGAAGGAGCCGCATAGGCCCGGGCCCAGATTGTTGTGGGATACTGCCGGCGTGGGCATGAAGGTCGTCATGCCGCGAATCGCCTGCTCGATCGACTGCCGCCGACGGGTTGTCCGGCTTCCGCCGGGGCGGTTCCAGTCCTTCCAGACATCGCGCATGCGGTTGGCGAAGGTTTGCTTGGTAACTTGGAGATGGAGAGTCACTGTCTTGCCTCCCTGGCTGTTATTAGGTTGCCGATGTTTACTGTTCGGCGGCGCGAACACTCCTCATTCGGGCGCGGTCATATTCGCTCAGCTTGACTGTTCATTCAAGGGTCGCTTGTCAACTCCGCGACGAATTGCGCCGCGACATCACAGGTATCATTCGTACCAGAATAATTCGTGTCAGAGTCAATTATTGGTGCTTGGCTTTTTTGGGGCTAGCGTCAAAAAAGTACTAAAGCCCAAGTTTTTCCCGTCTAGTTGAAATGTGCTCACCAAGTTCTCATTGAATCGCAATCTTTTCTGGTTGAATTCTGTGAGGAGGTCTTTGAATTAAGCAGTTCAGAAAAGTGTATTACAGTCTTTCGTTTTTGATTTAAATCCCGAAACTCGGCCGAAGTGTACAGCACCAGCTCCAGGTTAATTATGGGGGGAAGGGCGGGAAGGGCAGGCGCTGAATCCGCGCCCATCCTGCCGCTTTCAATTTACAGTGAGGCCGGAGTGATCTGAGCCTCGGCGTAAATGGCTTTCAAACGCTGGACGTTTTGTGCGGTGATCTCCCCCCTTGGCTATTCAATATCATCGAATAATTCGAAATTATTGCGATATTGGGGTTAGAACAGATCACTGGTGATCTGCACTTACTTGGAATCTGTTTTCAGCGGATTAAATGCTGAATTGATTTTCTAATTTAAATGGCACTAACGTGCAATTTGCAAAGCTGGCTTCGGTCAGCTTTTACGTTTTAAACGAAAAAACTTCATTAATGGTGTTCCATGTCACCGTTATTGGAGTTCTTGTAACTTGTTACGCTCCTTTTAATAGGAGAGAATCGCGCCAAATAATAAACGCATGAAAAATAACATGCTCAAAGTAACTTGATCTGAAATATTAATTTGTTCGAAGTAACACAGCTCGATATGTATTTAAACGAGCGGTGACAAGGAAAGGATACATGGCAACGAAAGGAAAGGCTTACCGCCTTCGGGGACTGAATATTCTAGGGTCTCTATTTATCGCAATTTCGCTTACTGCCTGTGGGGGCGGCTCTTCCGGTGGTAATTCAGGTGGGGGGAATTCTTCCGGAGGTAGCAGTAGTAGCGGTGGTAGTAGCAGTAGTAGCAGTAGCAGTAGTAGCAGTAGTAGTGGAGGAAGCAGCAGCTCGTCTGGAAGTGATTCGAACCAACCACCAGTCATCAATGGTTTTTCTATCACTCCGGAAATGGCGACCACTGAAACGACGCTGATTACTGCATTGGATGCCAATGATCCAGATGGTACTCAGCTGGATGAGGAGTATGTATGGCTGGTCAACGGAGCAAGCATAGAAGGCGAAACGGGCGCGACACTTGATGCTCAGCACTTCGTCAAAGGAGATACAGTCTCGGTAGAGGTGACTGTGAGCGACGGCGCTAGCACCGCAGTGCAGAGTGCCAGTACCCTTATCTTGAACAGTGCTCCTCAGCCGACGGCACAGGCCGAGAGCCTGGTGAAAACAGGAAGTGCAGTTACTTTGTACGGTAGTGCAAGTGACGCTGATGAAGATGAGGTTAGTTACGAGTGGAATCAAGTATCCGGTGACTCGGTAGAGCTCAGCAATACGGCTACAGCGGAATCTGGTTTCATCGCACCTGATGAGGCCGGCGAATTGATATTTTCGCTAACGGCTACCGATGAAGAAGATCAATCCGAGCCCGTTACCGTTACTGTTAAGGTTGAAAACGCCCCCAGGGTCGATGGTCTCAGCCTTTTACCCGAAATGGCTTATACCGATACTCCACTTGCCGCCATTCTGGAAGCGAGTGACGCGGATGGGGACGAATTAACGCTAAGCTACTCGTGGCGTGTGAATGGCGAGCTGCTCGATGAGCAATCTGCCGACACGCTAGACAGCAGTCACTACGTCAAGGGTGACACGGTGGAGGTTACGGCTACGGTCTTCGACGGTAATTGGGAAGCTACCGGCAGCGCTGAGATAACCATCGACAACCGTAAGCCTGAAGTCTCGGCCTCTTCAGAGGGCAGTGTTCAAACCAACCGTGCTGTAACTCTGAAGGGAAGTGCAACCGACCTTGATGGAGATGCACTGACTTATAAGTGGGTGCAAATTTCTGGTGAACCGGTCACCTTGAGCGATAGCACTGCTGCAGATCCCACTTTTAATAGCCCGTATGTATTTGGCAACCTGGTGTTTGCCTTGACCGCTAGTGATGGTGAGTCCACCTCCGACCGAATGGAAGTTACTGTCGAGGTAGTGAACTCTCCTCCCGTTCTCAGCAGTCTCACCCTGACTGATTTGCCCGCCTACACAAACACGGACTTGCGTGCTGTTGTCGAAGCTTCGGACGTTGATGGGCAGGCTCTTACCAATCACTATCAATGGTTTGTTAACGGTGAGGAAATTGAGTCATTAGACTCAGCGACTTTGCCGTCTACTCACTTTTCCAAAGACGACCAGGTAATGGTCACCGTAATCGTGAGTGATGGCGAGCTCATGGTGAGCAAGTCTGAGGATACGGTAATCCAAAACAGTCCGCTGGAAATTACTGTGCTCAATATGCCAGAGACTGCGGCGTATGGTGAGGCGGCCAATTTCCAGGTTCTGATCGAAGATGCGGACAATGATCCTTATACCTGGAATTTTCTCGCCCGTCCTAATGGTATGGTTAGAGACGAGTCCGGTGCAGTTACTTGGACACCGACTGGCCCGATGTTTGATACTCAGATGGATGCGTACTGGGAGATTTCAGTCCAACAGGATGAGGAGCAGCACCCGGTTAGCGGAGCGATCACGATCGTAGATAGCGACCGCCAATGGCCTCTCTCTGGAGGAATAAGCTCGCCCAGTCCGAGAGTAACGGCCGACTTGGATGGTGATGGTAAGCCGGAATCAATGATTAGCCATACGCGAAATCGGCTCTACGCAACTGCATTTGATGGTACAGGCTATGGCATAACCTGGGCGTACCCCTTCGCCTTTACTGAAAAAAATCTTCGAATTACCAGTGCAGTCGCTGCGAATCTGGATGACGACTCCGCTGATGAAATACTGGTCGGCTTAGATGCGTACACAAGCCAAACGCAGAAAACGACCAACCTGTATATGTTCGATGGTGATCAAAAAGCGAGGCAGGTGGCGACCGTCGAAGGACACAAAGTAGTCGCCATTCGCACTGCGGACCTGGACAATGACGGGCAGTTAGAGATCGTGGTGTTGGTCGACATGCTTGGCTCTTACAATTCTAGTGAGCAGTGCTTAACCATACTCAAGGCATCAGATTTTTCTCTAGTATGGCAGTCTCCTTCGTTACCGCTTGGGGTTAACCTGGACACTGGCAATGTTGATGAAGACCCAACACTCGAGATTGCTACAGACAATGGCTATCTCTTCGGCCTCAACGGCGAAGGCTATGAGTTGGAGTGGCACTACTCTCGCGGGTTCAATGAGCAGTCGTATGATCACGATATTGAAATTGCCGATGTTGATGGCGATGGAATTGGCGAAATTATCGGCGCTCTGAAAAATCCAGAAATCGGTAGCTCCCACTATCTCACCCTGTTTGATGCCGTTGCGCAGGGTGTAAAAGTGCAAAACCCGGTTTATACGACCAACATATTCGCTTTCGATACAGATGGCGATGGTAAATCAGAAATTTTAACCACTGAGAATGGTGTTGGAAGAGGTCAACTGTATTCGTTTGATGCCGAAGCGTCTCCGCAATTAGTTCCGCACTGGAACAGCTCGCGCTCTAGTGCATGGGGTGAGGGGATGGCTATTGTCAATCTCGATGATGATCCTGAGCTTGAGTTTTTCTTCAGAGATAGAGGGCATGCCAAGACTTACTCGGATATGTCCGGTGACGGTAATGTTGAGCTGGAATGGACCACGCCACAGCCGAATTATCTGACGAGCAAATTGTCGAACCTGCACACGGTAAACTTCAATGGTGAAGGCGTAAAGCTGGCGGCCATGGGTCAAGTGGATTTCGGTAGTGAAGCTTTTTATCTTGGGCTTATGAACCCCGGTAATGGAGAGATGACTTGGGAAGCCGGAATACCGAGACTCCACAGGTCTTCCGCGTTTTCTGGTGGTATTACCGATTTGGGGGGCGACGGTACTAGCCAATTACTTTATGCCGAGGACTCGGTACCGAGAATTTATGATTTCTTCTCGGAGTCCTTCGTCTGGACCGGCTCAGAACTGGACGGTAAGGTTGTAGCGGTTGCTCACGCAAAACTGGCATCTACTTCCAATACTGCAATGGTGTTGACGACTGAACTGGGCTCCGTCTACGCCTTTGATAGTGAAACCTTTCAACAACTTTGGCACCTTGAAAACGCCGGTGGTATAGGCCTTGAAGTAGTTGATTTCGATGGCACCAATGCCACAGAGCTTGTCAGCTACACACCGCAGAGTTTGAACTTGATCACTCCTGGGGAAGGTTCTGCTTCCATTACGCGGACTTTCTCGCTGAATGATATTCCGGAAGCGAAGCGTAGTGAGTACTTTGGCCTCTATTTTGATCGGCTTAATATGGTCGGCGTTACCACTGGCGATGTGGATGGCGACAGTAATAATGAAATCGTGCTTGCCCTGACCAATGGTAGTGCAGGGGATACTTGGCTGCTGCTGCTGAACTCGGACTTTACACTGCGAAGCGTTGCGTCCTTCCCAGATATTGAAATCCTTTCTATGCAAATGCAGGATTACGGCGATTCCGCTAATAATATTATGTTGAACGTCCAGTTCGGTGGTGAATACTATGATCACTTCTTCATTGAGGCGGATCCGAGTAGCGGCAAGATCATCTCTGAGTCGCCGAAGTTAAGTGATACGTCCACGCCTGGTAGTATGAAACTGGTCGACACCAATGGTGACGGTATTCGTGAGTTGTTTTGGACTACGGTACAAGGCGCCATCAACATAACTCGTTGATGTACAAGCTTAACCATTCCGACAAAGGGCCCTAGTGGCCCTTTGTCTTTTAAGGCGAAATCGCCCAGTTCTCGTTACCTGCAATACCGCATTAAACCTGGAAGTGGTTGTGGCCTATCCTTAACACAGGACTTATCTACGGTATTTATTTTCCTTGCGTGAGTCGGATTGATGGGAGTATAGGCATAGCTTATGCGGGCTGTCAGAGCCCTGGCATCTAGCTATGGCGACTACTGATATCTGTGTATTTATCCAGTAGAATGGCGTCAGTCTCTAACCGAAGCCTCAACGAAGTACTACCTCTTGCCTCAAGGATTCCTCCTAAGCCGCCACAGCTTTGACCAGCGCGGCAGCACCTGCATCCACTACTGGCTGGCCACGCCCGAGGGCCCGGTCAAGCTGGTCATTGAAGGTGAGCGTCCGGTCTTTATGGTGAGGGTGGCAGACCACGCCCAAGTGACCGAGGCGCTGGCCGGCGTGCCTTTCGATTGGCAGCAGCTGGGCTTCCAGACCTTTGGCCGCGAGGAGGCGGCCATGCTGTATTTCCCCGCCATCGACGCCCACCGCCGGGCCCAGACCCAGTTGCAAGCACGCGGCATCGAGGTGTTTGAAGCGGACTTTCGTCTCCACGACCGCTACCTGATGGAGCGCTTTGCCCGAGGAGGCCTCTACTTTGAAGGCGTGGCCCGGGCCAAAGAGGGCTATACGGAATACCGACAGGTGCGCCTCAAGGGCGCCGAGGTACAGCCGGATTTCAAGGTGGTGTCTCTGGACGTGGAGTGCTCCGGCAAGGGTGAGCTGTATTCCGTCGGTCTCTACGGCCATGGCGTGGAAGAGGTGCTGATGGTGGGACAGCCTGAAAGTGCTGAAACCATCATCCACTGGGTGGATGACGAACGGGCGCTGCTGGAGGCGCTGGAGGTCAGGATCCAATCCCTGGACCCGGACATCATCATTGGGTGGTCCGTGGTGGACTTTGATTTTCGGCTGCTGCTGAAAAGGGCCGGGCGCTACGGCCTGCGCCTGAAGCTGGGGCGCGGTGGTACCGATGCCCGCTGGCGGGATGGCAGGGAAGGCAACCAGGGCTTCGTGACGCTGCCGGGCCGGGTGGTGCTGGACGGCATCGACGGACTGAAGAGCGCCACCTACAACTTTGAAAGCTTCAGCCTGGAGTTTGTGGCCCAGACCCTGCTGGGCAGAGGCAAGGACACCGAAGACGTGGACAACCGCCTGGCGGCGATTGAACACGACTTTCGCCATAACAAACCCAAGCTCGCCGCCTACAACCTGGAAGACTGCCGCCTGGTCTGGGATATCTTCCAGCACACCCGCTTGCTGGATTATCTGCGCCTGCGGGCCCAGCTCACCGGCCTCGAACTCGACCGCAGCGGTGGTTCGGTGGCAGCCTTTACCAACCTCTACCTGCCCAGGCTGCACCGCAGCCGCTATGTTGCGCCGAACCTGCCGGCCGACGGCGGCCTGGCCAGCCCGGGCGGCTATGTGATGGACTCCCGGCCGGGCCTGTACGACAACGTGCTGGTGCTGGATTTCAAGAGCCTGTACCCCAGCATTATCCGGACCTTCAAGATCGATCCTATGGGGTTGATTGTGGGGCTGGCCGAGGGGCCGGAAGAGGGCGCGGTCGAGGGAACGGAAGAGCGCGGGGCGGATAAAAACAGCATCCCCGGTTTTCGCGGCGCGCGCTTCTCCCGTGACAAGCACTTCCTGCCGGACATCATTACCAACCTCTGGGCCCAGCGCGACATCGCCAAGCAGGAGCAGGATGCCGCGCGCTCTCAGGCCATCAAGATCATCATGAATTCCTTTTACGGGGTTCTCGGAAGTGGCGGCTGCCGTTTCTACGACACGCGCCTGGCCAGCTCCATTACCCTGCGCGGTCACGAGATCATGCAGCAGACGGCCCGGTGGATTGAGGAGATTGATGGAGGGAAACACCAGGTCATCTACGGCGATACCGATTCCACCTTTGTATGGTTGAGTGGCCAACCCAGTCCGGAAGAGGCGGATGCGATCGGTAAGAGTCTCGCGAGCGAGATAAACACGCGCTGGCAGAACAAGCTCAAAGACGAGCTGGCGCTGGAGTGCGAACTGGAGCTGGAATTCGAAACCCACTACCAGCGTTTTCTGATGCCTACCATCCGCGGCTCGGAGGCCGGCTCCAAAAAACGCTATGCGGGCCTGGTGGTGAACGGGAATGAGGAAAAGCTGGTATTCAAGGGCCTGGAAACCGTGCGCAGCGACTGGACGGCCCTGGCCAAGCAGTTCCAGACCCAACTCTACGGGATGGTGTTTAAGGGTGAAGATCCATCCGACTATATCCGCGAGATGGTGGAGAAAACCCGGACAGGGGAGATGGATGAGCAGCTGGTCTACCGCAAGCGGCTCCGGCGCAAGCTGGAGCAATACGTAAAAAACATACCGCCCCAGGTGCGCGCCGCGCGCCTGGCCGACGAACACCGCCGCCAGCAGGGACTTTCACCCAAATATCAGAACAAGGGTTGGATTCACTACGTAATTACCCTCAATGGCCCGGAGCCGGTGGATTACCTCCAGTCGCCGATCGATTACCAGCACTACATCGACAAACAGCTCAAGCCGGTGGCCGATGCCATATTGCCCTTCATCGACCTGGATTTTGACAGTCTGGTGGATGGCCAGCTGGGTCTGTTTGGGCTGACCGATTGAGTATCGGCTTGAAATGAAAACAGGATGTTGTTGCTCGCCAAAGCCGGGCTTTACCACCGTGGCGTTTAATGATTTGTCGAGGCGCGCATTCTTGCCAGCGGCCGCGCTGAAGGATAAATGGATGCCAGTCATGCCTGTGGCTGGCATCCGGTTATATGTTTAACCCTGAATAAAGGCCAGTAGGTCTGCATTGATGGTGTCGGCATTGAAAGTAGGCATGCCGTGGGAAAATCCGGAATAGGTTTTCAGTGTGCCATTTGGAAGTAGCTTTGCAGATAACGGGCCGGAATCCTCATAGGGCACTATTTGGTCATCGTCACCATGCATCACCAGAACAGGAATGGTGATTTTCTTGAGGTCTTCGGTAAAGTCAGTCTGTGAAAAGGCGACGATACCGTCGTAGTGCGCCTTGGCGCTCCCCATCATACCCTGACGCCACCAGTTCCAGATAATTCCCTGTGAGGGTTTTGCGTCTGGACGGTTGTAGCCATAGAAGGGACCGGCCGGAATCTCGTGGTAGAAGTGCGCGCGGTTGGCGAAGAGCTGGGCCTGTAGATCGTCGAATACCTCTTTTGGCAGTCCGCCCGGGTTGCTTTCGGTTTTTACCATGATGGGTGGCACTGCTGCGATAATGACGGCCTTGGAGACGCGATCTTCTCCGTGTCGCGCGATGTAGTGAACGACTTCACCGCCTCCTGTGGAATGACCGACATGTACGGCACCTTTTAAATCGAGATGCTTAACCACGGCTGCCGTGTCATCGGCATAGTGATCCATGTCATGCCAGTCCCAGACCTGACTTGATCTCCCGTGGCCGCGTCGGTCATGGGCGACTACCCGAAATCCTTTCTCCACAAAAAACAACATCTGGGCGTCCCAGTCGTCTGAGCTGAGGGGCCAGCCGTGGTGAAAATAGACGACCTGTGCGTCTTTCGGCCCCCAGTCCTTGTAGAAAATCTCTACACCATCCTTGGTTGTGACGAATCCCATATTCCATTCTCCTTTGCAAAACGGCAGGGATTCTTCCCGGTAAGGTCCCGTTGAGAGCCTGTCGCCCAGTTACACTGATTGCCTAAAATTGCCGCTCCCAGTGTAGGATTAAAGCGGGCTTTAAGGTCGATTTTCTGGGGTGCTAGAATGCTCGCTTATTACCGGAGAACACGCACTATGAACACGGCCCCCGCTTTCTATCCAATCGGTACCCCCGGCACACCCTGGGGCGACGCGGAACGCGCCGAGTGGTTGTCGCGACAGACCTGTCACCGCAGCTATACGGCTGAGGTGGTAAGCAAGATTGAGCGCCTGCACGATCGCTTTGACTTGGAAGAGTACGGACGTCTGGACTATGGCAGCGAGAGTTTTCCGCTCCTGGCGATCCGCAGCCGCGACTGGAATGACGATCTGCCGGTGGTACTGGTGACGGGTGGTGTGCATGGCTATGAAACCAGTGGAGTACATGGTGCGCTGCAGTTTGTGGATCGGCATGCCTCGGACTACGCGGGCCGAGTCAATCTGCTGGTGGCGCCTTGCGTTAGCCCTTGGGGCTACGAGCGCATCAACCGCTGGAACCCTAATGCCATCGACCCGAACCGCTCTTTTTACGAAAACAGCCCGGCGGAAGAGTCGGCGGCGCTGCTGGAACTGGTGGCGCCGATCCGCGACCGCGCAGTGATGCATATCGACCTGCACGAAACCACCGATACCGACGAATCCGAGTTTCGCCCGGCTCTGGCCGCCCGCGACGGCAAGCTGTTCACTCCGGGCGGTATTCCCGACGGTTTTTACTTGGTAGACGACAGCGAAAACCCGCAGCCGGAATTTCAGCAGGCGGTGATCGCAGCCGTAGAGAAGGTCACCCATATCGCCCCGGCGGATGACAACAACGAGATCATCGGCTCGCCGGTGGTGGCGCGCGGCGTTATCGAATACCCGCTCAAGCAACTGGGGTTGTGTGCCAGTATCACCAATGCACCTTTTAAGACCACCACCGAGGTCTATCCCGACAGCCCCCGCGCGACCCCGGAACAGTGCAATACCGCACAGGCGGTCGCGGTGTGTGCGGCGATCGATTTCGCGCTGGGGCATCGATAAAAAGGAGCGCGAAAAAGGACCGCGGAAAAAGCGTGCCATTTGCAGGAAGATCGCACTGTTGCCTGAAAGAGTGACCTGGATCACGGTATAGGGGTGACTATTTGAGACGGACGTGTTGAAATCAGGTGGCACCAAGTAATCGAAGCAATGGTCCTTCAGTGAAGCAGAGGTAAACGGTTTTTCTTTAGGTTCATTAAATTCCAAGGAGGAAAGATATGAATAATATAAGAATGTTTTGCGGCTGCGTTTTGTTGTCGATTGGTTTCGCAGGCTGTTCTAGTGCTCCACCGGCAGCGAGTAGCTATGGGCTTGAACAGCCTTTTCCGGCTCAACAAAGCACAGATTGGTGTCAAAAAAATTATTTTGCAGCGTCGGTAGGTGCTCAGGAACGGCAGAGAAACGCTATCTATTGCGATGAGCAATATCGCAGAACTTCTATGATGTCGGCGCAGAAGACGCGTCGAGATAAGCCGCTATCTGACCGCTAACGAATGCTTAGGCCTGGTGCTAGTGGGCCAGTGGTAAAAGGTGCAATCAGAGGTTACTTAGCCGTGACCTCTGCATTCAGCGTTACCGCGGCACTGAGAGAGTTGGTTACCAGGCAGCTTTCCTCAGATTTCTCCAGCAGCTGGTGTGCCTTTTCCTTGTCCGAGCCTGCCGGTACTTCCAGTTTCGCATTCACTTCAAACGCCGTGAAGCAGGTCTTGCGGCCGTCCTTGTCCAGGGTGCCTGTGGCGCTGCACTCCAAGGATGTCCATTCGAGTTGATTGAACTTCGCAATGGCACGAAACGTCAGGATAAAGCAGTCAGCTACAGCGGCGGTCAACAGATCTTCCGGTGACCATTGGTCACCGGGGCCCCCAAATTGTACTGGCGGCGCTGAGAGCAGCGGCGCGACTCCTTCGGCGGTCAGGTTGACGTTGCCGTCAGCGGTTGCTCTTGCAGTGACGTGGTAATGGTGGGGCAGGGCTTGCATGGGGCCTCCATTTAACGAGCCGTTTTTTCTCGCGCGTTAACAGCTTAGTCGGGTCATATTATGCATGGGGCCTCGAAAGAATAAATTCTTGTCGTGTGGTTTGTCTCAAGGTGGCAGTTACTTTTCGCGAACCACCTAATATGCTTAAGTAAAATACGATGAGGGTACTTCAGATGCCAGGTCCCAGGCTTGGCGGCTACCTGGTCGCGTTGATATTTGGCGCAATTTTGTGAAAAGAATGTGCGTGAACTCTGCTTGACGGTCAGCCGCGTCGAATGACAAAGATAACAAATACGAGTCAGCATTATGGCGCAGTTGCCATTTTGCTTCACTGGCTGATGGCGGTATTACTCATCGCACTCATCGCTCTGGGGCTGTACATGAGCAGCCTGCCGGATGCCGGGTTTGACAAGAAAAAAATTGAACTCATTCTGCTGCACAAAGAATACGGAATATTGGCGTTGGGTTTGGCCATGTTGCGCCTGGCATGGCGCGTCGGCAATGTGCTGCCGGAGTTGGTGGTTCAGCTCCCCGACTGGCAGAAGGTCGCCGCACGCTTTGTTCATCTGAGCTTTTACGGGTTGATGTTCGCCTTGCCTATTACCGGTTGGTTGATGTCTTCTGCGGCGAGTATTCCGGTTTATTTCTTTGGTGTGCGGTTGCCGGACTTAATCGCGCACAACGAGTACCGGTTTCAACTGCTGATCGAAGTGCACATGTGGCTGGGGTATGCGTTGGTTGGATTTATTGTCGTACACGCCACTGCCGCACTAAGGCACCACTTCATCTGCCGGGATAATACCCTGAAGAAAATCTTGCCTGGCGCAGGCTACTAAAATAATTCTTTACGGCACCTGTTCCAGTACAAACTGGGCAGCTTGCTGTAGCGCGTTCGCAGAGGCATCGTTGGCGGCCACCACCCCCGCGACAGGGGTGTCTTGAATCATGGGTTCGCGAACCGTAATCACTCTGCTGGCGATAATCCGGTTTGATGTGCCATCCACAAGCTGTATCCGTAAGGACAGGTGAAAACGTGTGGGCGTGGCGGTGAAGTCCTGTATGAATTCAAGGATTTCCGTTCGCAGTCCGTAATTGTATGGCCCGAAGTAGGGCGGTGTGGTGACCGCTTTGAAGTAATGGGTGTTTTCCAGTGTCTGGGCGAGCAGCGGCAGCAGCATCTGCGCAGGGGTTGCGCCCCATTGATGGCGACTGAAATAGTCGATTTGATGCGGTTGTGTCTGGTACGCCATGCGGATGGTGTCGTAGACGGGATTGATGGCGGTGGGAAGTACCAGCAGCGTCGCCGAATGGTTTTGTTGTTGGGGACGCTCCACTGGGATTTTATCGATTACCGCTACTCGTATGTCGTTTTCCACTGGGGAAAACAGCGTGCATCCGGCAGTGAACATGACGGCAATGGCCAACAGCAGGCGGCAGATTGTTTGTGCCTGAGATAGTGTGCTGGCGGAGCCGTTTTCGCTCATTCGGCTTCGCCCGGACCAAGCGGTGGCGCGGCACTGCCGCGCACGAGGATGGAAGGATCCCGGTTGATCTTGTCCGTAAGGCGGGTCATCGAATGGCTCAGCTGGTTGAGGGTGGCCATGGTCCGATAAGCCTCGGGCAGCACCTGAAGCTGAAGTGCATTTGCGGAGTTGGTGCTTGATTCCAGCAACGGCCCCAGCCGGCCGCTCGCCTGTTCAGTGTTGGCGATAATGGAGTCGAGTCTCTGCTGATTCCCCGCGAGCATTCGGCTCACCTGTCGGAGTGCATTGACGGTGTCACTGCTGGAATCCAGCAGCGGTCCGAGCCGACCACTGGCGTGCTCGGTATTGGCGATGATCGCACTGAGCTTCTCCTGATTTTGTGCAAGCATCTGGGTAACTTGCTGCAGGTTGCCAACCGATTGCTGGATGGAGGCGATGGTGTCTGTATCCAGCACAGTGCGCAACAAGTCGGTCAGTGATTGCACGTTCTGATTGACCTGGCTGATTGCCGTGTCCAGGTTGACCGAGCGGGAAGGGGTGTTGGGGATTCGCGGGTAGCGGGCGCCTGGGGCGGCGGTGAGAGGGCCCTGCTCGTTACCCACATTTTCCAGCAGTATGTAGACATAGCCGGTGAAGCCGCGGGTGGCGAGGCCGCGCGCGGTGATGGTGGCGACGGTCGCTCTGGTTACCGGTGCATCTTTTTCAATATCCAGCAGAATGCGAACGGAACTGGGGCCGGTGAGTTCCACCTCGGTAACCCGGCCGACGTCTACCCCGTGGAATTCCACCGGCGCGCCCGCAATTAATCCGGATACGGAATCTTCGGTGAGTATCTGAAACGTCGCATGCCGTCCGGCGCTCTGGTAGTACCAGATGGCCGCCGCCACGACGCCCAGGAACACCACAACGACAAATACCAATCTCGCCCGATTCGCAATGCTGATCGTCATCGAGCGCTCCTCCGGTGGTGAGATTGGCGACAGTGGAAATGGCCCGAATAGCGACCACTCCAAGTCTAGATCAAAACACTGGCGGGTAAATTGGAGGGGGCCTTGGTCTACGGATGCGGCTGGTAGTGCATCAGCGCAATATCACGGCCTTGCTTTTGGTAGGTATGGAAGCGATCCACAATCGCCGATGGCAAGCCGGCTTCATCCGCCTCGATATAGCCCAGCGACTGATAGAAAGGCACCAGGTGGAGATAGGGGAAGGTGAATGTACTGTCGTCGTAGGCTTCGGCCATGCGCTCCAGTAACCGTCGTGCCACGCCGTGCCCGCGGTAGTTTTCAACAACCGCAACGCCAGTCAGCAGCTGGCTGTCTGTCAGCCTGCGCAACGAACCGCAGGCAATTATCTGCTTTTGGGCATCCCGGATCACCATACAGGGATCGTGCCGCCGTGCTTTGCCGCGGAATTTGTGGGTGCGGTAGAATTTGTTGGCTAATGGCATCTCCGCATCGGAGAGCCAATGGGCAGTTAATGCATCAATCGAAAAGTCTGGATCCATAACTCTTTATGCCACGCGAAATCTGCCCGAGCTGCCAGCGCCCCCTCAAGGTCTGCTATTGCAGCGCGCTGGTGCACATCCCCAATCGAATCAAGGTGCTCATCATACAGCACCCTCAGGAGGAGAAGCACCCGTTCAACACTGGGCGCATGGCGCACCTGTGTTTGGAAAACAGTGAGTTGATTGTGGCAGAGACCTTGCCGGAGCAAGCGCTGGCGCGGCTGTTGGAGCCCCGATCGGCGCTGCTCTATCCATCCCTGAGCTGGCTGCCGGAAGTACCGCAGATGGAAGCGGGAACGCCTCAGGCTGAGGGGTTGGAACAGCTGGTGGTCATTGATGCCACCTGGCGGAAGTCCAAGAAAATATTGCATCTACACCCTGTGTTACAGCAGTTGCCCCAGGTCAGTTTTGAAGGTGCGCTGAGTTCGGAATACCAGATTCGTCACTCGTCACTTGAGAACAGTTTGTCGACCATCGAAAGCATTGCGGCGGCGATGGCGCAGTTTGAGCCGGAGGGGGACTTTCAGCGAATTCTGCGCCCCTTCAAAAGGATGGTCGCGCTGCAAACAATGAATGTTGGCGAGTGACATTTACGCGGAGACAGTATCTGGCTGGTCGTATTACCTGTCGTATAAGCTAGCCTGAAATACCCGTCCCCAAAATATCCATCTCCGAAGTACCTATCAGAGTGTTTGTGGCGATCAATGACCGATGTGCTAATACAGGCCCGTAACCTCAGCCGCACATACCACAACGGACGCGAACAGATTTGCGTGCTGCAGGGGTTATCGCTCGAACTTCGCGCTGGTGAGTCGGTGGCGGTGATCGGCCCTTCTGGCTCTGGTAAAAGCACTTTGTTGAACCTGTTGAACGGCCTGCTTCCACCGGATAGCGGCGAACTGCAGCTGTTCGGCCGCGCGCATTCTCTGCTTGCGGATAGCGATTGGGCCGAATTGCGCCGCACCCGTATCGCTACATTGTTTCAGGATGGCAACCTGATCCCCACGCTCACGGTTTCCCGCAATATTGCTTTTCGCGCTGGGCTCGCCGGCTTGCAAGAACATGAGGGTAGGGCGCTGCTGGAGCGGTTGGATATTGCGGACACCGCACACCGTTATCCCGATCAACTCTCCGGTGGCCAGCGCCAGCGTGCGGCGCTGGCCTGTGCTTTTGCCATGCGCCCGGCCCTGATACTTGCCGACGAACCCACCGGCAGCCTCGACTACGCCACCGCCCAGCGTGTGGCACCGCTGTTTTTTGACGCGATTCGCGAGCGCGCGCTGGGCGCGTTGATCGTTACCCATAATCCGGAGCTAGCCCAGCGCTGCGATCGGATCCTCGAACTGCGGGAAGGAGCCCTGCGTCCATGGGACTCGGCCGTGTCTTCCTGAGCCATTACCAGCGTCACCCGGGGCAGTTCATTGGCCTGCTGTTGATCCTGGTGTGTGCCGCCATGCTGTGGAGTGGCGTCCGATCGCTGACCGGCTCGGCAGAGGATGCCGTTGTCCGCTCCCGCGCGGCGCTGGAGCCGTTACTGAGTATCGAGCGTGTGGATCAACGCAAGCTCGGGGTGGAGGACTTCGCACAGTTGCGCCGCGCTGGGCTCTGCGTTTCACCGCGGATGGAGGTGCGTTTTACGGCCAGTGACACGCCAGTGGTGGTCGGGATTGACCCCTTCAGTGCCGCTTGCCTGCGCCAGTACGCCGAGACCTCGGGACAGGGGAATGATGCCGCTGTTCAACTGGTGGAGCGAATGATCGCCACCTTCGAGCGCCCGCGATTTTTTGGCAGCACGAAAGACTTCACGCGCTGGCAGCTACTTGGGTTGCCGAACACCGATGACTTGTCGCTGGAGGTAATCGACGGGCTGCCGGTGGGGCAACTGGTGACTGACATTTCTGTAGCGGCAGAACTGGCCGTGAACGGTCACAGCAGCCTTGCGATTCTATTGCCGGCCGCGGAATTACAACGAATGGCGCTTCCCGCGGAATATCGCACTCAGGTGCAGGACTATGGCGTGGAGCCGGACCCGCTGGTAGATGCCTTTCTCCTCAGTCTCAACGCGCTGGGTGCCCTGACGCTGTTGGTGGCCGCCTTGCTGGTGCGCAGTGTTTATCGCCTGGCGTCGGAGCAGCGGCGCGGTACCCTGGATATTTTGACACGGCTCGGGGTACCGTCGACGCGGTTGCGACTTGCCCTGATTACCGAAATTCTGCTGGTTGCCCTGATTGGTGGCAGCCTGGGGCTGTGGCTGGGTGGCCGCCTGGCAGCGCTGATGCGCGATGGTTTCCGGGGAACGCTCAGTGGTCTTTTCGATGTTGAGGCACTGGCGCAACACTCGCCCACTGCGGGAACCTGGCTCGGTCTGGTATTGATTCTCGTCATAGTGGTGGCCTGGGCCTGCGCAGATTTGTGGGGGCGCCCGGCGTTGCGTTTCAGCCAAGCAAGGCAGGGGGAAGTGGCGGCAAATTGGCGTTGGTGGGGAGCTATCGCCATTGGCGGTGTGTCACTGGCTTGCCTGCTGCTGACGGGCAAGCTCTGGCTGATCTTTCTCGCCACACTCGGTTGCCTGGTGAGTGCCGGTCTGTTACTGCCTGAATTATTGAGCGGACAATTGAGGTGCTTGTTGGGGTACTTGTTGGGCAGAGCCGAGCGTCACTATCGCCGGCCTCTACTGGAGTGGTCCATATCCGAAATGCGCGCCCTGTGCCGGCTATTGCAACTGCCACTCACGGCACTGGCCTTCGCGATTGCTGCGGCGATTGGGGTACAGGCAATGGTGACCGGCTTCGAATCCACGTTTGCGCGCTGGCTCGACCAGCGTTTGCAGGGAGATCTCTATCTCGACCCGGGGCGCCCGGTCGACGTTTCTGAATTCAGTGAAAGATTGCGTTCATTGCCAGGAGTGAACAGCGTCCTGCCGATGGTGCGTGGGCGCGGCGTGCTGGGGGCGCTGCCCGTGGACGTATTGGGCGTCGATCCCTCGTCGCCACTTTTGCAAGACTGGCCATTTCTTGATGCGACAGCGAACCAATGGGATGCACTGCCGAATGGCGGGGTCATGATCAATGAACAACTGGCACGAAGGCAGGTGCTGGGCCTTGGCGATCAGGTAACCCTGCGGCTCGGTACGGAGGCCTTGGCCCTAAAAGTGATCGGTATCTACGCCGATTATGGCCGGCCGGAAGGCGAGTTACTTTTGCCCATCGCGGCTTTGCCGGGTGAACTCCCGAATCGCTACACCACGTTTGTGCTGGGCAGCCAAGAGCTCGGCAATACACGGTGGCAGCAGTGGCCGGCCAAATACCCATGGCTCGCGGGCAGTCGCCCGCGCGATCAGCAGGGACTGAAGCAGGCTGCCAACACTGCGTTTGCTCGAACCTTCCAGATGACCCGTCTCTTAAACACGCTGACCCTAATACTGGCGGGGACCGCGCTGGCACTGATGGGGTTGGCGATTTTCCGGCTGCGGCAGGGCAGTTATACCTTGCTGTATGTATGCGGCGTACAGCGCACCAGCCTGCGCCGACGGCTGATCGCCCACAGTATGTTGGTGACTGGTCTACTGGGCCTTCTGGCGATACCGCTGGGAATATTCCTAGGTTGGGTGCTGGTTGCCCGGGTTAATCCCGCAGCGTTCGGCTGGGCGCTGCCGCTGCATTTCTACCCAGGGTTCTGGCTGCAGGTGTGGGTACTTTGTCTGTTCATTGGCGCGGTTGTGGGCGCGCTGGTGGGCAATCCAGTGCGGCTGGAGTCGTTAAAAAGTGAATAACCGCTGTTTCATTTTTTTGATTTTCATCATGCTTGCGGGCTGCACCAAAGAGCCCGCAACCGATGCCTCTGTCGAAGCGCTGAGAGCTTCGCCGGAGGGTTTTCGTCAGGCGGCTCCAGGCATGACCATAAACCTGCCACGAGATATGGGGGCACATCCCGATTTTCGTCTCGAATGGTGGTATCTCACTGCGAATCTGAAAACGGTGGATGGGGAACTATTCGGTGTGCAGTGGACATTGTTTCGCACCGGTATTCGTCCCGGTCCCTACGGTGACAAGCAACCGGGCTGGCAGCGCAACGTAGTCTGGTTCGCCCATGCAGCCCTGAGCCGCCCCGACGATCATCACTTCGCTGACCGCGCAGCCCGGGGAGGTACTGGCCAGGCCGGGGTAGACACACAACCTTTCAGAGCCTGGATTGATCACTGGCAGCTCGAAAGCCTGGAAGACAAGAATTGGGTGTTGAGCGTTGATGGCGAGGACTTCCGCTACCGTCTTCAAGTGCAGCCATCGGCGTCCTTTGTATTGAATGGCGACCGCGGGTTCAGTGCCAAATCTGCCGGGGGCGGTGGTTCGATGTATTTCAGTTTTCCGTTGCAGGTAACCGGTGGTGAAGTACAAATAGGTACAGAAAAATATAACGTCAGTGGGCAAGGGTGGTTCGATCGCGAGTGGAGCAGTCAGTACCTGAAATCAGATCAAGAGGGCTGGGACTGGATGGCACTGCACCTGGACGACGGCCAGCACCTGATGTTGTTTCGGGTGCGCGGAGCGGAGGACTATTTCTTCGGCACCTTGGTTGCCGCCGATGGCGCTGCGCAAACACTGGGTAGTAGTAAATTCAGCCTACGGCCAATTAAAAGCCGCGCCACGCGTTATGGCGAAGTGCCGGTCGTCTGGAAGTTACAGGTGCCTTCGGAAAAGATTGATCTCAAAATACAGTCCTGGCCCGGCGAATACTGGAATTCCGGTGCTTTGCGATACTGGGAGGGTCCGGTGACAGTCAGTGGCAGTCACACCGGGGAGGGCTACCTTGAAATGACGGGCTATGGAAAGTAAATGTGTGTGGCGTAATTTTCTAGATCCCATTAGTTAGTGGTATTAAATAAAAGAGGGCACTGGTGCCATGCAAAGGATTGAGAAATTCACTCGAAATCTGGCAGTTATCGTGATCGCCCTATTTGCCTCTGCCCAGCTCTTTGCTGTAGAGATCTTTGAATATCGCCGTCTGGCGGACCTCGATAAAGATTTCGAAGGTTCACAGGGGTACTCAGAGGGGTACATCGATTACATCAAGTCGATTTCTATTAGTGCTCATATTGTCGGCGTGCATTTTGAGGAGGTTTTAGACGGCGAAGAGTTGCGGGAAGTTATTTTGCCGGGCGGGAAAGTCGCCTATATAAAATCTCGAAGCATGAGGAGGTTAAATGATAGCTCGCGCTGGAGTATTTATTTCCTTCCAGACAAACGGATGATTGACGATTATGGCGTTGCGGAGCACCACAGGGAGGCGCTGGAGCATGCCATGTCTGGTGATTTGTATATCACTCATGAAGGAATGTTTTCCATCGCGGGGAAGCCTTATGGGGTGGGACCTGCAAGAGACGTCGAGTCGGACCAGCTGGTTAGAAATAGCAGTATCAAGATCACTAGTGTTAGAGGAGATTTCTCCGTTTTTCTGCGGGGAGATCGATACAAATTGATTCCCTTGGGTGGCGCCCAGAATGATCACCTGTTAATCGAAGTTGATGAATCCAAGATGCCACGGGGGTGTGGTGTGGGTTCCGAGTAAGTTATTCCTTTCAGAGGCCTCGATGGACAGATAAATCTGAGGCACGTCCTAAATATCCAGCGGTAGATTGAATATTGTTCAAATGGACCTTTGCGCAATTATAGAGCCCTCTACTGAGGGCTTTTTATTGGGGCAGCACAAAGCCGGTGTTATTTGCGGCTGTATGACGGGCTGGAAAGGGATTGGGCTTGAATGGGAGATGGCGGCAAATCTAGCCCGTATACCCAATTTGGGGGATGCGTGGGATGTCGGTGTCAGGTTGAATGGCATGTCGTTTTTCTGGCGGTTGTTCACAGCTAGATTGTGATCTCGAACATAACTTGCGCCCCAAAGCCTCGATATAGATATAAAAAAGGATATTTTCATGATGCTCCCACTCATGAAGCAGCCCCTTCTTCTTACCAAACCCCTGTCAGCCCTTGCCGCGGCCCTGTTGGTCAGTTCGTTAACCGCTTGCGGTGGTGGCGGTGGTAGTAGCGATAGTGGCAGCAGCAGTAGCAGTAGCAGTAGCAGTAGCAGTAGCAGCAGTAGCAGCAGTAGCAGTAGTAGTAGCAGTAGTAGTAGCAGTAGTAGCGGCGGCGGTAGCAGTAGCAGCAGTAGTAGCGGTGGAAGCAGCAGTAGCAGCAGTGGTGGCAGTGGTGGCAGTGGTGGCAGTGAAGCGCCGCCCACGGAGACCGGTGTACTTCTCGATAACTTTGTGGCCAACATCGGTTACCGCACGACAGACGCGGAAGGCAACACCACCCATGAAGGTGTTACCGATGCCACCGGCCAATATGGTTACGAGCCCGGTGATATGGTCATTTTCTTTATCGGTGATCTGGAATTCCCGGACGTTACGGCTTCCGGGACAGTAACGCCACTGGATATTGCCGGGACCACCGATACTTCTGCCAATGCGGTGGTAAATATGGCCCGTCTGCTGCAGACACTGGATACCGATGGGGATCCGGCTAATGGCATCACCATCAGCGACTCGGCACAGGGTAGTAAGGATCCGAATTTGGATGCGGAGGCGTTCTTTGATCAGTCACCGGCGTCCTTTGCGGCATCCACTGTTGTGCAGACATTGATCGAAAACGGCGGCCAAGATGTTGCAGTTACCGGGTTGGTCAGTGAGCAGGCTGCGCAGAATCACCTGGAAGGAACACTTGCGAGCGAGCAACTGGGCTATACCAACGAAAGCTCACTCACCGGTGGCTGGGTATTGGATACCAGTGTCGAAACCGGGAATGGTGCCGAGCATTTCATTTTCCTGGCCTTTGACGAGTCCACGGGTAACTACATTCATGTAGAGGAAAAGGAGGGGGCTTCCGAGTCCGAAGAAGGCATGGAGTGGGGCTCCTATTCCCTGGATGCCAGCAAGGTGCTCAGCGTTACCGGGATCACGTCGGACTTGAACGGTTCTATCGGTCTGTACGACCCTGCAGATAATGATTTCAATCAGGAAGACGGCGAGTACATTACCTTCAGCGTTTCCGGTAACAGCGCCAATCTGGATATTTTTGAAAGTGCGCTCGACGGTGGTGAAGATCTGCTTGCGGAGCGTATTCCTGCGGCACGAGTGGAGGCCAACGGGCTTCAGGGCGTGTGGGTACTTGAGTCTTCAGAGCCTGGCGTTCACGAGGGTGAGCTGTTAATGGTGGCTTTCCTTAACAATGGCACCTATGTGCAGGTTGAAGATGAAGGTGCGGATGTGGGCAGCTACAGCCATGACCCGAGCACGGGTGTGCTGACCGTTAGCAATACGATTGTCGATACCAATACCTACGGTTTTTCCAGCTTTGAAGGGACTGCAGATCTGGTACTGACTGTCAGTGGTAACGCCATGACGATGAACGTGATCGGCGAGGGACAGATAGACTTCAAGCGACTTGGCGTAGGCGCCACGGGAATTCCCGGTGATGGTCCTAGTGTGGATACCGGAAATGGCGGTGACGGCGGCGATACCTCCGAAGGTATGCTCGTGCACCAAATCTGGAACGACTGGACTGGTGAGGGCGAAGACTATTGCGAAGAATTTCGTTGGGTCGGTGACACTGAAGTTGTGACCCAGTCTGAAGCAACCGGATCCTGGCAGGTGTTGGTGGAAACCATCAATGGCAGCGTGAAATATTACCCGGAAGCGGATCCTGACCTGATTTCTGCGGGCGAGGGACAGTGTGCGTCGAAGTATCGAACGTCTTTCCGCTGTGCCGATGACAACTTCATTACCTACGAAGACACCGCTGCAGCCTGTGAGGAGATTGGTGGCGAGCTGTTGTAATCGGTTGCGCTAGCTAATTAATCTGCATAACCCCTGACAGCAGGATGCGAATCACATCCTGCTGTTTTTTTACGCCCATTTTCTGGTAGAGGCTTTTTAACTGGCTGCGTACAGTTTTGATACCGATCCAGGGTGAGGGGGCTGATCTGGCCGATTCCTTAAAAACGCAGTCGAACGCCCAAGGCCCCATCAACACCAAAACCTTCCTTGCGGTCATTGTCACTAAAGGCAAAGTTGGGTACTGCCTGGATATAGGCTTGCAGGCTCGGTGCAATACCGAACGACAGGCCGATTGGCAGGCGGACACCGGCTTTGTCGTTGTAATCGTCGTGATCGCCACCCTCGAAGAAGCCGCCCGCGTCAATGTACGCGTGCATAGTGCGGCGGTCGTTGTAAAAGTTCTGCAGGCGCATATCTACCGCAATGGCATCGCTGTTGACGAAGATGGAAGTTCCCCGGAACTGTGCAGTCACGCCTGCGCCCAGATCATAGGCGACGCCGAGCCCGAAGCCCGAGTTATTGTTGGCAAGAGAGGGGGCGCTAAACAGGGCTGCCAGAAGGGGCAGGGCAATACGGAGCAATTTCATCGGTACCTCGTCTATTACTCTTAGGTGGGTGTTGTTGGTTAAAAACTCGGCGGTGAGTATAGAGATACGCGCGTTTGCTGCTTTGCGTCAGATCACAATTGAAGCAAGGTCTGGGCTTTAACCGATCCCAGCAAGACGAGGGGCCTTAAAAGCGGGATAATGCCGCGCTTCTCTCTTTGCCCACTCCAATTCCCCTAATTCCGGTAGTTTCCATGGAAATCAACGTCAACTTTCTCGATAACCTGCGCCTTGAGGCCAAGTTTGACGACTTCACAGTCATCACTGATCAGCCAATCCGCTACAAGGGTGACGGTTCGGCGCCGAGTCCATTTGACTATTTCCTGGCATCTTCTGCGCTTTGTGCAGCTTACTTCGTACGTGTGTATTGCCTGTCACGCAACATTTCCACGGACAATATCCGGCTGTCGCAGAACAATATCGTCGACCCGGAGGATCGCTATAACCAGATCTTCAAGATCCAGGTGGAGCTGCCGGAAGATATTTCAGATAAGGATCGGCAGGGGATTCTGCGCTCTATTGACCGCTGTACGGTCAAAAAGGTGATTCAGACGGGGCCGGATTTCCAGATCGAGACGGTGGAGAACTTGGCAGGAGATGCCCAGGCACTGCTGATGGTGGAGCCGGATGCGTCGCACCATACGATGATCGAGGGCAAGGACCTGCCGCTGGAGCAGACCATCGCCAACATGACCCGGATTCTTGCGGATCTCGGGATGAAGATCGAGATTTCCTCGTGGCGGAATATCGTGCCGCATGTGTGGTCCCTGCACATTCGCGATGCGGCGTCACCCATGTGCTTTACCAATGGTAAGGGTGCTACCAAGGAGAGTGCTCTTTGCTCTGCATTGGGTGAATTCATTGAACGGCTGAACTGCAATTTTTTCTACAACGACCAGTTTTTCGGTGAGGAAATTGCCAATGCACCGTTTGTGCATTACCCGAATGAACGGTGGTTTGCACTGGAGGAGGACGACGGGTTGCCAGAAGGCATTCTGGATGACTACACCCTTGCCATTTACAACCCGGAAGGGGAGCTGGGTGGTTCCAATCTGGTCGATACCAACTCCGGTCGCGCCGATCGGGGTATCTGTTCCCTCCCGTTCGTGCGCAAATCGGATGGTAAGGAAATCTATTTCCCGTCGAACCTGATCGAGAACCTGTTCCTCAGTAACGGTATGAGTGCGGGCAATACCCCGGCCGAAGCACAGGTCCAGTGCTTGTCAGAAATCTTCGAGCGCGCGGTGAAGAGGGAGATTCTCGAGCACGAAATCGCCTTGCCGGATGTGCCCCGGGCGGTACTGGAGCAATACCCGGCAATCCTCGAGGGCGTTGAAGAGCTGGAAAAGCAGGGCTTCCCGATTCTGGTCAAGGACGCCTCTCTCGGTGGTCAGTTCCCGGTGATGTGTGTAACCCTGATGAATCCCCGCACCGGTGGTGTCTTTGCCTCTTTTGGTGCGCACCCCAGCTTGCATGTGGCGCTGGAGCGTAGCCTGACGGAGTTGATGCAGGGGCGCAGTTTCGAGGGTTTGAACGATGTACCGCCGCCCACCTTCAACAGTCTCGCGGTCACCGAGCCGCACAATTTCGTCGAGCATTTTATCGACTCCACTGGCGTGGTGTCCTGGCGCTTCTTCAGTGCCAGCTCCGATTACGAATTTGTCGACTGGGACTTCTCCGGCAATCACGCGGATTCCAATGAGACCGAAGCGGATCGACTGTTCCGGATCCTCGAAGAGATGGGCAAGGAAGTGTATATGGCCACCTACGAGGATCTGGGTGCGCCAGCGTGCCGGATTCTGGTACCGGGTTATTCGGAGGTGTATCCGGTGGAAGATCTTATCTGGGATAACACCAACAAGGCACTGGATTATCGCGAGGACATTCTCAACCTGCACACACTGGACGACGCGCAGCTCGAAGACCTGGTGGAGCGCCTGGAAGAGAGCCAGATCGACAACTACGAAACCATCATCACCCTGATCGGTATTGAATTCGACGAAAATACCGTTTGGGGGCAGTTGACCGTGCTTGAACTGAAACTGCTGATTTACCTGGCCCTGCAGCGGCACGAGGAGGCGTTGGAGTTGGTGGAGAGTTTCTTGCAATACAACGACAACACCGTAGCGCGCGGCCTGTTTTATCAGGCGGTGCGGGCAGTACTGGAAATCGCTCTGGATGACGAGCTTGAACTGGCGGATTACATTGACAATCTGCAGCGCATGTTCGGACGTGAAACCATGGATGCGGTGGTTGGCTCGGTGGATGGCAGTCTGCGCTTTTATGGCCTTACCCCGACCAATATGCAATTGGAAGGATTGGAAAAACATCTGCGTTTGATCGAGAGCTATAAAAAGCTACATGCAGCCCGCGCATCTCGTTAAGTGATCCAAACGCAAAGAGGCCGCCTGGCAATGCGAGAGCTCTCGTCTTGCCAGGCGGCCTCTTTACATTACTGGTACCAGCGCGGTTTAGAACTTGAACTCGGTACCGATACCTACGTAGCTGCGTTCAAAATCGCCTGCGGCCGTTTCGTTGGTATAAAAGCTGAAAACCTTGGCGGCCTTGGATAATTTGTAGTCCAGGCCAAGGCTGAAGGTTTCACCGTCGGTTTTGATGATGTCAGATTGACCGTACTGGGCTTTGGCAGTCCACTGGTTGATTTTGTAGGCGACGGAGGTAACCCAGCCGTCCTTTTTGATGTTTTCATCATCTTCCTGCTCTTCGTAGAGCCCGCCCAGTTGCCAGTTACCCAGATTGTACTGGGCTGTGTAACGGGATACTTGCCAATCGTTGGCCTCAACGCCGTTGTCTATGGCATAGGCCAGGTAAACACCATTGTTTTCGTAAGACAGCGCAATGGAGGTACCGTTGTCGCGGGTATCGATTACATTGCCTTCATCATCGAAAATATCCGCTTTGCTGTTGCTGATGTAGTCGGCCGCAAGGCGGAAACCCGCGTAAGTCGGTGTGGTGTACTGCAGGCTATTGGAAACCCGGTTGTCACTTTTGGTGATCAGGCTTTTGATATCGCCTTCGTAGTCATTGAAAAGGTCAACGCGCTTTTGTGAGAGCTTCATCGGGGTGTCGAATTTGCCACCGATGATCTGCCCAAAGCCACCCTGCAGGCCAGCATAGATATCCCGCTGCTTGAAGGTTTCGTCGGATTCTCCGGCGATGTCGACTTCGTACTCCATTTTGTAAATGCCCTGGATTCCGGCATCGAAATCGAGTTCACCTTTCACGCCCAGGCGCGAAGCGTTACTTTTGACATCGGTGATTGCGCCGTCACCTTCATCATTGGACTGGAACGATGCATTGGCTTTACCGTAATAGGTAAATACCTCTGCGCTTGCCAGGGAGGGGAGGGCTGCAGCCAGTGCCAGTGTCAACGCCGTCTTTTTCATATGCTTCTCGTAAAAGTGTTAAGAAGTAAGCTTGAGTTCAGATGCGGCGCAGTTTGCACACCGAATGTTACAAAAAGGTTAAATGTGTAAGCTTCTTGAAAGTTTTTTGACGGATTTTGGGCGGTAATTTGAAGGATTTGTGACCGGGCGGTATTTAAAAGTCAGGTATGGGGTGATTGGCAGCTTTAGTCGGAGTGTTGATCGCTCGCAGACTGGTCTTACTGCTTGTGTCTCACCAGCCAGGTCAGTTAAATCAGAACCGCTTGATGCATGGCGACTTGGTGGGGTAGCCAAGGGCGTGCTGGTGTTTTTTAAGGCCTAGGGAAGGGCGGATTGGGTATGCATGGAGGGCTTAGGATGGTGCCCGACCGGGGAAGTCTGTGCCGGAAACAGGCCCGGCCGGGTCTCGGGCTATGGGCATTGGCCGCGGGGGTGGGCCAGGTAGCTCTTTGGCCAAGACTCCCTTTTGACGCGGGCATTGCCGGGATGGCCGGCGTATGTGTACTGGTCGTGGGGGCCCTTGTTGTCCTCGGTGTGGTGCCCGCGCCTGGGCGTATACGATGGGCGCTCTACAGATTTGTCCTGCCGTTTCTGCTGGGTACTTGCTGGGGCCTTTCCTCGAATCATCAGTCGCTTTCGCAAAGGCTGCCACTTCCACTGCACGGAGCCGACTTCAAGGTTCGCGTCCAACTCAGCTCCCTCCCACAAAAATCCCCCGCAACTTTCTCATTTGGTCCGAAACCCAGGTCCGTTACCGGTTACCTGGATGCTCGATTTCGCGCGCGTGTGCTTGAGGCGTCGGCGCCGGGGTTGGTAGGGCA
This sequence comes from Microbulbifer sp. ALW1, assembly GCF_009903625.1. Classification (NCBI taxonomy): domain Bacteria; kingdom Pseudomonadati; phylum Pseudomonadota; class Gammaproteobacteria; order Cellvibrionales; family Microbulbiferaceae; genus Microbulbifer; species Microbulbifer sp. ALW1. The sequence continues at coordinate 3,176,723 of NZ_CP047569.1, read as the reverse complement.
GGACCTGCTGCTTGGCTGGTATCGGGCGGACAGCACCACCCTCAGGGACTTGGCTGCAGGTAGCCACTGGCAAATGACAGTGCGCCTGAAAAGGCCCCGCGGCAGCGCCAATCCCCATACATTTGATTATGAAGCCTGGCTGTTGCAGCAGGGAATTTATGCCACGGGTTATGTGCGCGACCAGGATGGGGCGCCGCAATTTTTAACTCCGGGTACCGGGCTGAATGCAGTGCGCGAAGCGTTGCGCGCGCAAATCCACCGGCGCGGGCTCGACCACCAGGCATTGATAGGCGCCTTGCTATTGGGGGACAAGACTGGCCTGGATGCCGAGAATCAGGCGCTGCTGCAGCGCACCGGTACCGCGCATCTGTTGGCCATTTCCGGTCTGCATGTGGGAATGGTCGCTGGCTGCTTTTTCATGCTGGGTGGGCTGATCGGTCGTCTGCTGGGTTTGACGGGATGGCGCTATGCGCAGAACCCGTTGCTGTTGGCGGGGGTGGCTGCACTGCTCGCTGCTGCAGGATATACGCTGGTCAGCGGTGCGCCATTGTCGGCACAGCGCGCCTTGATCATGACTGCGGTGGGCATATTGGCACTGCTGAGTCGCCGCAGGATCAGCGCGGATCTGGCCTATGCGCTGGCGCTCGCCGCGGTATTGTTGCTGCAGCCCCTGGCGGTATTGAACGCCGGGTTCTGGCTCTCGTTTGTGGCGGTGGGGGTTCTGATACTGCGCTTTCAGGGGCGCAGCGGTTCGTCGCATTCAGGCGCACTTAACCGGCTGCTGGATTGGGGGCGGGGGGCCATGCAGAGCCAGTGGGCCATTTTGGTTGGCCTGTTGTTACCCTCAGTCCTGATCTTTTCTGGAATCAGCGTCAGCGGGCTGGTGCTGAACCTGATTGCGATTCCCTGGCTGGGCCTGCTGATTCTCCCTGCCGTCTTGCTTGGGGCTGCGGTACCTCTGGCACCTTTGAAGACGGCGCTGTGGCAGTTTTCCGACTGGCAGCTGGGATGCCTGATGGACTTTTTGCAGTGGGCCGATCGTGTATTACCTGGTTGGCAATCTCTGCCTGTACCCGGTGTGGCCCTGGCGGGGATGCTCGCCATCAGTTGCCTCTGCCTGCTGCTGCCCCGCGGGGTGCCTGGGCGACACTTGGGTTGGTGTTTGTTACCGGTGGTGGCCGTCGGCCTGTTGCCCTGGCAGCGGCCGGTTGCACCGTATTTTCAACTCACGGTACTGGATGTGGGGCAGGGGCTCGCGGTCGCCGCGGAAACCGAGCGCCATACACTGGTATTCGATAGCGGGGCGGATTCCGCAGGTGGCTGGAGTGGCGGTAGCAGTGTTGCGGCGCCCTATCTGATCGGGCAGGGGCGACAAAGTCTGGATGCCCTGGTAGTCAGCCACGGCGACCGGGATCACGCGGGCGGAGTTGCCGGTTTGTTGCAGCGGCTGCCGGCGCGGCGCCTTATTGGGCCAGGACGGCTGCCGCATCGATTGGCGGCGATTGATCACGCAACGGGTTTTCCAGGAGCCTCCCCCTGTATTGCCGGGAATCGCGAAACCTTCGGCGAATTATCGCTGACCTGGCTCTGGCCGCGCTCGGGGGCAATGAGCGGCGAAGAAAACGATCACAGTTGCGTGGGCCTGCTTGCCTGGCGCGGCGCGCGGATCCTGTTGACTGGGGACATTTCCAGCCGGGTAGAGTCTCAGCTGCAGGCGCTGTATCCGGATTTTGCGCCGATCGATGTGCTGGTCGCTCCGCACCACGGTTCACGGACTTCCTCTTCAGCGGGCTTTATCCAGTGGGCCCGCCCCGGCAAAGTCATTTTCAGCGCTGGCTTTCGACACCATTTTGGCCATCCGCACCCGGAGGTGGTGGAGCGCTATGCGTCGAGAAAGGTACAGCAATTCAATACCGCAGAAACGGGTGGAATAACGTTCTCCTGGTCTTCAATCGCGCGAGCACCGGACACTCAATGCGCGCGGAGTGCGCCAAAATTCTGGCTCAGCGTCGACCATCACGGTGGCTTGGCGCCTTGCGAGTGACGGATGTGTGCGCCTGTTTGTGCGCCTGTGCACCTTGTGGTTGCGACGCCTGAATCCTGATTGCCGTCCGTTACTTCCCATCTATGAAAATTGTCTTCCAATCGACGGATCTGTGAGAGCTGGGTCAAGGTTTGGCCTCTGCCGCGGTGGTACCGTTGCGCCAACATTCAGCAAACAGAAGTACCGGTTATTTGCATGAAATTCAATCAGTTGACTACGGCTTCCGTAATGGTCGTGAGTCTCGTTACTTGCGGGGGTGCGTCCGCGTCGGAGTGGAAGTACTCCCTGGGAACAGACATCAGTAGCGGAAGCTATGGTGACTCCGTTGACACCGATATCGTTTCCACACCTTTCACCGCCAGTTATTCACCGAACGCCAGTTGGACATTCAAGGCGTCCTTGCCCTGGACACAAATGGAGGGCCCGGGTGGCGTAATCCCCGGCGGGGATGGCGGAATTGTTGTCGGTCCTGGAAATGGCAACGGTAACGGCAATGGCAATGGTAACGGGGGAGGGCAGACGAGCGATGAAACCCTGTTGATCAAGGAGTCTGGAATCGGCGACTTGTGGTTGACCGGTACCTACAGCTTGGAGCCGATTGCCCAGCAGTATTTTGTCGACCTGTCTGCCAAATACAAACTGCCACTGGCGGATGAGAATAAAGGTCTGGGAACCGGTGAAGCGGATTACACCCTGCAGGCAGAAGTCTTCACGGTCATTGGCGACCTGACGCCCTCTTTTACTTTGGCAAAAAAATACAAGGGCGACCTTCCGGAAACCGAATTGCGGGATGTCTGGTACACCTCGGTGGGAACGGGTTATCGCCTAAGTGAAATTTCAAGTATCGGCGCCTCGCTGGATTATCAGCAGGCGGTGACGTCGGCCAGTGATCCACAAACGGAAATCTTTGGTTATTTGAGCCACAAGCTCAGCGATCAATGGACGGGCATGGTGTACGGGTACATCGGCCTTACGGATAGCAGCCCCGATCAGGGAGTCGGTTTCCAGATCAGTTACCGCCCGCGCGACTAGCGCGCAGGCGAGTGCAAATATTAGCCAAGCAGGAGAAATACAATGAATATTCCTTTTAAAACGACCGCGCTGGCTGCGGTGCTTGCAGGCATTGCCTGTGCTTCTCACGTGTGGGCAAACGAAGATATGCCGGAAACGGACACCACTGAGGTTGAGGTGGTTGAAGTTGCCAATACCGTATCGGGCGATCGTATCGCGGGTATGTTCAGTGACTTCTTTGGTAGTGACGAAGCATCGCAGGGTGTTGTGGCCGGTCTGCGTGACGGCAGCATTCGCTATGTTGAGCCTGTTGCAGAGGGCGAGGGAGACGTCGTGGTTGACGTCGAAGTCTCCGAAGAAGGGGTGGAAGTTGAAGTAACCGAAGACGGTGTGGAAGTCGAAGAAGGGGCAACCGCTGGTGCCGGCATGGGTTATGGCAATGTGCTGATCACCATGGCGCTGGCCGAGCAACTGGCGGGTATGTCCCAGGCGGAAGCACTGGAAGGCGAACTTGGCATGACCGCGGATGAGTCCCTGAACGAAATCTTGCGTATGCGCCAGGTTGACGGTATGGGTTGGGGCAATATTGCCAAGGAGCTGGGCGTAAACCTCGGCGAGATCATGAGCGGCATACACTCTAATCGTCCCGATATGACGGAAAAACTGGCTAGCCGGGACGTACAAAAGTCCATGCGTGCCGAGAAGCATGCAGACCGTGATTTGGCTCGTGCGGAACGCACTGCAAACACGGAGCGTGCTGCAAAGGTTGAGCGCGTTGCTAAGGTTGAGCGCGTTGCTAAGGTCGATCGTCCCGAGAAGCCGGTACGCCCAGAAAAGGCTGAGCGACCAGAAAAACCCCAGCGCCCCGAGCGCCCGGGAAAGTAATAGGCAGGTAAGCTCGCTTACTATTAATACGCGTAGTATTAAAAATAGCCGCACTTGTGCGGCTATTTTTTTATCTGCTCGCTGATCTGCTACAGAAGTGCCCCATATCAAGGACCCGGGCCCGCTTTTGACAGCGTGGCTGGAATTGCAATCCGGTTCACAAGGATGAAAAACATGCCCATCGGCCACTTAGCTCACCGGGATGAGCTGTGGTAGAGTCTCCCGCTACTACCTAACCCGTTACCCTTGGGGTTGGTCACATTTTGTACCGTTGTTTTGGGCCTAAAAAAAGTGTTAGAAATAATAAAGTCCGGCGGCTGGCTAATGCTGCCAATCCTGCTCTGTTCCGTTGCTGTTATCGCTATTTTCATCGAGCGCCTGTGGACGCTTAACGAGCGCAAGATTGCCCCCCGCGCCTTGCTGGGTGAAGTCTGGAGCGGTTTAAAAAACAACCAGTTGACCACTGAGAAAATCAAGGAATTGCGGGATTCCAGCCAGCTGGGGCGCATTTTTGCCGCCGGTCTGTCGAACTCCCGTCATGGCCGTGAGGTCATGAAAGACAGTATCGAGGAGGCTGCCAGCCAGGTAGTACACGAGCTGGAGCGTTTCCTGAATGTACTCGGCACCATTGCCGCAGTTGCTCCGCTGATCGGGCTGCTGGGTACCGTAGTGGGCATGATCCAGGTGTTTACCGCGATTATGCTTGAGGGCACCGGTAACCCAGGGGTGCTTGCAGGTGGCATCTCCCAGGCACTGATTACCACCGCCGCGGGTCTGAGTGTGGCCATCCCTGCCTTGATGGCGCACCGTTACTTTCAGCGCCGAGTCGACTCCATTGTGGTCACCATGGAGCAGGAGGCGGTCAAACTGGTCGACGCCCTGCACAGCGATCGCCGCATTGAAGCTGCAGCCTGAGCGCGCAACGCCAATTACGCTATATAGGCAGGAGCGCTAGATGCAATTTCGTCGCCAGAATACCGAGCAGGAAGGGGTCAACCTTACACCGTTGATCGATATTGTATTCCTGTTGCTGATCTTTTTTATGGTGTCCACCACCTTTACCAAGGAGAGCCATCTCCAGCTGAACCTGCCGGAAGCCGCGGGGCCGCAGGTTGAGAGTCCTCCTTTAACCATTGAAATTCTGATTAACGCGGATGGCTCATACTCCGTCGATGGGCGAGCGCTGATCAACAAGAAGTTGGCCACGCTGAAATCTGCCCTGTCGGAAGTGTCTGCTGGCGAGTACAATCGCCCGCTGATCATTACTGCCGATGCCACCGCACAACACCAGGCGGTGGTTCGTGCGATGGACGCGGCCGGCCAACTGGGATTTGTGCATCTCAGTATTACCACCCGGCAGCCGGACGAACAGTAATCTATAAAGTGTTGAACCGTCGGGGATCGTAAACCGCGCTCCCCGGCGCCCTCCGCAGCGAGTACTTCACCTGCGGTTGTGGCCATTTACGGAGAACACGCTGCCAAGATATTTATGCAAAAATCCCCCCTGCCTGCGCAGAAGCCCCAACACGGTGCGCAAACTTACCGACGTCTGCTTTCCTACGCTGTTCCCCAGTGGCCATTGTTTGTTGTCGCGGTTTTCGGCTTTTTCCTCTTTTCTTTCATGGAAGTTGCGCTGATTGCGGTGACCGAGCTGTTGCTCGATGCTGTCGGCTCTGGCATCAATTCTGGGCGGGGGTTTCTCGCGCAATTTGTCGCCAAATATTTCCCGGGCGGCGTTATGCCCCAGGAAACCGCCCGCTGGCTGGTGCCGGTACTGATGCTGGTCATCGTTGGATTGCGGGCCGTGGGTAATTTTATCGGGAGCTACGGTCTGGCGTATGTCGCGCGCGCGGTGATTCATCAGTTGCGCACCGAACTATTTGCGCATATCGGCCAGTTGCCGAGCAGCTATTTTGACCGCTACACCGGTGCCTACCTGATTTCCAAGGTGGCCTATAACGTAGAGCAGGTTACCAATTCCATCACCAAAGCGCTCAAGACGGTGTTCCGCTCGTCATTTACAGCGATTGGATTGTTGACCTATCTGCTGCTGGTGAACTGGAAGCTTACGCTCACGTTTTTCCTGTTCGTGCCGATTATTGCCGTCATTGTCAGTGTGGTGGGTAAGCGTTTCCGCAAGCTGAGTCATCGTATTCAGAACACCATGGGAGATGTTACCCATGTCACCCAGGAAGCGATCAACGGTTATGAGGTCGTGCGCATGTACGGCGGCCAGACCTACGAGAATGCGCGCTTCCAGGCTGCCAGTAACGCCAACCGCCAGCAGTTCATGAAGCTGGTGGTTGCCGACAACGCGAGTGTTTCGGTAATCCAGATAATGGTCGGATTGGCCACGGCGGTGCTGGTGTGGTTTGCCCTGGCGCCGGGCATGGTCGAATCAATGACCGCCGGTGTGTTTGCGTCTTATATCGGCGCTGCTGCCTCGCTGGCAAAGCCTATTCGGAATCTGTCCGAGGTTTATGCGGAAATCCAGAAAGGCATTGCTGCGGCGGAGAGTATTTTCGAAGTGTTCGATGCTCCCAAGGAGCCGGTCGGAGGCAATCTGGCGCTGCCGAAACCGGTGACTGGTGCTGTGCGCTTTGACCACCTCGGGTTCCGCTACAGCGATGACGGCCCCGCGGTGTTGAGTGATATCGACTTTTCTGTACCGGCTGGGCAGACAGTGGCACTGGTCGGCGCATCTGGCTCCGGCAAGAGTACCCTGGTAAGCCTGCTCTCCCGCTTCTACGACCCGACCTCCGGGCGAATTCTGCTGGATGAGGTGGATATTACCCAGGTACCGGTGACCGCACTGCGTGAGCAGATCAGCCTGGTTTCGCAAAATATCGTACTGTTTAACGATACGGTGTACCGCAATATCGCCTATGGCGAGCTGGAAAACCGCTCGGAAGAGGAAGTGCAGCGGGCAGTAGATCTGGCCCATGCGCGCGGTTTTATCGAAGAGTTGCCCGACGGCCTGCAAACGGTGCTGGGTGACAATGCCCAGATCCTGTCCGGCGGCCAACGCCAGCGCCTGGCGATTGCCCGCGCACTGCTGAAGGATTCTCCGCTGCTCATTCTGGATGAGGCGACATCGGCCCTGGATAATGAGTCCGAGCGCAATATTCAGGCGGCGCTGACAGAGGTGATGAAAAATCGCACGACCTTTGTCATCGCTCATCGCCTCAGTACCATTGAAAATGCCGACTGCATTCTGGTGATGGACCAGGGTCGTATCGTGGAAAGTGGAACCCACAGTGAGCTGCTGGCTCTTGGTGGTCGATACGCTCTGCTGTTACAGCAGCAGTCAGGCGGCGCAATCGGTTAAGGGTAGTGTCTTGGGAAGCGGTGACGTTCGACACTGCTCCGCACAAAGATGACATCAGGGATTTGGACAGGGGGCGCACAGCGCAATGTCTCTTGAAGACTGGTTGAACAAACGCTGGTATCCGGCGACGGACGGCGGCGACAGTGACGGCATGCAACTGCCGTTGCTGGCGCCATTGGAGTTGGTGTTTCGTCATGGCAGTCGGTGGCGCAAGCAGCGCAAGCAGGCGAAACCACTGCCGGTTCCGGTCATCGTGGTGGGGAATATCACCGTTGGTGGCGCGGGCAAGACGCCGATCGTGGCGGAGCTCGGCCGCTGGCTACAGGAGCGTGGGCGTAAACCGGGCATTATCAGCCGGGGCTACGGCGGCCGCGCCAAGCATTATCCCTATAACGTCACCGCACAATCTCACCCCCTGGAATCCGGTGATGAGCCGTTGATGTTGCACTTGATGACCGGTTTGCCGGTGATGGTGTCACCCAAGCGGGCGGAAGCGGCTGAGGCGTTAATTACCGAACACGGCTGCGACGTCATTCTTTCGGACGATGGACTGCAGCACTACGAGCTTTGGCGCAGCCTGGAGATCTGTGTAGTGGATGGGAAGCGGGGGCTCGGCAATGAGCACCTGCTGCCGCGCGGGCCACTGCGCGAATCCGTTGACCGCCTTGCCGATGTGGATATGGTGGTTGCCAATGGCAAGCCCAGTGAGCTGGTGCTGTCACAGTGTGGAGAACAGATCGACTTTGCGATGGAGCTGGCACCATCCCGCTGGCACCAGTTCAATCTGGATCAAACGTCCACACTCAAGTTGGAGTCCGGGCCGGAGGTGGGGCCCTGCCACGGGGTGGCAGCCATCGGTAACCCCCAGCGCTTTTTTAATGCACTGCGTGCGCTCGGTTATACGGTGATGGAAATGGCGTTCCCAGATCATCACCAGTACAGCCAGCAGGAGCTGCAGCTGGACGGTGTTACTCCGGTGATCATGACCATGAAAGATGCGGTCAAATGCCGCGATTTCTGGCAATCGCACTGGTGGGCCATCGAGGTTCAGGCACAGTTTCCGGATCTGTTCTATCAACGCATACACCAGCACCTTGAAAACTTTTCCTCGAATGCAGCTGATTCGAGTAAGGCCCAGTAGAACTCATGAATTCAACAGAAAAAGAGTCGGTGGCGCCGGCTTTTGATGTCATCATTCCTGCCCGCTACGCCTCCAGTCGCCTGCCGGGAAAACCTCTGGCGGAAATCGCCGGTAAACCCATGGTGCAGCGCGTGTATGAGCGTGCCAGTGAAAGCAGTGCCGAGCGGGTAGTGGTTGCAACCGACGATATGCGGGTGGCGGAAGCGGTGCGGGCTTTTGGTGGTGAAGTCTGCATGACCAGCCCGGAGCACGCTTCGGGAACCGATCGTTTGCAGGAAGTGGCGCGCAACCTGGCGGTAGCGGATGACCGGATTCTGGTCAATGTTCAGGGGGATGAGCCGCTGATTCCACCGGCGGTGATCGATCAGGTCGCGCGTAATCTGGCGGAAAATACTTCAGCCGGCGTTGCCACCCTGGCGGAGCCTATTACTTCCACCGAAGATTTCCTCAATCCCAATATCGTGAAAGTCGTGGCTGAAGCCTCCGGGCTGGCGCGTTACTTTTCCCGAGCGCCGATTCCCTGGCCGCGCGATGCATTTGCTCGGGAGCCGGGGTCGCTGCCTGAGGGACTGAACCCGCGCCGCCACATTGGCATCTATGCTTACCGGGCAGGGTTGTTGAACCTGTTTGTCAGCTGGCCGATGGCGCCAATCGAGCAGTTTGAGGCCCTGGAACAGCTTCGCTTCCTGTACAACGGCCACGCGATTCACCTGGCGGATGCCTGCGAGGAGGTGCCCGGTGGCGTCGACACCGAGCAGGATCTCAACCGGATGCGGGCGTTATTTGCCCAATAGAGTTAGCAGATCGAGGCCGTCGAACCGCCGGCCGCCGGGCTCGCTTAGCAGGAACTCTCGCCTAGCAGGAACTCTCGCCTAGCAGGAATTATCGGTACCGGAAGAAAACGCCAATACATGATTCAGTCTGACGTCGATTTACAGCCCTTCAACACCATGACCATAGCAGCGCGGGCCAAGTACTTTTGCGCGGCGACCTCATATGACGAAATGCGTGAAGCGCGGGCGTTTGCGCGCGAGCAGCAACTTCCGATCTTGCCATTAGGGGGCGGTAGTAACATCGTACTGACCGGCGATTTTCCGGGGCTGGCGTTGCACATTGGCCTGCTGGGGCATGAATTTGAGCCGTTGGACGATGGTGTGCGCCTGCGCGCTTCCGCCGGTGAGAACTGGCACCAGCTGGTGATGCACAGTGTGGCGCTTGGTTACGGTGGCCTGGAAAACCTGGCGCTGATTCCGGGCAATATCGGTGCCGCACCCATTCAGAATATTGGTGCATATGGTGTCGAGCTAAAAGACACGTTTGAGCAATTGACGGCCATGGAGATTGCGACCGGGAAACTGGTTACATTCACCGCAGAGGCCTGTCAGTTTGGTTACCGCGACAGCCTGTTCAAGGGCGATGCGAAAGACCGGTTCCTGATTTGTGAAGTGGTGCTGAAATTACCGGCCCGGTGGCAGCCGCAGGTATCTTATCCGGCACTTCAGCAATACTTTGCCGAGCATCAGCAAGGGGAGCAAGACCTGACGCCAGAGCAGGTTGCCAGTGCCGTTATCGCTATTCGCAACAGTAAGTTGCCGAACCCGGTCGAGATTCCCAACGCCGGGAGTTTTTTCAAAAACCCGGTAGTGGGCGCGTCCCAATACGCCGAATTGAAGCAAAAGCACCCGGACCTTGTCGCCTTTGCCGCGGGTAATGACTGGAAGCTTGCCGCCGGCTGGCTGATCGACCAGGCCGGGTGGCGTGGGTTTGCGAGAGATGGGGTAGGGGTGCACGACCGGCAAGCGCTGGTGCTCGTAAATCCCGGGCATCGTTGTGGCAGTCAGGTCGTCGACCTTGCGCAGGATATCGCCCGGGACATCCAGCAAAAATTTGGCGTGGTGCTTGAGCCTGAGCCGCGTTTCTATCCTTGAGCCGCATTGCTGTCCTTGAGTCGAATTGCCAGCCCTGAGCACATTGCTAGCCTGTGACGCATGTTGTTCCACCAGGGTTGTCCGGGTAATGCTGAGGGCATTTCACTTCCCGCGAAATTGGTTAATCTCTGTTACCGATCTGTAAGGATCGTTAGGAACAAAGTTGCTTGTTCTTCGGGCAAGAGGAAATGATGCTCACGTAGTGATTGCCCGAATTACGTGTTTGCCGCTGTCCCAAATTACCCGGCAGGTAAGTCGTCTCTCCGGGGCTGGCAGGTCTCCCCAAAAGGAATATCCGGACATCAGTGCTTTTCCGTTATATTGATCCGTAAATTGCAAAAATCCTCCCGTTTTCTACCTCCCCTAGTTGGTACAGTCTTGCTTTGCATCCAGACATTTGTCTGGTATGTTCTCTAAGGGCTCTGTGGATGGATCTTTGCGGGTATTTCCCGCTGGGCGATAACAAAAAAACACAGTTTTTTGCAAGGTCGATTTACTAGGAAAAGTTTGCAAAAGACTGTCTCAAAATCCGTGGTTGGGGCTAATTTGATAAAAGTCTTAGTGGTAGACGATCACGACTTGGTGCGCATGGGAATTTCGCGCATGCTGGGTGACGTCGACGATATCCAGGTGGTAGGCGAAGCCAAGAGCGGCGAAGATGCCATCGCATTCGTACGGGAAACGGCAGTCGATGTCGTGCTGATGGACGTCCGAATGCCTGGTATGGGAGGGCTTGAGGCTACCCGCAAGCTGATTCCGCGCTTCCCACACGCCAAAGTCATCGCTGTCAGTGCACTGGATGACGACCTTTTCCCTACTCGGCTGATTCAGGCCGGTGCACTCGGCTACGTGACCAAAGGTGCGGACCTTGAAGAAATGGTGCGCGCCATTCGCTCTGTGGTCGCCGGTGAAACCTATATCAGCAGTTCCATGGCCACCAAGCTGGCATTGCGCAGTGTAAGTGGTGGTGCTTCTCCCTTTGAAGACCTTTCCGAGCGTGAACTGCAAACAGCGGTCATGATCGTCAACGGCAATAAGGTGGCGGAAATTGCCGAAACGCTTTCGGTCAGTCCGAAAACGGTCAATACCTACCGCTACCGGATTTTCGAAAAGCTGGGTCTGCATTCCGATGTGGAATTGACCTTGCTGGCGGTCAAGCACAATGTACTGGACCCGGAAGAAGCAGTGTAAAATCTTCCCTGGCACCAGTAATTCCAAAAACAGGGGCTCCGGCCCCTGTTTTTTTATCTGGCGGTTTTCTCCCTGAAATAGTATTCGTAATAGCGCCTGATGTTCGATAGTAAACGCTTTCTCTCTACCGTTACTCGCAAACCCGGCGTCTATCAGATGTTTGATGGGCAGGGAAAGGTGTTGTATGTGGGGAAGGCGAAAAATCTCCGCAATCGTTTGTCGAGCTATTTTCGGGCCAGCGGTCTCACCGTAAAAACCATGGCGCTGGTGGAGAAAATTGCCGATATCGAAGTAACGGTGACCCGCAGTGAAACAGAAGCGCTGGTGCTGGAACAAAGCCTGATCAAGTCCCAGCGTCCGACCTACAACGTTATGCTGAAAGATGATAAGGGCTACCCCTATATTTTTCTTTCGAGCAAAGACACCTTCCCCAGAATTGCGCTACACCGCGGTGCCAAGCGCAAGCAGGGCGACTACTTCGGTCCATTTCCCAATGCCTCTTCAGTGCGTGACAGCCTGAACTTTCTGCAGAAAACGTTTCGTATTCGCTCCTGTGAAGACAGTGTCTTCGCCAATCGCTCACGCCCCTGTCTGCAGTACCAGATTGAGCGCTGTACCGCACCGTGCGTAGATTTTATCAGCCCGGAAGATTACCAGGCGGATGTCAGGCACGCGCAGATGTTTCTCGCGGGCAAAAGCGACAACATCATTCGCGAGCTTGCCAGCGAAATGGAGCGTGCTTCGGTGGCGCTGGAGTTTGAGAAGGCTGCGCGTTTGCGCGATCAGATTGTTGCCCTGCGTCGGTTACAGTCGGATCAGGTAGCGGAAAGCGGCGGTGGCGATGTGGATGTGCTGGGTGTGGCGACCGAAGGCGGGCTGTGCTGTGTCCATGTATTGTTTATTCGCCAGGGGCGTATTCTCGGAAGTCGCAGTTATTATCCCAGTGAGAAATTGGGGCTGGGGGCGGATGAGTTGCTGGCGGCCTTTATTCCGCAGTTTTATCTCGGGGCCAAGCGCGAAATTCCGCGGCAGATTCTCGTTTCCGAGCAACTGGAGGACTTGCAGCTACTGCAGTCCGCACTGTCCGAGCAGGCCGTAAAGGACGTGCAGCTGGCCAACAAGTTGCGCGGCAATCGGGCTACCTGGGTGGAAATGGCACAACAGGCCGCCGCCCAGAACCTGCAGAGCCGCACGGCATCCCAGCAGAAGCTGCACAATCGATTTGAAAACCTTCAGGAAGTACTGCGTCTCGGGGAGTTGCCGGAGCGCCTTGAGTGCTTCGACATCAGTCACTCCAGTGGTGAGGCGACGGTGGCATCCTGTGTGGTGTTCGATACCGGTGGACCGGTCAAGTCCGATTACCGGCGCTTCAATATCGAGGGGATTACCGCGGGCGATGACTATGCCGCAATGGGGCAAGCGCTGAAGCGGCGCTATACCCGTCTTTCCAGTGGGGAAGGGCGCTTCCCCAATATTCTGCTGATCGATGGTGGCAAGGGGCAGGTGCACCAGGCGGTGGACACCTTGAACGAGCTGGGTGTTACCGGGGTCCAAATTGTCGGCGTTGCCAAGGGTACTACCCGAAAAGCGGGCTTTGAGACCCTGCATGTGGTTGCCGATAATCGCGAGTTGGTTTTGGAGTCCGATTCACCGGCACTCCACCTGATCCAGCAGGTGCGCGATGAAGCGCATCGGTTTGCCATTACCGGTCATCGCCAGCGACGGGATAAGAAGCGACGGGAATCGCCTCTGGAGGGAATTCCCGGGGTGGGGCCGGCCAGGCGGCGGGCGTTGCTGCATCACTTCGGTGGACTGCAGGAAATCAAGCGCGCTTCCGTAAATGAGCTGGCCAGCGTGGAAGGTGTGAGCCGCAAGCTCGCGCAGGATATATACTCGAACCTGCACAATGAATGATTGGCGTTTATTTTTGGGTGCCAGATTGCTAAGTTACGCACTGCCGACGAAGTGTGTTCAGCGAATGTAAAAGGATCAGCATGACTCTCGCCAACCAATTAACCCTGCTGCGCGTGGCGCTGATACCTGTGTTCGTGCTGGTCTTCTACCTTCCTTACAAGTGGAGTTACGTTGCCTCCGCGCTGATTTTCTCCATTGCCGCCGCCACCGACTGGCTGGATGGCTACATTGCCCGCAAGCTCAATCAGAGCACGCCTTTCGGAGCCTTCCTGGATCCCGTAGCTGATAAGTTGATGGTGGCAACGGCCCTGGTGTTGCTGGTTGACCTGCACGACCATCGCTATTTCACCATTGCGGCTGCAGTCATTATCGGGCGGGAAATTGCTGTTTCGGCGTTGCGTGAGTGGATGGCAGAGCTTGGTCTACGCAGTAGCGTTGCCGTCAGCTATATCGGGAAGATCAAAACCACCGCGCAGATGGCAGCAATCATCGTGCTTCTGGCCTTTGATGTCCGGGAGTTCCCGGTCATGGAGACCATTGGTTATATCCTGCTTTACATCGCCGCAGCGCTGACTCTCTGGACCATGGTGGTGTACCTGCGTGCTGCATGGCCCGCGCTGACGGCTGACGCAAAAGTGGAAGAGTAGTCCTCGTCGATAAATAGCCCGCCTTACTTACGCGCTGAATTCTCGCGCCGCTTTTGAGTCCCGAGTGTCTTCGGGACTCATTTCACAAACTCCTCACAAAAACGCAACATTTCATGCGCGGTGATTTTCGCGCCACACGCTGTGCTGTACGATCGTTCCATTCGGAAAATAATTTCGCCAATGGAGTGACCCGTGTACGGGCGTGCAGTAACCAGACCCAGATTTCCTGTTATTTTTCTAACTTTGTTCACCGTGTTTACAGGCAGTAACGGCCTTGCGCAGGACTATGATCGCAACGAGTGGTTGCCGCGCTGGTCGGATTTTGATCGAGACTGCCAGGATACCCGTCACGAACTGCTGATTCGCTATTCGCTTGCCCCGGTGGTCTTTACCAGTCGTGAAGATTGCAAGGTGGCGTTTGGCCTGTGGCTGGATCCTTACACCGGTGAGTTCTTTGATAAAGCCTCGGACCTGGATGTCGAGCACATAGTGCCACTCAAATGGGCCCATGATCACGGTGCCGCTGGTTGGAGCCGTGAGAAGAAGCGTCGTTTTGCGGAAGACCCGGAAAACCTCTGGCTGGTGGATGATGGTCGTAATCAGAGCAAGGGGCACCGGGGGCCGGATCAGTGGATGCCGCCATACGGTCCTGTTCGCCGCATCTACATTCAGCGGTTTATGGCGATTGCCAAGAAATACGGACTGGCGACGAGCCCTGAGGAATCACAGATTTTTCTCGCGCTGCTGGAAAACCGTCACGGTTAATCAGCGCAGCTGCGCCAGTATTTCGCCAAAACGGGACTCTACCGGGTAGGGGGTTGCAGACCAGCCCAGACGAAGGATGGTTGCCTCACAGGAGGGGGCAATCATCAGTTTCTGTTCGCGATTGCCCAGCATGAAATAGCTATCGGCTGGCAGCTGGCTAAATAGCGCTGGCAGGCCATCACCATGATTCAGCCAAAACTGGTAGCCGTAGCGCGGGTCGTTGATGCTTCCGTTCGGCGCCGTAGCCCGCTGGATCCAGCGGGGGTCCAGAAGAGGGTGGTTGCCTGTGTGCCCTTCATTGAGCAGTAGCGCCCCCAGGCGCCCCCAGTCTCTCGCGGTGGCGTATCCGTAAGAGCTGCCGATATACACCCCGTCTGCATCCCGCTCCAGCAGGGTGTCACGCATCCCCAGCGGTTCGAGAAATTCGTTGCGCAGGAAATGCGCTGTAGCCTCCGTCCCTCCCAGGCGTTGGTGCATCCAGCGCGCTAACAGGTTGGTGCTGCCCGATGAATAAGAAAAGTGGGTGCCTGGCGGGTGGGTCAGGGGGCGTTGCAGCGCGTAGCGGGAGTGGCGGTTGCTGTTGAACAGCATACGTGTGGCATCTGATCCCGCCCGGTAGCTTTCATCGAAGGCGAGCCCGTCGCGCATTTGCAGAAGGTGTTCCAGCGTAATACCGCTGCGCTCATCGTCTTCCCATTCCGAAAACAGGTTTCTCTCCGAGCGCTCGCTCAAATCGAGAGCCTCCATTCTGCCCCACAGCATTGCAAGCAGGCTCTTGGTCATGGACCAGCCCAGCAAACGTGTCGACGGCGTGATGGCAGGGCCGTAGGCCTCGGCCAGGAGAAGTCCCCGATGTATCACCAATAGCGCACGGGTCTCCAGGCCTTGCCGGTTGTCCTCGTGCAGCTGTGTCTGCAGGAGCGCCTGCAGCTTCTGGTTCCTGTGGCAGCAGGCTTTTTTGCCGCTATTTGGTGTGCGTGTCTGTGTAGGATTCGGATCTTTGAAGAGTGTGGTGTTATGCGTGGTGCCTGACGGCGGTCTGTCCTGGAGTCGGGCGCCGTACTCCGGGTGAAACTCGGCGGTAGCGCGAAAGCGACGCCAAAGCTTCGCAGTAGTCGTATTCTTTTCGTGAGAAATGCGCACCAGCGAAAAAAGCAGCGAATAGCTTCGTAGATCCTGCTGGATCTGCTTGTCGCTAAATCCGGAAATGTGTCGCGCAGAACAGGCCAGTTTTGCACTCATATTGAGGAGGGTGCGGATAGCTTCTTGCGCTGAGGCGCGGATGCGGCGCTTGCGTAACGTAAGGTGGCGGGTGCTAGCGGCAGCGAAAACGATAGCAACAGTAACAATGAAGGCAGCACTAACCAGGAGTGTAATTGCCATGGAGTTGGGTCGCCTGTTTCACACTATTCCCGGCTAAATATAGCTGTAGGGCAGGGCGATCAAGGGAGGGATTTACAGAAGTGGTGGTTGGTGCCCGGGGCGGGACTTGAACCCGCACGACCAGAAGTCGAGGGATTTTAAATCCCTTGTGTCTACCAATTCCACCACCCGGGCAGATAGAGCAATCAGCTGGTGCGGAATTGACCAGTGATAAATCCGGCCCACAGATGAGTCCGGAGAGAAAATGGAGGCTAGGGTCGGAATCGAACCGGCGTACACGGAGTTGCAGTCCGCTGCATGACCACTCTGCCACCTAGCCTAGGTGCCGCTGTGATAGCGGTGAAAACGCCGCGGATTCTATCGGATAACCCTGAAAAATCCTAGCATTTTCTGATACTTACGTGCCCTTGGGCGTGTAAGAGGGCGCTATTCTATGGTTTGTTCACGATTAGTCAAGGGGCAAGGTGCAACCTTAGAAACTCGTTCACTTATTGTTCAGCAAAGGCTCCCGTGCTTGTGTAATAACAGATAGCAATGGTTGCAGGATTTCTATTGCCAATTGTTCTAAGTTTTCCCGCGACGAAAACTGGCAATCCTCCGTGAGTGTCCAATACTCAATGTAGCTGGCTAGCACACATCTCCCCCACGTCGTGTTTAGTAGTGCCGGCCGGGCGCCTCCCTCCATACGGGCGCCCAGTGTGTTGTAAGGATGAAATCCTCCAAGTTTCACTCCTAATGGTCTTGGCCCTGACGCTCTCCCCCCCCGTCGTCAGGGCTTTTTTTTGCCTGTAAGAAATGCTCTTTCCAGTTGCGGAATCGGGGCGCCGGCCGCTTGTTCGGCCAGTGTGCGGAATTTTTCTAGCGTGATTTCTCCCCGTTCCGAGGCCATCGCCGTTACCACTTCATCCAGGCTGTGCTTTCCATCGCTGGACTTCTGGATCTGCTGGTCGATTTGGTGCAGTACCACGGTACCCCTTGCGGTAATTGGGCCTGAGGATCGTTTCACCAGAAGGTTGGGAGAGTCTTTGCCCCATTCGGCAAGTTCTTCCAGTGCCTCCTGAAAGCGGCGCTCACTGATACCTCCGGTGCGGCGCAGCGTTTGCAGTGAGTAATATTCGGCAATGCCCTCGACGATCCAGTCGCTTTCCTTGTCGCCGCGGATACCTGTGCCGACGTGAACAAGTTCATGCAGCAGGCTGCTTGTTCGGTTACCGGAAATCAGCGGCCTGTCTGCGTGCATAAACAGCGAGCGGGTACCGGAAAGTCCGCCGCGCCACATGGGGTCGCCCGCCATCACGATCAGCAGTTTGTCCGGGAACTCAGGGAAAACTTTCTTAAGCTCTGGAAGAGTCCAGCCGAGAAAGGCCAATGTGTCTTGTCGGCGAATACCTTTTCCTCGCGGGCCAGCGACGACTGTATCTGTGCCATCGATGAATTCCTGGCGGCTGCCAATGCGACCGGAGATCAGCCACCCCTTGGGGCGGATAAGGCGGCGGCCAGGATCTTTCAGCTGGAAAATGCCGTTTTCATCTTTTGCATAGGGCGCGAGCGTATTCCAGTTCTCCGGGGTATTCACCTGAAGTGTCGCCCTGGACTTGAGAGTTTTGGGCGCTCGCGCGGATATCGGCGGGATTAGCTTGTCGCTGCGCAAAATGGTCCACTTATCCGTCATCAGGGAGTCGTAGCGACCAGACGATTTCTTCTCATCAATTTTGAACTGGTACTCGATTTCACTGTGACCCACTCCCGGTTTCCAGGTAGCAGTGTCACCATCCAGGGTGACGTCTTCTCCGGATATTTTTGAATGCCGATCGGGGTTGAGGTGGAGCGTCAACTGTGCGGGCAGTTCGTCGCCGGACAGGGCGATACGGACCCTGGCGGCATCATCGCCAGGGCGAAGTTCTACCTGGTATTTGATGTCGTAAGTGGTGTTGTTCGCGGCGGCGTGCACGAGCGGGGCGCACAACAGGCTGAGCATCGTCAAGAGGGCGCCGAAGGACGCCGTTTCGCGAGAGGACCAAGCTTTCCAAAAATAATGCATGAATACTTTCTGGCTCTGTTTGGTGGTCTGTGAGTGTTGGTTTGACAACACATTCTAGTAACAGTGCCAGAGAGTAACGCTCAATCTGCCAGGGTACGAGCCCCGGCTTCGGTATTGTGACCTACGCAGGCTATTGCTTGCTCATCCCCTGGGCTTCAGCGGGTTCCAGCCCGTTGAGCTTGTTGAATACAAGGCTCGCCGCAACCAGATCCTCCAGCGCGTGGCCGACGGATTTGAAGCAGGTCACCCCGGTACGGTCGACCGGGGCATCCAGTCGGCTCAGAGACGGCAGGTCGCCCAGTATCGCGCTGGCGCTGATCACGCCACTTTCAATCGGCAGGCTGAGGTCGCCGGTCTCCGTAATTGCGTGGGGCATCACGTCCACATACAGGGCGACTCGCTTGATCAGCAGGTCATCCGCTTCTCTCATGTCGGGTCGATAAGCTCCCACCAGATCGATGTGCTGGGTGGGCCGGAGCCATTTCCCATAGATGAGTGGCGTTTTACTCAGGGTGGCGCAGCTCACGATATCGGCTTGTGCCATACCCTCCTGCAGGTCACCGCATACGGATATGGAGAAGGGTGCGCCGGCAAGGGCGTCGACAATACGCTGCGCCTTTTCCGGCGAACGCCCCCAAACCAACACGTTTTTGATCGGCCGGACACTCGCATGTGCGCGGATAAGCTCTGGAGCCAGGGTGCCTGTCCCCACCATCAACAGAACACTGGCGTCAGCCGGGGCCAGGAAGTCGGCGGCAAGTGCTGACGCGGCCGCGGTGCGCATGGCCGTAATACTGGCGGCATCCATAATCGCCCGTGGTGTGCCTGTGCGCGCATCGAACAGCGCATACTGTCCCTGAATAGACGGTTGTTGACGATTATCCGGGGCGACGACCACCGTCTTAACTCCCAAGAAGCCGTCAGCCTGCCAAGCGGGCATCAGCAGCAGCGTGTTTTCATTTTGATGTTCACGGGAGTACTGATAGTGATGGTGGTGTCGCTGCGGCACTTCGATGTCCTGGCTGCGAAAGGCTTGGCGCAATGCCTTGATCAAGTGCGGGTAGTGAATGGTTTCGCGAATGGTTTCGGCAGAAATAAAGTGCATTGGAAGTCTTCGGTGTCGTTCAATCGGAAGTTTATTGTGAGTGCCCCAGCAGAAAACCCTGCTGCAGCGGATCTGTTGGGTCGATGTAAAACCGGTGCTGGCCGGTAATGTGAGCAGTGCCGGAAATCTCTGGTATTACCGCAGGAATTCCCGCGTATTGCAGGGATTGGACGGCGCCTCCCGTGAAGCAGCTGCCGGTAATACTCTCGGCAATCAGTGTCTGCTGAGGGCCAATCAGTCCTTGCTCCAGGTGCAGTGCCATACGCCCGGATACCCCGGAACCCGTTGGTGACCGATCCAGTTCGCCATCGGCGAAGACACAGACATTGCGACTGTGAATCGAATTGGGCATTTGATTGGTGTCCAAAGGCCGCGCCTGGAAAGGCGCCATATCCAAAAATATGGTGCCGTACAAAAATCCCAGATCGGGTTCCGTGGGGTGCCGGATGTCTTGCCCGCTGGCCTGGATGCATTGCTTGATTGCACGACCCGCACGAATCAATTGCTCAGCGTGTTCCGCGTCGAGTGAGAAAGGTAGTTGCGCTGCATCGACATACGCGTAAAAAGCTCCGCCGTAAGCAATGTCGTACCGAATGGTTCCGAAGTCCGGAACGTCGATACTTTGATTGCGAGCGAAAACAAAGGAGGGCACACAGTGAAAGCGGGTCGAAATAACGCGGCCGCCAACGTCGGTTTGCGCGAATGCATGAATTCGCCCGCAAGGTGCATCAATCGTTACCGGCGCTTCAGAACCGGGAATACCCGGTTTAACCCAGCCCAATTCAACCGCAAGTTTTGCCAGGGCAATTACCGCGTGGCCGCACATGGTGCTGAAACCTTCGTTATGAATGAACAGGGCTCCAAAATCCGCACCCGGGTCATTCGGGGGAACAACGATGGCCCCATACATATCCCGATGGCCGCGCGGCTCCCACATCAATGCGCATCGCAATTCGTCGTGATGTTGCTGCGCAAAGCGCCGTTTGGCCAGCACGCTATCGCCTTCGAGCGTGGGGAAGCCTCGTAAAATAACCCGAAGCGGTTCGCCCCCGGTGTGCATGTCGATGGTATCGACACTTCGCCAGTTGGCGATCAGTTTTGCTGGGATTTCAGAATTCAGAATTTCCCACGGACGAACCTCGACTGTTGAATTCATCTTACTCCCCTGTCATACATTTGTTACTTTGCGGACAATAACAATATATGTTTTTGGGTGCAATGAAAGAAAGTTGGATGTGAGTTGAGGGGGAGGTGGCAGGGCAGGTGACAGGGGGGCGGTTTTGGGGAGCGGGGCGCGGGGTTTTATCGGTACCCTCAGAAGTACCCCCAAATGTACTTAGTTGAGGGCAAAATATGATCGGTCTAGACGGTGCCAGCGCACAAAACTAGAAGCGTCGCGGGTGTGAAATTTTCTGAGGTGGGGATGTATCAAGAAATGGTCGGTGAGAGAGGATTCGAACCTCCGACCCCTTCGTCCCGAACGAAGTGCGCTACCAGGCTGCGCTACTCACCGACTTTTACAGCGTTGATTCCGTTGCGGAATCTGCTTGGGCTTCCTTGGGAAGCGGGCGGCATTATAACAGCCGTTCCGCCTCTGTAAACCACTGATTTCATTTAATTTTAACTGCCGGGCACCGAAAGGCGCCCAAGGCCGTTTTACTTATTGATCTGGCGGATCAGACCTTCCTGGGTGGTGGAGGCAACCAGTCGTCCATCCCTTGAGAAGATCTGCCCCCGGCAGTAGCCGCGGGCGCCACTGGCAGAGGGGCTGTCGGTGACGTAGAGCAGCCACTCATCCGCCCGGAAGGGCCGGTGGAACCACATGGCGTGATCCAGGCTGGCAGGCATCAGGTGTGGGTCGAACAGGCTGATGGGGTGTGGCTGCAGGGCGGTACCCAGCAACGCCATGTCGGATGCGTAGCAGAGAGCGCTTCGGTGTTCGATGGGGCTGTCGGACAGCTGCCCGTCGACCCTGAACCAAAACATGCAGCGGGGTTCGCGTACGGCGTTGTCGAAGTAGCTCATGGGGTCCAGCGGACGAAAATCCACCATATAGCGGCGCTGGTTCTGGGCGGCGCCTTTCATGCCGGCCTCTTCGGCGAGCTGCTGGGTGTTTTTCAGTTCTTCGGGCTGAATCAAGCTCTCAGTGGGCATCTCCGCTTGATGGTCGAAACCCGGCTCCTCGATCTGGAAGGAGGCGGACATATTGAAGATGGCTTTGCCGTTCTGGCGGGCGACCACCCGACGGGTGGTGAAGCTGCCACCGTCTCGAATCGGGTCGACATCGTAAATGACGGGTTTTTCACTGCTCCCTGGGCGCAGGAAGTAGGCGTGCAGAGAGTGGGGGAGGCGATCCTCAACGGTGCGGGCGGCGGCCATCAGGGCCTGCCCGAGTACCTGGCCTCCAAAGAGCACTTTGCGGTAGTTCTCGACATGCTCCCGGCTACGGAACAAATTGGTGTCCAGTTGCTCGACATCGAGGAGCTTGCTCAACTTTTCCAACATGGGCGATACTGCCTGTCTTGTGTAAAATTTTTACCTGAATTTTGCGCCGCAGGGGCCAACGGCCGCGGTGCGGACCGAAAATAATAGCAAGCGCTGGCTAAATGACCATTACTGAATTTATCAAATCCGATGTAAAAGCCGTCCTTCAAGCCGAGGGACGCTTACCTTACAAGCTGACCCTGGGTGCCATGTCTGAGCACTATAAGGTGAGTTTGACTCCGGTGCGCCACGCGGTGGATGAGCTGGTGGACGAAGGCGTAATTCACCGGAAGGACAACGGTCGCCTGGAGGCGAAGCCAGAGGTGCTGAAGGGGGTAAAGCTTGAGCCCCCGAAAGAAGACGCCACCGAGAAAAAACTGTATGACATTATCCGCCAGGATGTGATCGCGCGCAGTTTAAAGCAAGATACCGAGTACCTGCGCGAGCATGCTACCGCTGAGCAATACGGCGCGGGCCGCACTGTGGTGCGGCAGATATTTTCTCGCCTGGCGGGCGCGGGGTTGATTGAGCATGTACCCCGCTGTGGCTGGCGGGTGCATCCGTTCAGCGAACAGGATATGCACGATTATCTGGATATCCGCGAAATGCTGGAGCTGAAGGCGCTCGACCTGGCCCGCGGGCATTTTACCGATAACGAGCTGGAAAACCTGCTCAAGGCGAACAAGCCGGCGCGGGGAAGTTCCACATCGGAGCTGGACTTCGACCTGCACGATTACTGGATCGAGCGCTGTGGTAATCGCTATATCTCAGAGTTTTTTAAGCGCTATAGTCCTTTCTACAACGCGCTGTTCAATTACGCCGTGATTGATGAAAAGGTAAAGCGCGAAATGGCGCGCGAGCACTGCGAAATTGTCGAGTGTTTGCTGGCGAAGGACTGGAAAGGCGCACGTAAAGCACTTACCCACCATATCCGGGATCAGCGGGAAGCGGTTTCCCGCATGATTGAATACCTGAATGAGAAAAAGTTTACGTAACTCTGAACAGCGTATTCGAGTCAAAAAAGGCTTGCCACCGGGCAAGCCTTTTTTGTTCAGAATCCGTGCGCAAATGGATCTTCCGGATCGAAAATAATCGTGGACTCAGCACTGATATAGGCGCTTCCGGTAATCGTGGGAATGACTTCGCCGCGTGCCGCCCCCGCGCCGGATACCGGTTGGACCGAACCCTCGAAAACGCTGCCGATGATGCTTTCCTGGCGCCATGTCTGACCGGGGGTAATGGTTCCATCGCTATACAGGCAGGCGAGTTTGGCACTGGTGCCGGTGCCGCAGGGCGAACGGTCGTAGGCTTTGCCCGGGCAGAGCACGAAATTTCGACTGTCTGCGACGGCCGGATCGGACGGTGGAGCAAACAGCTCGATATGGTCGATCTCTTCCCCGTTCGCACCGCAAATGCCCTGCTCGCGGAGTGCTTGGCGCACGCGCCAGCAAAACTCGGTGAGCTGGTCGGTATTGTCCACACTGACATGCTGCCCATGGTTTGAAATCAGGAAAAACCAGTTGCCGCCCCAGGCAATATCCCCGCTAAATCCACCCACGCCTTCCACATATACCGGCACACCTTTGCGATAGCGATAGCTGGGCACATTTTCCACACTTACACGGTGGTTGTTGTGCAGTACAAAGCTGACCTCGCCGACCGGCGTTTCGAGCCGGTGGGTTCCGGGAGTAATGGCCCCGGTTCGCGCCAGTGTGGCCGCAAGACCAATGGTGCCGTGGCCGCACATGCCCAGATAGCCGACGTTATTGAAAAAGATCACACCGGCGGCATTGTCCGGGTTTTGTGGCGGACAAAGCAGGGCCCCGACGACAACGTCGGAGCCCCGAGGTTCGCGGATAAGCGCGGTGCGCAGGTAATCGAATTTTTCCTGAAACACGGCCAGTCGCTCTGCCATGCTGCCGCGACCAAGATCGGGGCCGCCGCCGACGACTACTCTGGTGGGTTCGCCACCGGTGTGGGAATCCACCACGGATATCGTGTGGTTCTGATTGCCGTCCAAAATTACTCTCCAGATTGTTCTTATCGTTTGCGGTCAATAATTGTCCGCGTGCTGACGGTAGAGGTTTTGTTACTGCACTGGCCCTTGAGTCCAGTTGCCATCCACCGATCGCCAGGCGTTCAATGGGTTGTGATCCTGCAACAGTGGCGGCAGCCGATGGGAACGCACATTGTCGTAACAGTCGAGCTTGCCAAAGCGGGTCAGCGATGCCGGTATCCCTACTGCAGTAAATCCCGGGTGACCGGACGCCGGGAAGGGGCCGCCGTGATTCATTGCCGGGGAAACCGCGACGCCAGTGGGCATCTTGTCGTTCAGCAGTCGGCCCACTTTCTCGCGCAGTATGGGTGCCAGTGCATTGTAAGCTTCTTCATCTACATCGGTAGTGGATGAGTAAATACATCCGGTGAGATTGCCTTCCAGCTGCTGAAGAATGGCTGCCGTTTGTTCGGTATTTTCGCTCACCACGACCAGTGCCGCATTGCCAAAAGCTTCCGTCTGGAAGGCCTCCGGGGCCTGCAGGAATCCGGTACCGGACACGCACAGCAGGGTGTTGGGGACGCAGGTACGGGTGTCGTCGGCGCCGGTAGTGCTAGTGACCAGGGCCGCGCCCGCCTCGCGCAACTCGGTGATGGCCTTCTGCAGACCCATTTGCGTACCGGCACTCAGCAGGGTACCGGGTTGGCTGCCGTCAAATAGCTCTCCACATCGGGCGATAAACCGCTCACCGTCATCACCAGCGGGGACGATGACCAGCCCAGGGTTGGTGCAGAACTGGCCGCTGCCCATCAGGCAGCTGCCGGCAAATTCTTCCGCAAGTTCGGGGCCGCGTTCGCGCAGGGCGCCGGGCAGCATCACCACCGGGTTAATGCTGGATAGTTCGGCGTAAAACGGTGTGCCTACACTGTCCGCGACCTGTTTGAGGGCAATACCTGCGGTGCGCGAGCCAGTAAATGCACCGGCCCCCAGGCGCTTGTCGCCCATCAGTTTATAGCCGTCTTCGCGGCTGATGGCATACAGCATCTGCACGGTTGCACTGGGTAACCCCACTTGTTCCAGTGCCTGGCGTGCCAGGCTCGCCAATTTGTGGCAAGTGCCGGGGTGGGAGGTGTGCGCCTTGGCGATCACCGGATTACCGGCGGCGATGGCGGCGGCGAAATCGCCACCGGCGAGGCCGTTGAAGGCCAGCGGAAAATTGTTGGGACCAAAAATGACCACTGGGCCTATGGGGCCGCGCATGCTGCGAATATTCAAAGCGGTATCAATGGTGGCCTGGGCCCATGAGCCGTCGCGAGCGGCGTTAGCAGCGGCTCGTAGTTGGCCTGTTGTGCGTGGCAGCTCGACGTCACGCAGCCTCGGGTTCAATGGCAACCCGGTTTCCTCATGGGCTAGCAGGCTGAGCTCGTCTGCTGAGGTTTCAATGGCATCGGCAAAGGTGTCGAGAAAGCGGGCACGGGTTTCTGCGGGTATGGCTCTTAGCGTTGCCGCGGCACCGGCAGCGGCGGCCAGCACTGCCTCACAGTCGTGCCAGTTGGAGACCGGGTAGAGGCGCGCAATGGTCTCTTTGGTGGAAGGGTTGGTGGGCTGAAAGCGGCCGGATTCGGCCGCTTGTCGCCACTCGCCCGCGATCAGTACTGGGGCCGTGTACATGGCGAATTCTCCACTCATGGTGTTACTGGATGGCCGGGCGAGTAGCTATCGCGGTGTGAATAATCTCCAGCACAGACTCCCGCTCGGCACCGGTAAGCGCCAGGCGCGGGTTGCGGCACTGCTCGCTGCCAAGTCCGCATTCCTGCACCGCGAGTTTGATGTATTGCACCAGTTTGGGCTTGGTATCCAGGTGGAGTAGGGGGGTGTACCAGCGATACACCTTACGCGCCTCGTCGTAGTTACCGCTGGTGGCCAGGTCCCACATCAGGCGGTTTTCCTGCGGGAAGGCGTTGACCAGGCCCGAGATCCAGCCGTGGGCACCCAGAGCAATACTTTCCAGCGCAAGGTCATCAACACCACAGAAAAGAACAAAATCATCGCTGACGAGATTGGCGATGTCTGTCAGGCGCCGGGGATCGTCAGAGGCTTCTTTCACGGCGACGATGTTTTTCACCTGAGACAGCTCGGCGACTGCGGCTGCGGACACATCCACGCCGTAGCAGGCGGGATTGTTGTACACCATCACCGGCAGATCCGTTGCAGCGGCAACACCCCGAATATGCGCGACGATCTCATCCGCGTCGGCTTTGTAGGACATGGGCGGCAATACCATCAGGCCATCGACACCGGCTTCTTTTGCCGCACGTGCAAAGTTGCCGGCCTGGGTGGTGGTGTATTCAGACACCCCGGTGAGTACCGGTACCCGGCCATTTACGTGTTTCACAGTGGCCGCCAGTACTTCAATTTTTTCATCCTGGCTGAGAGAGCAGTTTTCTCCCACGGTACCCAGCATCACCAGGCCATTGATTCCTGCTTCAAGCATCACATCGAGATGCTTGAGGGTGGCCGGAATATTCAGGCTCTCATCGGCGTTGAACTGAGTGGTTGCTGCGGGGAATACGCCGCTCCAATCGATTTGCATGTGACTTCCTCATCATGGGCTAGGGGTGCTAAGTGGTGCAAAGGGGCAAACAAGGGTCGATCAAAGGACGTGGTAAAGGACGCGGCAAAAGTGTCTCGGCACTTTTGTGAATCAACTGTCCATCAACGTACTTTTAAAAAAGCCCTTTGCGTTTAGTTGTTATTGTGTACAATAAATAAAGTTTTCGAGAGCTGTCAACATTAATTTCGCTTTTTGTCCTCTCCCGGGGGGAATGGGCGGCGAAACGGCGGACATGTCGAAGGCACAGAACAACAGTAAATTGCTAACCACCACCGGAAGAGCGACACATGTCACTGGCTAACCTGTATCAACTGCATATTGAGGAAATTGTCCGGCGCCATAGCCGCGCGATGGCGTTTCACGGCTTTAGCCGTCTGGTCATCTATTCGGGCACACCCAAGTTGCCGTTTCTCGACGATAACCACTACACCTTCAAGGTGAACCCCCATTTCAAACACTGGGTTCCGCTGCTCGAACATCCGCACTGCGCAATTGATTTCCGCCCTGGGGAAAAACCCAGGTTGATCTATTTTCAGCCGGAAGATTATTGGCACAAGCCACCCGCGGATCCGGAAGGTTACTGGGTAGACGCATTTGACATTGAGCTCGCCACATCCTTCGACGATGTCATCAGCGCGCTCGCAGGTGATACCGAGGGCTGCGCCCTGATTGGGGAGGATGGCACCTGCTTTCCGCAGTTGCCCAAGTCACAATTGAACCCATCGGGGTTAATCGATGAGCTCCACTACCATCGCGCGTACAAAACACCCTATGAAGCGGAGTGCCTTCGCCGCGCTAATCGGTTGAGCGCCGCAGGACACCTGGCCGCGAAGGATGCCTTCATGAGCGGCGCAACAGAGCTGGGCATTCATCACGCTTACCTCGCTGGCGCCGGGGTGCTGGAAGCGGAATTGCCTTATGGCAATATCGTGGCGGTGAATTCCCATAGTTCCGTATTGCATTACCACGGTGCCGATCGTGAAAAAATGTTGCCCGCAGATATCCATTCGCTGGTGATTGATGCCGGGGCGGATTACCTCGGTTACGCCAGTGATATTACCCGCAGCTATGCTTTTCGATCCGGCGACTATGCGAAACTACTCGAAGCTCTGGATACGGCACAACAGACGCTGGTGTCCGAAGTCGCAATCGGCCAGAACTTTGCCGATTTGCACTGGCGAGCCCATTACCTGATCGCCTGCATCCTGCGGGATTTTGACTTTGTAATGATGTCGCCCAAAGATATGGTGGTAGAAGGTATTACCAATGTGTTTTTCCCCTGTGGCCTCGGGCATTTTATTGGCCTGCAGGTGCACGACGTGGGCGGCTACTTGATGGCTCCCCGTGAGCGCCCGCGCCTACGTGACCCACGTGCGCCATACCTGAGAAATGCGAGAAATATCGAAGCCGGGCAGGCGCTCACCATAGAACCGGGAATCTACTTTATGGATATGCTGCTCGGTGAACTATCCAGAAGTAAGCACAGCTACAGGGTCAACTGGGAAAAAGTCGACGCGTTCAAGAAATATGGTGGGGTACGAGTGGAAGACTGCATATTGGTGCACGAAGACCGGGTTGAAAACCAGTCCCGGGATGCCTTTGCGGCGCTGGCGCGTGAAGCCGGGGTCAATGCTTTGAAAGTAACCGCCATTGAGCCCGCGGGTTGAGCAGATGCCACTAGACAGCAATTCAACCGATCCCCGCGAACTGGTTATTATCGGGGCGGGCATTATCGGCGTAGCCCTGGCAGAGCAGCTGCAGCACCGGGGGCATCAGGTCACACTGGTTGACCGGGATTCTCCGGGGCGCGGCTGTTCCTACGGAAATGCAGGGCATTTCGCCACGGATGTGGTCTTGCCGTTGGCGAATATGAAAACGATCCTGTCGGTACCCAAGCTGTTGCTGGATCCGCTTGGGCCGCTCTCTATTCGCTGGGGTTATTTCCCCAAAGTCTTGCCGTGGCTGCTGCGGTTTGCCGCTGCCGCGGCGCCCGCCAATGTCGAAAAGTCCTGCCAGCATTTGCGGGCCCTGAACGGTCGCTCTATTGAAAGTTACGACCGGTTGCTGGGACGCACCGGGCTGACGGACCTGATGACCAAACGCGGAGCACTCACTGTCTACGAACGCCCGGACTCCGTTGACAGGAATCAGGCGACGGTCGATTTGCTCAGGGAGTATGGCGTTGAAATCGAGTCGCTGTCAGGCGATGAAGTTCGGGCACTGGAGCCTGCTCTTGGCAAGGGCGTTGTCGGTGGCCTGTTTTTTCCGCGTACTGCACACACTGCGAATCCGTACCGTTTGGTCACCGCGCTCGCCGATAGATTTCAAAACAGCGGTGGGGAAATTCTACAGGGAGAGGTCGTTGGCCTGCAGCAAACGGCAGACGCCATGGATGTGCGTCTTTCCAGCGGGCGCAGTATCCGTTCCCGACGGCTGGTGATTGCCACCGGTGCCTGGTCGAAAGTGTTCGCGGAACAACTGGGATACAAGGTGCCACTGGATACCGAGCGAGGCTATCACCTGATGCTGCCGCAGCCCGGGACCAATATCTCGCGCCCGCTGGTGTCCTTCGAGCGGTCTTTCGTTATGACGCCGATGGAGGAAGGGCTACGCCTGGCGGGTACCGTCGAGCTGGGCGGCCTGGACGCAGAGCCCAATTTTGCGCGCGCGGATATTCTGTTTGACCATGCGCAATCGCTACTGCCAGACATCAGTAACACCGGGGCGCACCGATGGATGGGGCTCAGGCCTTCATTGCCAGATTCGCTGCCGGTACTGGGCATTGCACCGCATCATCCTCGCGTCGCCTTTGCCTTCGGTCATCAACACCTGGGTCTTACACAAGCGGCCATAACGGCAGAGTTACTTGCCGACGAGCTGGAGGGAAAGGCCCCGGAAATTGACCTTTCCCCATTCAGTATCAAGCGATTTCAATAAGGTCCCGGGGGAATTGGGTTAGCATCTCGATTCCCTCGGCCTGAACCACAATGTCATCTTCAATGCGCACGCCGCCCCAGCCGGGAATGTAAATTCCCGGTTCTACCGTCATGACGAAGCCGGGCTCAATGATGGTGTCGTCACTCGTGGTGAAATATGGCTTCTCATGTGTTTCCAGGCCAATGGCGTGCCCGAGCCCGTCGCCCGCAAAGCGCGCATAAGGGGTTTTGCTGAGATAATCAGCCACGATGGTTGCCGGTTCAGAGCAGGGTATTCCGGCCATCACACTATCCACGCCCAGCTTTTGAGCGTCTTTTACCAATCCGTACACTTCCCGCTGTTGTTCACTGGCTCTGCCGAGTACCACTGTGCGTGTCATGTCGGATCGGTACCCTTCAATCACAGCGCCGAAATCGATTGTAATCATGTCGCCGGTTCGCAGTTGTCGATCAGATGGCATGCCATGTGGGCGTGAGCTGCGTGGGCCAGAGGCAAAAATAGTAGGGAAGGCGGTACCTTCTGAGCCCGAGGTCATCAATGCGTGCTCGAGTGCCACGGCAGCTTCGCGTTCGGTCATTCCAGGGCGAAGTTTGCTGAGTAGCTGCTCCAGTGACGCGTCGGCAATGCGCGCGGCCTTTCGCATATGCTCGAGCTCCGATGGCTCCTTTTTTCGGCGCAGCTTTTCCACTATGCCACTCAGTGGCTTAAACCCGCCGGGGTCCAGGGCCAGATCCACGGCGATGGCCTGCCACTGGCTGTAACTGATGTGGTCGCGCTCAAAGCCCAACCGTCTGGCTCGGCCCGAACCGAGTGCTAGCCGCTGAATCGTCTGGCCGAGGGATTCTTTCGCGCGGTCGCGCACGATAATTTCCATTTCTTTGCCTGCACACTGTTCCTGTGCCTGTTCACCAAAGCGATAGTCGGTAATGAGGAAAGCGTGATCTCCGGCGTGCAGCAGGCTTGCAACGCCCTGTTCATCGCTGGCAAAGCCGGTAAGGTATCGGAGGTTGGGCATACTGGTAATCAGCATGCCGTCAATACCGAGCCCGAAAAATGTTTTCTGCAGTTTATGTAGGCGGGTCATGTGTGTACCTGGATTATTCGCTCATTAGAATTGAAGTGGCGTCTGTTCGGGTTACAGCTTGCGTTTAAGTAATTTTGGGTAAACGCCGGTGATACCAGAGTAGTGCGCAGGCACAGCAGACTGAGAGTGCGGCAAAACCACCCCACATCCAGTCGGGCCTGCCGAGTGTTTTTGCTACATAGCCATAGCCCCAACCGGACAGTAAGCCGGCTGCCAGAAAGCCCAGTGCCATGGATAGGAAGTAGTAGCCCATGAACAGGGCTGCCTGCGCAGAAGGCATGGATTCAGCCACATACTCCTGGCTTTTTGGTGAGGTCAGCATTTCACCTACCGAGAAGGCAATGACCGCGAGCACGATGCCGGCGCCGCCGATGGCGGGGCCGAATCCCATCCATAAGAAGCTGGCGGCCATTACACAGGTTCCGGATATCAGAACCTGTAGTGATGCAAACCGTTTGCTGAGCTGGCTGATACCGATTTGTAGTATCAGAATGCTGCCGAAGTTGAATGCGGTAATAAATTCCGGGCTGATTTGTCCCTGGCTTCCTTCGCTGATGGCGCCGGCGACGGATGGGCTGAAGGATTCAACCCAGGCCAATAGTGGCGCCGTATCGACAAAATCCCGAAGGTACAGGGGTAGGGTCAGGAACAATTGGTTATAGCAGGCCCAGAATCCGGACATCAGCAGCAGATACACCACAAAACGACGATTCTTCAGTACCTGGGCAATATCACTGAATACGCTCTGATCTGATCGTGATCGCGACTGGGATGCCGGCATGGAGTCAGCGATGCGGGGTTCGCGATAAAACAGCAATAGCAGGAAGTTCACCGCAATCCAGCAGGCGGCGACTGAGAACACCCAGTCCCAGCTGATCCCCTTCACCAGGCCCGCAACGATCGGCCCGACAAAACCGCCCACGTTGATCATGGTGTAGAAAATACCAAACCCGAGGGCGCGGTTACCGTCGTTTGTGCTCCGGCTGACCGTAGCCACCACGAGTGGTTTGAATATCGCTGCGCCGATGGCAACAAACAACAGAACGGCAAAAAACGGCCAGAATCCGGAGACTTGACCGAGAAGGTAGTAACCCGGCGTCATGATCGAGAAGGCCAGGAAAAACATGTGTTTGTAGCCGAAGCGATCTCCGAGGGCACCGGTGAATACCGGGAGCAGATACAGCAAAAAGGGAATCACGCCCTGAATGGTCCCACGCTCCGCGTCACTGAGTCCGAGTCCGCCCTGGCTCACACTGTTTGTCATATAGAGCGATGAGAGGGTAAAGAACCCGTACCACGCCAACCGCTCAAAGATTTCCATCACATTCGCGACATAGAAACTCGACGGGAAATAGCCTCGATTCTGCGGGGTTTCTGTCTGTGTATTTATTGTTGTTGAAATAGACGTCATCGCTCACCTCTTGCTGTTTTTTATTCACTGTTCGGGCGTCTCTCATTTGTTGTCATTGTACACACAATATGTTTTAGTTGATATTGCGTGCAAAAATATTTGGCGCAGACCTCGTACAAAACAGATAACGAAACCTATAAACAAACTTAGGAAAGAGGGTTTAGAGATCATGGAAATCAAGAAGAAGCTATTAGCCCTGGCTGTCAGCGCTACGCTGGCGAGTGCCAGTGTGCTGGCCGCTGATACTTCCGGTGGTACGCTGAAGGGGCAGATAGTCAGTTCCACCGGTGAAGCACTTGTGGGCGCAGAGATTACGGTTACCCATACGGGCAAGGGAGTTACGCGAACCGTGACCAGTAACGCAAAGGGGGAATACAGCCTCCGCAATTTGCCGGTCGGTGAATATTCCCTGAGTTTCGAAAAAGAGGGCTATGGCAGCGCGAATGTGCCAGAGGTATTGGTGCGGGTAGGGCAGGCGGTTGTCTTTGATGGCACGCTCGCAGTACCTGGCGAGGTTCTAGAAGTGGTGGAAGTAACCGGGAGCATGCAGCGGCCTGTCGATACCGGTTCTTCCACAGCAGGTGTAGTAATCACCCAGGAAAAGCTGGAATTGTTGCCGGTGAATACTGGCTTCGAGGCGATGGCGCAGCTGGCTCCGGGTGTGGTAATACCCGGTGGTAGCAGCTTCAACGGGGCTTCCAGCTTCGGCGGCGCCTCGTCTGCGGAAAACGGCTACTACCTGAATGGTTTGAATGTTTCCAACATCAAAACCGGTCTCGGCTCTATTGCATTGCCATGGGAGGCAATCAGCCAGACACAGGTGAAGACCGGGGCAATCGACCCGGAATTCGGTGGTGCATTGGGCGGGATCATCAATGCCGTATCCAGATCCGGTAACAATGAATTCAATTTTGGTTCGCAGCTGCGTATGGATCCGGATTCACTCCGTAGCCAGCATGACTCCGTAACCAACGCAGCCGGTGAGTACTCGATCAATACGCGCCAAAGCGCTATGGACTTCCAGGAGGCGCAAGTGTGGGCCAGCGGCCCCATCGTGCAGGACAAGGCCTTTTTCTATGCCCTGTATAGCCCACGTAAAACAGACGACACCTGGGCGAGCGGCTCAAGCTATTACGATCGTACCCGGGAGGAAGATCGCTGGTTGGTGAAGCTGGACTGGTTCATCAATGATGACCACGCGATCGATTTTACCGCGATCAATAACGAGGAAAACGGGGAATACCACAGCTTCGCCTACGACCCGGAAGAAAATCAGGTTGGCAGCGGCCTGGGGCGCACGAAAAGCCGTGAAGGTGGGCAGGTATACGGCGCACACTATAACGGACGCCTCAGCGACGACCTGATACTCGATGTCACCGCTGGGCGTACCCAGGAAACGATTTACAATTCCGCGCTCAACAACCTGCCTTCCGTGTACGACTGTCGCGCAACCTGTGTCAGCTTTAGTAATCACAGTGACTCGACCATTTACGATGAAGACTACGTACGCGATCAGGTAAGGCTCGATCTGAGCTACGACCTGCTGGATCACGCGATCAAAGTCGGGGTGGATTACAGCAGTGTGGATGTGTTCTATCAGGAAAACCAGAACGGGGAGGGCGACGCGCGTGGTTGGTGGCAACAACGTCTGGCGACGGTAAACGATCCATCTCTTCAGGCCGAGGGCACGGATCTGGTCCAGCGCCGAATTCGCGTGCGTGGTACTGATTCCGCGGTAACCGCGACGGCGCTGTATCTGCAGGATTCCTGGTCGGTAACCGATGAATTCACCCTGAATCTCGGTGCCCGTTATGAGCAATTTGAAAATACCGTTACCGGCGGTGAAGCGTTTGTAGAAAACGACGGAATCTCTCCGCGTATTCAGGCGATCTGGGATTTCAATGGGGATGGCAATAGCAAGGCGTTTGCGACTTTTGGTCGTTACTACCAGCCGGTATCTGCCAACATGAATATCACCCAGGGATCCTATTCCCGCGAAACGTTCGATTACTATGCACCGGGTGCGACAGATGATAATGGCCGGGTGTTGCTGAACGAAGATGGCTCTCCCAGCCGCGGTGATCTGCTGCATAGCTGGGTACGCCAGCAGGGTATCGTAGAGCCGGAGCTGATCGCCAGTGGAAACCTCGAGGGTATGTATGCCGACGAATTTACCTTGGGCATGGAAACCCTGGTGCTGGATGGCATGGTGCTGGGTGTTCGCGGCGTTTACCGGGATCTCAAACGTTCGGTAGAAGATGCCGATATCGGCCCGGTGCTCAGCAATTACCTGGAAGCGAATGGGATTGAAGACAACGTTGGGCAGAGCAGCTATTACGTACTGTTAAACCCGGGTGAGGATGTCAACATCCGTTACGACTTTGACGGTGATGGTCAGCTGGATAGTGTGAACCTTTCCGCTGAGGAACTGGCATTACCGAAGGCTTCTCGTCGCTATCTCGCGCTGGAAACGTCTCTCCGCGGTCAGTATACCGAGCGCCTGTTCCTGGATGCTTCCTACACCTGGTCCCACAGCTACGGCAACACTGAGGGCCTGGTACGTACGGACAACAATCAGGCGGATCCGGGTTGGACAACTTCTTACGACTATGCCGACTTGATGGACCACAGTTATGGTGATTTGCCCAACGATCACCGCCACGCCTTCAAGTTGAATGGCTATTACGACCTGACTGATGACCTGACCTTTGGTTTTGTTACTTCGGTGGTATCCGGACGTCCGCAAAACTACTTCAGTATCCATCCGGTGGGTGTAGACAGCTGTGCCGAGGGTAGCCCCTGGAGCGACTGTATTAGCCAGTACTACGGTGAGGTCTCTTTCTACGACGAGAATGGCAATCCCGCACCGCGTGGCTCCGCCGGCAACTTGCCCTGGAGCAAACAGTTGGATTTGTCACTGGCCTATCGCATGCCGCTGCTGGATGGTGACCTGCTGTTGAAGGGCACCATCTACAACGCTCTGAACGACGATGCCGCGCTGGATGTGAATGAAATCCGCTCGGTTCAGGGTACCAATGGTCTGATCACCAACCCGGATTATGGTCTGACAGAAATGCGAAGCCGCGCACGCTACTTCAGCCTGGTTGCTCGCTACGATTTCTAGACCTGACCTTGCTACCCGTAAGGCAAATGAAAATCCCGGCCACAAGCCGGGATTTTTTTGTCTTGAATAAAGGCATTGAAATAAATCGGTATCGGAGTTTGCTGCCCAAAAAAAAGCGCCGCAGAGCGGCGCCGTAAGCAGAGAGGTACAACATTCTCCGACAATCCCCTTTGGGGCAAGGTCCTGTGAGTACAGGGTGACTAGGAGTCGACTCTTGAAGGTGATTTGATTTTTCCTGTGATTTCCCGGGTTCAGAACTTGATGCTGGCACCTGCGTATAGGTAGCGACCAAGCAAGGAATAGTTCGCGGATCCGTAGGAGGTGTAGGGATGATCCGTCCAGGTTTCATTGGTGACGTTGTTCAAGCCCAGGTAGAGCTGGGTGGACTTTGTTACCTGGTAACCGGACCAGAGGTTGAAGTACAGGGAGTCTTCGACGACGCTGCTTTCGTAACGTTCACTGCGACCGTCCAGATCAATCGGGCCGCCCTGGGTGTACTTGCTGGTGAGGCGCAGGGACAGGTCATCGACGTAATACGTAGTCGTGAAATCGGCTTTCCACTCGGGAGTGCCAAATTCGCCAACGTAGTCCGTTGTTTCCAGCTCACCAGTGAGGTTGTTGGTCGAGGTGTAGGAGCTTTCCAGCTGGCGGTTGGCTACCAGGTTGAAATGCAGATCACCGGGTAGACCCAGGGTATCTTCCAGGTTGAAGCGGTAGTCGGCTTCAATATCGATACCGGTGCGACGCGCGCCGTCAGCATTGATGAAGGTGTCGCGCACCGACTCTACATCACCGTTCGCCAGTCGGGTTACCTGGGTACAGAAGTCATTGTTGATGCTCTCGGAATCGACACATAAGGCAAGCGTGTTACTGGCCCCGAAGCGTACGATCATATCGGTGAGGTCGATATCGTAGTAGTCGATGGAAAATTTCAGGTCCTCAGCGAAGGAGGGCGTGAACACGAACCCTGCGGTAAAGGTAGTGGCATCTTCTTCACGCAGTGCATCGTTACCTTCGGAGACTACCTTGCCGCGCTGTCCTTTCAGGTTGGAATCCCAGTTTTCCTGGATGCCGAGCGCTGTGCAGTTTGTTTTGCGCCGCCCGTCATCCGGACCACCATCGATTTGATCGGCATCACAGGGGTCCGTCAGATCGGAATAGCCGATGCTGGTACCCAGGAACATTTCCCCTAACTGTGGTGCACGCACAGCGAGGGAGTAGACGCTGCGGAATCGTACGCTGTCATTCAGCGCCCAGTTCAGGCCGGCTTTCCAACTGGTAAAGTTGGCCGCTTCGGTGGAGTACTCGGCGGCGCGCACGGCGGTTTCAAACTCCAGTGACTCCATAAGAGGGAGATCTGCTAGCAGCGGTACCAGCAGTTCGCTGTACACCTCGTGAACGGTGCGACTCTTGTCGTCGATGGGGGTTTGTTGCGAGCTGAGCAGACCAGACTGCCACAGTTCCGAAGGCTGGTAGTCGAGGTTTTCGTATCGGGACTCAAAGCCCGTGCCGAATTTCACCATTCCGGCAGGCAATGCGAACAGATCGCCGGTTATGTTTGCGGCGAAGGCGTGTTGCACAACTTGAGTGTTGGTGTCGTGGTTGGTCATGACATAGTCATTGACCGCCTGGGAGGCCTGTGTAAATGGAGAAAATTCCGGGCAATTACCCGCTACAGCACAGGGGCCGATCAGGGTAAAGGTGCTGGTGTCGATGCGGTCGTAGCGGAGGTTGTTGCCCTGGGTGAGTTGGGTATCGGTGTAACCACTGTTGATATAGGTATCCCAGTACCAGCCGTTATCGAATTCGCCCTCCAGAGTGGCGCTTAGCGCGAGGTACTCGCGGTCGTTCGTGTGCCAGCGAGGGCCGGCACTCGCAAAGGTGTAGGGGATTTGCAGCCAGTTGTCTTCGTAGTCGGTTAGAAGTTGCTGCACGGAATTGGGTACCGCGATACCGCTGGCTTCAAGGCCTTCCTGTGTTACCCAGGTGCCCCAGATAAAGTCCGGGTCAATTTCGTCGTAGGACTTGGTGTTGGAATACATCAGGTCCGCCGACAATCGGGTGCGGTCGGTAATTTCATAGGTCACGCGGCTGTAGCCGTTCAATCGCTCGAACGGACTGCGTGCGAAGTTATAGGCATTGGGGTCAAACCCGCTGCCATCGGTCGCCATCCAGCCTTGTGAGAGTGCCGATGCCGGGGTTCTCAAGCGGACAGTGTCACCGTCAATACCATACCAGTCGAGATCCCCGTATTCATTGTTCCACATGCCGAACACATTGCCGGCGATGTTGAAATCCGGGTAGGTGATGTTGTTGTGGATGATGAAATCCGGGATGCCATCTTCCGGCCCGGTATTTTTGGGGTTGGGTATATAGCGTGTGCGGCCAGCAGCATTGTCACGGTCGCGAAACAGCAGTGGTTTTTGTTCGAAGTAGTCCAGGGAGAAGGCCACGTTACCTCGGTTGTCGGCAAAGTTTTCACCGAAGGTAAACGTCAATCCGCCGGTTTCGCCACCGCCTTCTTCCGATGTGCCAAGTTGCGAGCGAATGGACACGCCCTCGTAATTGTCTTTGAGGATAAAGTTCACCACCCCGGCCACGGCGTCTGCGCCGTATACCGCGGAGGCGCCTCCGGTGAGTACCTCAACACGCTCTACCAGTTCACTGGGGATCATGCCGATCTCCGTCACCATCGTATTGCTGTCGGTGGTGATCTGGACCGGACGATGTCCATTGACCAGGGAAAGAGTGCGAATTACGCCCATGTCCCGCATGTCCAGCGCATTCAGTCCCGAGTTACCAAAGGAGTAGCTGCCAGAAGTGGAATCGTAGCCGGCACCAAACTGCGGCATGGTGGACAGTACCTCGTTGAGGTTCAGTTCCCCGGTCATTTTGATGGACTCTTTGTCGATCACTGAGGTGGGGGAGGGGCTGTCGAAGGTACTGCGTTGGATACGTGAGCCGGTAACAATCACTTCTTCAAGGCTTGCATCACCCAGCGCGTTATCCTGAGTTTGAGCCTGTGCCAGTCCACCGTGACCAGCGGCGGCAGCAATAGTGAGAGCCAGTAACTTCTTTGATGTCTGCATCGTGATTTACCCGATTATTGTTATGTTCAACTTTTATTTACTTGGTACACAAGATCAAATTAAGGCTAACCAATAATTACTTTGTGTGCAATAGCTACAAGTAGCTCATGGTCAAAATACGCATGGCGGGAAATGCAATAGCAGTGGGGAAAGCGTGAGCAGATGGAAAGGCGTTCGAATATCCCGGGACCTTCAGGTCCCGGGAAGCACGTTAGGGCAGTGAAGCATTACGGTCTCAGCTGTGGTGGCGGTGCTGAGGTGTTTCGGGAAGATCAGCGGGTTGCAGGTAATCCCGGTAGAGATAGCGGTAAAGCTTGCGGGGCAGCTTCTCCGCTGTGGGAGCAGACAGTTCCGATGGTGTCAGTTGGCCGAGCCAGGCAAAAAATTCACTTTGCCACTGCCCTGAATATTGATCGAGTTGCTTGCGATAACCGTCGAAATCATTTTTGCGCAGGTAGCTGGCCAGTGTAGCGAGACTGTCTGGGTCCTGTTGATACAGGAATTGGATGGCCAGGTAGCTCCATGAATACACCCGTGCGCCACCGTCGTCATAGGTGGTCGCGAAAATTTGTTCCAGCGTTGGGTATTCTGAAGGGCGGGTATTGTGGAGGTCGCGTTCCGCACTGTCGTAGTGCTGTCCCTGGGCAATGTAATTGGCGAGCCCCTCGGACCACCACACCATATGACTGGGAAAATGCCCGAAGCCCCCCCACTTGTTAAAGCGCCCGTCCAGATAGTGCACATATTCGTGCTCCAAGTTCCAGATACTGAAATCGGGATTCATCCAGAAGGCTTCAAAGGCAATAAACCGTGCCTGGTTACCTTTTTCGCCCGGGTCGCCCTCCAGGAACATGCCTCCGTTGTTGGTGTTGATATCAAACAGCAGGGCCGCGTACTCGTTGTACTGGCTGTAGTTATCAAAGACCACGACTTCCAGGCGATCGTTATGGTCCTGATCGACGGGCTTGTGATCACTTTGCAACTTGTGGTGGAAGTCCCCCTCCTGGGCAAGCAGGGTTTCGCAGGCCGCAGTCAGTGCCGGATTGCTGATGCTGTTCGCACGGATAAGCAGGGTGGGAGAACAACTGTGCTGGATCGGCAGTGCCTGCTCTTCCGTGGGGTAATGGCAGCGCCCCGGAAACTCTTCGTCACAGGCACTTTTTCCACGAAAGGAGGTGACCAGGTAGGGCCGGGTATAGAGCTTGCGCTGATCCTCTGTTGTGAGAAATGGAAGATCTTTCGACAGCAGTCGCCATACGGTTTCATCCAGCGCTGTGCCATTTTCTTCTTCGTCAATAATGACCTGAAGGTTGCCTAAAGCCCAGAGTGCGTGCTGTAGGCGCCAGAGACCGATTTCGGCAGCGTCCGGTGTCGCTTGCGCGTTGCGGATAAGGACCTCGGTGGATGGCGTGTTGGCAAGCAGCGCCTGTTTGACGAGCGGTTTGCTGCGTGCCTCGTAGGCGAGAAACCCGATGCTCCGGTAGGTCTCCCAGAGAGTGTAGCGCTCCTGGGCACTTTGCGGGCTTTTTGTTTTGGGGTCGTTCAGCGCGTATCGGTTAAGGAGGGCGTATACCGTGTCGAGATGCGGCGCTAACCGGGCCGTGAGTGGCGCGCGGTTGTAGTAGCGGTAGAGGGTAACCGTGAAATGCTCTTGTAACCGCGCCCCCTGATCATTTTGCTGAACAAATAATTGATGCTGACGCAGTTGGGTCAGAATTTTATCCAGGGTGAACCACTGTAGATCATCAATACTCTCCAGGGGGCCGAAGTAACTGTAGGCGCGCAGATAATAGAGTAGTGCGTCCAGATCATCAAAATTCGCCGTCGAATCCGCAGAAAGCTGATCGAGTTGCGCCAGTGCAGCGGAGAACTGATGAGTTTGATGGAGGTCGCCGGTTGACCAGAGTTCGGTATCCGGGTTCTCCAATTGTGTTATCAATCGATTGGTACTGGTTTGGTCACATCCGGAAGTCAGGGCCAGCAGCACGATGGCGGCTGTCGTCCACAGTAGAGATGCACGGGATGGGGGTCGATGGTGTTTCAGCATTCGCTTTGCTCCTTTCTTGTTATTGTGTGCACAATAACAAAGTGTGAAGACGGCGAATAGAGAGAAGTGGTTCTTTCGTGGTGGGGCAAGACAAAAAATCCCGGCCTTCAGGGCCGGGATAAAATGAATCAAGACGATAAAGGATGGCCAGCGATCAATTGGCAATCAGCTGAATACCGGCGCCGCTAAAGCCTTCGCTGGTGAGCACAGAGAAGTAATACCAGCCGCTGTCGGGACTGTTTATGGTAATCGACTCGTTGTTGTCGCTGTTGGTGGACCGTTGATCGTAGTCGCTGCTACTGGCCCAGGTCGCATCGTTGACATACAAGTCGCCATTGCCTTCACCACCGAACAGTTTGATGGTCAGGGAACTCGTGCCTGCGGGGATGTACGTATAGTAATAGTTGATGCTATTGCCATCCGTAATACAGGTACTGGTATTCAGCTCCAGGTTTCCGTAACCGACGGGAGTACCGCTACACGTTTGTGTCGCTGCCTCGGTAAAACTTGCGAGCAGGTTTACCCCGGAAAACGCGGAATAGGCTTTTAACCGGATGTACCAGCGGCCAGCTTGCGGGCTGGCGACATCGCACACTTCCGTATTGCCACCGATGTAGGGGCGACAATCGTAGCTGCTGTCGGTGGGCTCGCTGCCGTGGCGTACATAGAGGTCCGCATCGCCGGTGCCGCCACTGATGGCAATACTCAGGCTCTCGGCATTGGCGGGAACGTCGATGTAGTAGAGGGTATCTTCGCCTTGAGTGGCGACGGAAATGCCGGTGATTTCCTGATTGTTGACAATGGGGGAGGGGGTGTCGCTTCCGGTATCGCCGCCATCGTCGCCGCCGCCGCCATTATCACCACCGTCACCACCGTCATCACCACCACCATTGTCACCGTCAGTGGTGCTTTCGACCTGCTGTAGCCAGGTTTGCCACTCACTGTCGTAGCTGGTGCCGATATTGTTTACGTAGTTCAGGTAGGCATCGTAGTTGCCCGCGCGGAGGTAGCTGAGCAGTTGGACTACATCGTTGTGGTGTTTTTCAAACATGAAACGCACGGCGAGGTAACCCCAGCGGTAGACTCGATCCTGACCACTGCTGTAGGTATTCCCGAAAATTTCACTCAGGTTATAGGTACCGCTGCGACCAAGGTCTACCGCAGTGTCGTTGTAGTCTTTCTTGGACACATATTCGGCCAGACCCTCGATCCACCAGACGGTTTTGTGGCTGCCGGTTTGCGCATCGCCAAAACCACCATAGAGATTGAAGCGTCCATCCAGATAGTGGACATATTCATGGGTCAGGTTCCAGACTTCAAAATCCGGACGCAGCCAGTCGGCTTCATGGGCAATAAAGCGTGCCTGATTGCCTTCCGTGGCGGGGTCGCCTTCCAGGTACATGCCGCCGTTATTGGTGTTAATGCCGTAGAACAGGGAGGCGTAGGTGTTGTACTCATCCCAATCGTCGAATACGACAACTTCAAGATCTGTATTCAGATCATCGGCGACCGGGTTGTAGTTGGTATTGAGCAACTGGTGGAAGTAGGTTTCCTGGTCGGCCAGTTGATCACAGGAATCCGCAAATTCCACCGTGCTCATATCCTGGGCGCGGATCTTCAGGCTGCTACTACAGGTGTAGTTATTGGCCAGTACCTGTTGCTGTAGGTCTTCTTCGAATCCGCAAATGTCAAAGTCTGCACAATCACCGTAGTAATCCGCATTGCCTGCTGCGGCGATCCAGACACCCTGACCGGTACCCATCATGCTGTAGCGGTCGAGAACCTGTTGAGTTTGCGCGACCACGGTATCGTAGGCCGGGCTGGTTGTGTGCTGCAGGAAGCGGGTCAATTCTCGGGCAGCATTTTCCTGCATGAACTGCGCTTCGGAATCCAGCATCCAGTCAGAGCGTGCGAAGTTACCCAGCAATTGCATCAATTGGGTATCGCTACCGGCTGTGCTCACAAAGGTACTGGAATAGTGACCGCGAAAGAGCACCGTGAAGATTCCGTTAACCGACGCACGCATACTGCTGATGGCGGCCGCCTGCGCATTCCACCGCTGCAGCCACTCTTTGACCATGGGCAGATAGCGGGTGTTTTCTTCCGAGCTATCGATCAGGACAATGGCATCGATGGTGGCGCTGCCGTTTGTGCTCGACAATGCATAGAAGTCCGGGTTTGCGATAAACGTGTCGAGCGCTCCTACAACGGCGGACTGTACATTGCTGG
Source organism: Microbulbifer sp. ALW1 (assembly GCF_009903625.1). Taxonomy (NCBI): domain Bacteria; kingdom Pseudomonadati; phylum Pseudomonadota; class Gammaproteobacteria; order Cellvibrionales; family Microbulbiferaceae; genus Microbulbifer; species Microbulbifer sp. ALW1. The sequence continues at coordinate 3,134,325 of NZ_CP047569.1, read as the reverse complement.
AAAAGCTGACCTCATCCGGGTAGTAGTACTCGATGTAGTAACCGGTGCGGAGAAAGTAGAACAGCTTGTTGATGCTGGCATCGCCATCGGCGGCGCTATAGTCTGCCGCCATTTGCTGTGCAGCATTGGCGACCGTGACCATCTTCTGGTTGGTAAAGCTGGCAAAACTCGTACTGTTGCCGTCGTACAGGTCATTGATACAGCTGCTTTCAGACTGGAGGATATGATCCACCAGCGCCTGGCCGCTGTATTGCGCATAACCTGTTGCATCGCATGTGGCCAGTGGCTCGACAGCCAGAAGCGAGAAGTTCTGGAGTTGTAAGGTGGCGACTTGAGGTGTTGCCTGCTGCGACTGCTCTGGGTTGTATTTGGGCTCTACCGGGGCGCTGATCGTGAAATCGGAAGCCGTACTGGTAGTTGGCTTGGCCGGCATCGGCGCTGCATGAGCCTGGAGTGCTGCCCCGAGCAGCGTTGCTGCAAGCCCCGTCAGTAGTCCGTGTATGGACAGGGTTATGTGATTATTTTTCATGTTCTCTCTTTCTTTATAAGGATTTATAGCGGTGCGACAGTTGCGAAAGTGGCCAACTGCCCCACAGGTCGTCAGATGGATAATGTCATAGAGGGTCCTTTTATTATTGTGTATGCAAAAACATACCATTGCGCCCAGGATGTTTTTTGGTCCTGGCGCACACTTTTGGCGGGCATTGGCGGACAAAGCTTCCCGGCGGGACGGGCGGCCTATAAAGGATGAAAAGTCGTTCAAAAAAAGATCAGGTGATCTGAGCTATAAGCGCTAAATTTAAGAAGGGCGGAAGAGGCTGGGATCCAGCTTTTTGGCCGCACCGGCGGGAAATTGTGCTATTGGCGCAGCTTTCTCCCATCAATTAGGCGCGGAGTCCCTTGTCGAATTTGGGAAATCCTTTTCCATTCCGGGGGAATTGCCTATCATTCATGAATGAATAGTCAATTTCAGTCTCCAAATTCACGGACAGCTAAGGTCGGAAGTATGGATAAGGCAAAAGAGAAGGTTCAGCGGTTCCGCGCACGGGAGCAGCGTATCCTGGATGCGGCGTTGGAGCTGTTGCTTGAGCATGGTGAAGAAAAGGTCACTGTGGAGCAGATCGCCGAGCGCGTTGATATCGGCAAGGGCACCATCTACAAGCATTTCATCTCTAAAACAGAGATTTATATGCGGCTACTGATGGACTACGAGAAGTCCCTGACTGAACGCCTCAAGAGTGCCGTAGCGACTGCGGAGCAGGGCGATATTACCGCGCCCGCCCGGGCCTACTTCGAGTCGCGGATGGCGGATCCGGCGCGTGATCGCCTGTTCCAGCGCCTGGAAGAGAAGGTCATTGCCCTGAATCTTGCCCCGGAGATGATCGCCGAGCTACACGCCCTGCGAAACTCCAATGCTTCAGCGCTAAACCGTGTTTTCGAGCGCCGGATGGAGCAGGGGGTGCTGAAGAAGGTGCCCGCCTATTACTACTACTCCACCTACTGGGCGCTGGTTCAGGGGGCCGTTGAGCTGTATCACTCCAAGTCCTTCTCGGATGTGATCGAGGATCGCGAGGGTCTGATGGAGTTCATTATGGATGTGGGCGTGCATATCGGCGATATGTCTGGCCGTCGCAGCAGTGGTGAACCGCAATCCTCGCAAGTCGCACAAACCCCTCCCAGTGCATCGGGCGGTAGTTTTGGCTGAACCGCTCTTCAAGCAGCTTGAGAAGCTCCAGCAGGAATTTCCGGGCCTACCTCCGGTGGAGGCCTGGAACCCTGATCTCTGTGGTGATATGGACCTGGTCATTCAGGCCGATGGTCACTGGATCCACGAGGGCAGCGAAATCAAACGCCAGCCATTGGTGAAACTGTTTGCCAGTATCCTCAAGCGGGAAGGGCGCCACTATTATTTGGTGACTCCGGTCGAAAAGTGGCGTATCCGCGTTGAAGATGTTCCTTTTTTGATCACCCAGGCTGCCCGCGAAGGCGATCAAATCTTGCTCACCACCAATACCGGTGAAGTTGTATCTCTGGATAAAGATCACCCGCTGCTGCTCAAGCCATTCGGTGACCCTCCGCAACCCATTCCCTATATTGATGTACGTCCAGGTTTGCAGGGGCGCATGTCGCGGGATGTTTACTATCAGCTGATAGACTGGGCAGAGCCCAGAGCGCCACAGGAGCCGCCAGCGCGATTGTGCCAGTTATGGCTGAAAAGCAATGGTGAAGAATTTTTGCTCGGTGAGTATTGAAGCTTCTGATTCTGTTAGGACCGCGCCACCTTCCTGTCTGTTTTTTGTCCCTTCGGGATGTCTTTGAAATATCCCTGAAACACTAAATAAATATATCTGTCATTAATATTTCACAATGAAATATTTTTGCATAAATTCTTCGAATTTCTTCTTCGCGTCTTTCATTCGTAACATTTTCGCAACACTCCATTCCTAGACTCCCCCTCGTCCAAATTGCTTTGGCCATTTAAAAAAATAGTCACGGATTAATTTACTTCATCCTTGTTAGGGGGATTCATGAAACTTGTATCCAACAAGCTGCTGCTGGCAGCTGCGATTTCTGCTTTGCTGGCTGGTTGTGATAGCGGCGGTATCAATATTGCGCCTGAAACCAACGATAATTCCGTTGATAACTCCGTGACCAATCCGGACAACGGTGGCGATGACACCAATAACCCTTGTGCCACCATGGCTGGCTCAGGCGTTCAGGGTTCCTACGACGGTACTCACTGTAGCTACGGCACTGATTTCGTATCTTCCGCCAACCCGCTGGTTGAAGATCTGTACCTGCCGGCCCTGCCGAACGGCGGCGCACACATTTTTTCTGGCAGCCTGTTTGTTGGTCAAAACTTTGACGCCGACGCCGACATGGCGGCCGCCGGTATCGCCAAGGGCGGTGACGGTGTGGCTCTGGAAATTCAGGCCGGCGCTACCGTAGCCTTCGAAGACAACTCCGCATTTATGGTCGTTAACCGCGGCTCTCAACTGTTTGCTCGCGGTACTGAGTCTGCCCCGATTACTTTCACTTCCGAGTCCGATGTTCGCGGCGCGGTAGGTCCTGAAGATGTTTCCCAGTGGGGCGGCATGGTCATCAACGGCTTCGGCGTAACTAACAAATGTGCCTACACCGGAAACCTGGACGCGGGCACTCTGGCGCTGGATGGCGAATGCCACATTCTGGCGGAAGGCGCAGCTGGCGACGACCAGTCCAACTACGGCGGCGCCAACAACGAAGATAGCTCCGGTGAAATGACTTACGTTCGCGTCAAGCACACCGGTGCTCAGGTTGCCAACGGCGACGAGCTGAACGGCATTGCGTTTGACGCCGTAGGTAGCGGCACTGTGGTTAAAAACCTGCAGGCTTACTCCACCTACGACGACGGTATCGAGTTCTTCGGCGGCGCTGTAAGCATTGAGAACTACGTGGCGCTGTACGTGCGCGACGATTCCATCGACATCGATGAAGGCTACCGCGGCACCATCACCAATGCGCTGGTAATCCAGAGCGAAACCGACGGCAACCACTGTATCGAATCCGACGGTATCGGTTCTTACAAAGACGGTGAAGCGCGCAACGCTGACCTGATCGCCAAAGGCATCAACAGCCGTCCGGTAATCGACGGTCTGACCTGCATCATTTCTCCGCAGTCTGAAGGTACTCACGATCCGGGCGCAGGCTGGCGCTTCCGTGAGGGTATCTACCCGACCATCACCAATTCTCTGGTTGTCGCTTCCTTTAAAGCGGACGAAAACGGTGTTGAAGGTAGCAACTACTGCCTGCGTGTAGAAAGCGCCGAGACGGTCGCCGCTCTGGAAGCCGATGAAGCCTTCATCACCTCCAACATCTTCGCTTGTGAAGACAAGACCAAAGGTGACATGGCCGACCTGGAAGCCTGGGCAGAAGCCAACGGTAACCAGTTCGCTGATACGGCGGTAAACCCGACTGCCAGCATCGCTACCCAGCTGCAGTTGCTGGAAGGCACTCCGGCCATCTTCTCCATCAACGGCATGATCGTTGACGACGCCGCTACCACCGTAAGTCCGGTAGAGCGCGCTTACCTGGGTGCGTTGTCTCAGGGCGGCACCGACTGGACCCAAGGTTGGACCTATGGTCTGCACCAGGGCAGCCGTGCCAAGCCGCTGTGGTTTGAATAAGCCGTAAAAGATTAGGGCTTATGCCCTGATCTACAGGGCGCCGCTTTCAAAACGGGAGCCGGCGCCCTGTTTGCTTCTACCACAGTAAATAACAGGAAAATTGAGGCCTGGAAAATGAAGAACGCAAAATTTCAGAGAGCGCCGCTGGTACTGGCTATCGCCACGGCCTCAGCTTTTGCTCCGCAACTTTGGGCGCAAGAGATTGCCACCGACGAAATGGCGGCGCAGCAAGCGAAGCAATTAGAAGAAGTGATGGTGCAAGGTCGCCTGCAGGACTCTGCCGAGTCTCTGGTATTCGAACGCCTGGAAGAAGAAGTGGTCACAGATATTCTCGGTTCCGAAATGATCGGCCGGGTAGGGGACTCCAACGTGGCCGCCGCACTGCGTCGTGTGTCCGGTCTGTCCCTGGTGAACGATAAGTTTGTATACGTGCGCGGTCTTGGTGAGCGCTATTCAAGCACTACCCTGAACGGTGCTACTGTGCCGTCCCCGGATTTGACCCGCAACGTTGTGCCGCTGGACGTGTTTCCGACCTCAGTGGTGGATTCACTTGCGGTACAGAAAAGTTATTCGGCCGACAAGGCCGCTACCTTCGGTGGTGGTAACGTCGACATTCGTACGAAATCCATCCCCGATGATCTGACCTATTTCGTGGAGCTCGGTACCGGTAGCAACACTGAAACCAGTGGTGGTGTACTGAGCTATCAGGGTGGCGGTGACGACAACCTCGGAACTGACGATGGCACCCGCGCAATGCCAGAAGGCATTGCCTCTGCGCTGCAGCGCTTCAAGGGCGATATCAGTGTCGGCAACATCCGCAAAACACTGGTGCAGGAAGGTCAGCAGTTCGCCAGCGACGCCGAGGCGACTGCCGCTGCTCAGGCGCTGAACCGCGAATTGGCTCTGAACCTGAACCGCGATATCAGCATCGAGGAAGATACCGTTGACCCGCAGTACGATGCCAAGGGCGCGGTGGGCAATCGTTTCTACCTGAACGACAACTGGGAAATCGGTTTCCTGGCAGGTGCATCCTACAAGAGCCGCTGGAACGAAAGCACGCGCTTCGCGCGGGATTACGGCCAGCCGGAAGAGCAGATTGATACCAAGAAAGAATCTACCTACTCCGTAGATGCCAGCGGCAACTTGAATCTGGGTATCCGCTTTGCCGACGAGCACAGCATTTCTACCACCAGCCTGTTCCTTCGCAATACCGATGACGAGACTTCCATTCGGGATTACTTCGACGAAAACCGCCAGCTTTCCGATGGCCGCGGCAATCGTGAATACTCCCTGAAGTTTGAAGAGCGTGAAATGCGTGTAAACCAGGTCAATGGTGAGCACTCCATTGGCCCTGAAACCAAGGCGCTGATACCCGGTGGCCTGCTGAACTGGGCGCCGGAAGAGTTGACGGTCGACTGGTTCTACTCGGATGCGGTGGCGACCACGGATATTCCCAGTGAAGTGAATGTGTACGCCGATACGATTACCGACCCGAATACCGGGCACACTCGCAGCTCCAGTGTCAGTGTGGGTACCAAAAGTGCGGATTATCGTTTTACCGAACTGGAAGACAATGTCATCAACTACGGCTGGTCCGCGACTCTGCCGGTGGAATTTACGAGCTCCAGGCTCGAGCTGATTGGTGGTTTTGCCCGTACCGAGAAAGGTCGTACCTATAAACAGACTCAGCTGCGCCTCGACGCCTTTGATGTTGCCGATTCTTCATCCATGACCGGTGACCTCGGTGATGTATTTGGTGATGAAAATATTACCAATCCGGACAACAACTTCGTGTTCGACCGCGTGGGTGCCAATACCAACAAGCAAAGTTATATTGCGGCAACCCTCACCGAAGCAGCTTTCGGTAAGGTGGATTGGACTCTGAATGAAACCTGGCGCGCATCCGCTGGTGCCCGTTGGGAAGAGTACAATCAGGTCGCGCTCGACTGGAATCCCTACGGTTATACCGTCGACAATCCGCAGATTGCCACCGACGAAGAATCCCTCGCAGATGCAACTTACGTTGATGACGCTGTGTACCCGTCTTTGTCTTTGACGTATATGGGTGCTTTCTGGGCGGAAACCTTCCAGCTGCGCTTCGGTGCCAGTAAGACGGCTGTTCGTCCTGACCTGCGTGAAATTACCGACGCCATCTATATTGATCCCATCACCGATGAGCAGATCAAGGGTAATCCGAATGCGCGTCCTTCCGAGATTACCAACTTCGACATCCGTGCCGAGTGGTTCTTCGACGAGGGTGACAGCCTGACGCTTTCCGCCTACTACAAGGATATCGTTGACCCGATCGAATTCTTCGAAGCCGGTTCCAGTGATACCAACGTGGCTCGTGAAATCATCAATGCAGAATCTGGTGAAATCACCGGTATGGAAATCGAAGGCCTGAAAAACCTGGGCTTTATGGGATCCTTCATGGAGAGCTTTTTCCTGCAGGGTAACGTAACCGTTCAGGAAACCGAGCTGGTAGCCGGTATCGAAGCGGACGCGCCGACCAATCCGGTGCGTGAGATGACCGGTGCTTCCGAGTATGTGGTAAACGGCATGCTGGGCTTTGATTCTCCCGATGGCATGCACTCTGCAACCCTGGGTTACAACGTTTTCGGCGATCGCCTCTACCTGGCTGGTCGTAACGGTGCTCCGGATGCTTTCGAGAAACCGTTTCACTCGCTGGACCTGACTTACTCCTGGTACCCGACTCAGGAAATTACGGTCAAGGCCAAGATGCAGAACATTCTGGATGAGGCGATTGAAATTGAGCGCTCTGGCGTAATCGTGTTTGAAGAGAAGCCGGGGCAGACGTTTGCTCTGAGCGCGCAGTACCAGTTCTGATACGGCACGAAAACAAGATTCCTGGAAGCAAATAGCTAAACCAACACGGAATGCTTAATAAGCCGGACTCTAGCGATAGAGTCCGGCTTTTTTATTGGCGATAGCCGGGTACAAAAAAGGGCACCCTAGGGTGCCCTTAACACAAGCGACTGGATTACATATTGGGGTAGTTAGGACCGCCGCCGCCTTCCGGTGTGATCCAGACGATATTCTGGGTCGGATCCTTGATGTCACAGGTTTTACAGTGAACGCAGTTCTGCGCGTTGATCTGGAAGCGCTTGCTGTCGCCCTCATCGATGACTTCGTAGACGCCGGCAGGGCAGTAGCGCTGAGCCGGTTCATCGTAAATCGGCAGGTTGTGGTTCAGCGGAATATCCGCATCTTTCAGGGTCAGGTGGCAGGGCTGGTCTTCTTCGTGGTTGGTGTTGGAAATGAACACCGAAGACAGCTTATCAAAGCTCAAAACACCATCCGGTTTCGGATAGGCAATTTTTTTACAGTCCGCAGCCGGCTTCAGTTGTGCGTGGTCTGCTTTACTGTCGCTCAGGGTCCAGGGCAGTTTGCCCTTGAACAGGTTGATGTCGATAAACGCATAGGCGGAGCCAAAGATATTGCCCCACTTGTGCTGGGCAGGGCCGAAATTGCGCTGCATGTGCAGTTCTTTCCAGGCCCAGCTGTTTTTGTAGCGCTCGCTGTAATCGCTCAGCTCGTCGCTGCCGCGCTCCGCTTTCATTGCCTCGGCCACAGACTCCGCCGCCAGCATGCCGGACTTCATTGCCGTGTGGTTGCCCTTGATCTTGGCAAAGTTGAGGGTGCCGGCGTCATCGCCAATCAGCAGGCCACCGGGGAAGGTCATTTTGGGTTGCGACTGCAGGCCACCTTTGACAATGGCGCGTGCGCCGTAGGCCACACGCTGGCCGCCTTCCAGGTACTGCTTGATTACCGGGTGGTGCTTGTAGCGCTGGAATTCGTCAAACGGGCTGACATGGGGGTTGCTGTAAGAAAGATCGGTGATCAGGCCTACGACAACCTGGTCGTCTTCGAGGTGGTACAGGAAGCCACCGCCCGCGCTACCGGATTCATCCAGTGGCCAGCCGGCGGTGTGTACCACCAGGCCCTGCTTGTGCTTGGCGCTGTCAACTTTCCAGATTTCTTTGATGCCGATGCCGTAGTGCTGTGGGTCGCGGTCAGCATCCAGGGAGAATTTGGCGATCAGTTGCTTGCCCAGGTGGCCGCGACAGCCTTCGGCAAACAGGGTGTATTTGGCGTGGAGCTCCATGCCAGGCATATAGGAGTCTTTCTGTTCACCGTTGATGCCGACGCCCATATCGCCAGTGGCGATACCCTTTACGGAGCCGTCTTCGTTATAGAGGACTTCGGCAGCGGCAAAACCGGGGAAAATCTCAACACCCAGGTTTTCTGCCTGCTCGGCAAGCCAGCGGCACAGGTTGCCCAGGCTGATGATGTAGTTGCCCTCATTGTGCATGGTGCTGGGAACCAGCATGTTCGGGACTTTGAGTGCCTTTTCCGGGCCGCGCAGGACGTAGATGTCGTCACCGTTGACCGCGGTTTCCAGTGGGGCGCCGCGCTCTTTCCAGTCGGGGAAGAGTTCGTTCAGGGCGGTGGGTTCGAACACGGCACCTGAAAGAATATGCGCGCCCACTTCGGAGCCTTTCTCCACCACGCAGACGGAAATGTCTTCGTTGATCTGGCGCAGCTTGATCGCAGCGGCAAGTCCGGCAGGGCCCGCACCGACGATGACTACGTCGTATTCCATTGACTCGCGTTCCACAGGTCACTCCTCAGCATGTCTAATTATTCAGCCGCCGAATTATGGCAGGCAATTTATAAGCTGGCGCATTATATCGGTGAACAGCCGGGCCTACCAATTGCAGGAGTTTTCATTTCTGCTGGCAAAAGCGGCGTAATTGCACGTTTTTTGCGGTTCGGAATAGGGCGGATTTATGGCCTGAAATTGATCCTGTGAATGGCTGCTAGGCTTACTATTCAACTATTGATTTTGAATTGTGAAAGGGCCAACATACACGCCGCTCAAACAACTGTTTGAACTTGAGGCTGGCTCACAGGTGCCTGAATTTGCTCGCTCGTGGCGGGTTTGGCAGGGCCGCCATAGGACTCGGCCGGGAGGCTGCCCGAGTTACCCATGTTGTGCCCCAGTCGTTTTGGCTGCCGGGTCGCAACTTCTAAGTAGACTACTGAGACGGGATTTTCATGAAAGTTCTTGTAGCTGTGAAACGCGTTGTCGATTACAACGTGAAAGTTCGCCCGAAGGCGGACGGTTCGGATGTGGACATTGCCAATGTAAAGATGTCCATCAACCCCTTTTGTGAGATCGCTGTTGAAGAAGCGGTACGCTTGAAAGAGAAGGGTGTGGTCAGCGAGATCATCGCTGTTTCCATGGGGCCCAAACAGTGTCAGGAACAGATTCGTACTGCTCTCGCACTGGGTGCCGATCGCGGCATCCAGGTGGAAACTGACGCGGAGCTGCAGCCGCTGGCAGTCGCCAAGTGCCTGAAAGCCATCGTTGAGAAGGAAGAGCCTCAGCTGGTTATCCTGGGCAAGCAGTCCATCGACGGCGACAACAACCAGACTGGCCAGATGCTGGCAGCGCTGACTGGCATGGGTCAGGGCACTTTTGCGTCCGAAGTCAACGTCGAAGAGGGTTCGGTGAAAGTGACCCGCGAAATCGACGGCGGCCTGCAGACCGTTGAGCTCAAGCTGCCTGCAGTGGTAACTACCGATCTGCGCCTGAATGAGCCGCGTTATGCCTCTCTCCCCAACATCATGAAGGCGAAGAAGAAGCCTCTGGATGTGACCAACCCGGACGAACTGGGTGTGGACATCGCCCCGCGCACCAAAACCCTGAAAGTTGAGCCGCCGGCAGAGCGCCAGGCAGGCATCAAGGTTGCCGACGTAGCGGAACTGGTGGAAAAACTGAAAAGCGAGGCGAAAGTAATCTGATGAGCATTCTTGTAATTGCAGAGCACGACAACGCCGAGCTGAAGGGCGCAACCCTGAATACAGTCGCAGCGGCCAAAGCCATCGGTGGTGATATCGATGTACTGGTTGCCGGCAGCGGCTGTGGTGCCGCTGGTGAAGCAGCGGCCAAAGTAGAAGGCGTTAGCAAGGTTTTGGTGGCTGATAACGCCGCTTATGAGCACCAGCTGGCAGAAAATGTCGCCAAGCTGGTCGCCGATCTGGGCAAAAACTACAGCCACGTGCTGGCCCCGGCAACCACTACCGGCAAGAATATGTTGCCGCGCGCAGCTGCGCTGCTGGATGTTCAGCCTATTTCCGACATCATTGCGGTGGAAGGTCCTGATACGTTCAAGCGTCCTATTTATGCAGGCAACGTGATTGCTACCGTGCAGAGCTCTGACGCCATCAAAGTGGCATCTGTGCGTACCACGGCTTTTGACCCGGTGGCAGCAGAAGGTGGAAGCGCAACCGTTGAAACCGTGGACCTGGTGGATGACGCGGGTGTTTCCAAGTTTGTCGGTGAAGAGCTGGCCGTGTCCGACCGTCCGGAGCTGACCGCTGCTCGTGTCGTCATCTCTGGTGGCCGCGGCATGCAGAACGGCGAAAACTTTGAGCTGCTGAACAAGGTGGCTGACAAGCTGGGTGCTGCGGTTGGCGCCTCCCGCGCAGCGGTAGACGCCGGTTTTGTGCCCAACGATATGCAGGTTGGTCAGACCGGCAAAATCGTCGCACCGGACCTCTATATTGCAGTGGGTATTTCCGGCGCCATTCAGCACCTGGCGGGTATGAAGGACTCCAAGGTGATTGTGGCCATCAACAAAGATGAAGAGGCGCCGATCTTTTCGGTGGCTGATTACGGCCTGGTCGCCGATTTGTTTGATGCGGTGCCAGAGTTGGAAACCAAACTGTAATAGTTGGTTCATATACTCTCATCAGGAAAGGGCGGCGAAAGCCGCCTTTTTCTTTGGTGGCAGCTTCACAATCCGCGGTTTCATTGGTATTAACTTATTAGATGCAGGGGATTGATTGGCTGATTTTTGGTCTTTACGCCCCATAACATTGCCTTTCGGGAGGCAAGCCTAGAGAATAGGCGCCAAATTATAGAAACAAGCTGTCTGTGGTACAGCCGAGACGGGTTTAGTCATGTCTTTGGTAAAGCGCACAATTTCATCTGCTCTGCAGGCCCCTGGGGCTGCGGGTAGCAGCACCGCACGGCATAGTCTTTTCGCCACCCTTGCGGTTGTTGGTGGTTGGCTGGCGGTCAATCTGATGGCATACGGGCATCTGGTAATGCCCTCAGAGTCAGGTAACGGGCTACTGGTTGAGCGCAATGCGCGGCCTGTAAGTGCGAATTCCGCCGAGTCTTTGCCCGCTACGGCATTTTTTGGTGTCGCAGAAGTGAAGAGTGAGGCGGAGCCGGAACTGGATCTGGCCAATATTCCCATTACCCAGCTGAATCTGGTGCTGTCCGGTGTGCTGAGTAGCAGCCTGAATGACCATGCCAGCGCCCTGGTCGCTGAGCGGGGTAAGCCTGCAGAACGTTTTTACGTAGGACAGTCACTGCCTGGCGGCGCTGAGGTCTATTCTGTCGAGGTCGACCATATTATCCTACGCCGTAATGGTCAGATGGAGAAATTGACCTACCCCGATGCCGATGGGCGTCCGACCGTTCCCAAACAGTACGCTAACTACGCGCGCGAGGCTGCCAAGGTGATCAGTGCCAATGCAACCAGCGACCGCGCGGATCGACAGCAATCCATCAAGGAGCGCCTGGAGCAACTGCGTGAAATGGCCCGTGAGCGCCAAGGGGGGCGGGACACTCGCTAAAGTAGGCAATGGCTGTTTTTTGGGTAGCAGCTGTTTTTGAAGACCAATAACTTACTGAACACATAAGAATCAGAGTCAGAATTATAATGATGAGCTTGTTTCACCGACGGCTAGTTGCAGTCGCCTTGGGTTTTTTGTTGTCGTTTTCGGTACTGGCTCAGTCTCCCGTGGAAAGGGTAACCCTTTCACTGGATAACGCCGATATCCGTGACCTAATCAATTGGGCTGCGGACTTCACCGGCAAAAACATCATTGTTCACCCCAACGTCAAGGGCAAGGTGACCGTCGTTGCCGGTGACCCCATGACCCATGAGCAGGCGTTCGACGTGTTTATGTCGGTGCTGCAGGTGAACGGTTTCAGTCTGGTGGAGCAGGGGGATGCCTGGAAAGTGGTCCCGGATGCCCTTGCGAAACAGCAGGCAATCCCCGTTGTTGACGAGAAGACCCGTGCACCCGGCGAAGCGCTGGTGGTGCGTACGGTAAAGGTCGAAAACATCTCCGCGGCACAGCTGATCGCAATGCTGCGTCCGCTGATTCCTCAAACCGGCCACCTGGCTGCCTACGCCGACACCAATACCCTGATTGTGGCGGATCGCTCGGCAAACATTGAGCAGATCGTACGCCTGATCAAGCAACTCGACCGTGCGGGTGCCATTGATATCGAGTTGGTTCCGCTGGAATTTGCCTCTGCGAAAGAGGTCAAGCAGGTCATCAATGAGTTACTTCAGGGCGGCGGTAAACAGGCGGGCAACGATGTACAGCCGCTACGCATCGCCGTGGATGAACGCTCCAACAGTATTCTGCTGACCGGTGACCCGGTAACCCGCACCCAGCTCAAAAAAGTGATTCAGCGCCTTGATCAGCCGTTGACCGGTGAGGGTAATACCGCCGTGGTTTACGTGCAGTACGCCAGTGCTGCCGACTTAAAGCCTATTCTTGAGGGGATGAGCGGCAGTATCCAGAAAACCGAAAAAGATCAGCAGGTCGCGGATGTCGAAGTCAGCATCCAGGTTAACGAAGAACTGAATGCACTGGTATTGACCGCGCCGCCCTCGCTGCTGGATACCATGAAAGGCGTCATTGCCAAGCTCGATGTGCGCCGTGCGCAGGTCCTGATTGAGGCCATCATCGTTGAAGTGACCGAAGGCACCGGCAACAAGCTCGGGGTCAAGTGGATTGCCGGTAACGATGACGATGTTTTCGCGGGCTTCCAGAACGATTTTGCGGAAACCCCGATTATTGATGCCGACGGCAATGTGCTGTCCGAGGTCAATCCGTTCTCGCTGGATCCGGCGAATCTGGTCCGCCAGGGCCTGAACCTCGGTTTCCTCAGTGGCACGGATGTGCGTGTTGCGATCAATGCGCTGGCGAATGAAAACAACGCGAATATCCTCTCTACGCCAACCATCATGGCCCTGGACAATGAAGAGGCCGAGATTCTGGTTGGTCAGAACGTGCCCTTCATTACCGGTGAACAATTGTTGTCCGGTAGTAACAACGATCCTTTCACCACCATCCAGCGGCAGGACGTGGGCACCACCCTCAAGGTGATTCCCCGGGTCAATAACAACAATTCCGTCACTCTGGAAATTGAGCAGAAGGTTGAAAACGTGCTGCCGGTTGCCAGCTCCGCAGCCTCGGATATTGTGACCAGCAAGCGCGAAATTCGCACCAAGGTACTGATCGATGACGGCGCCATTCTGGTATTGGGTGGCCTGATCGAAGACAAGGTGACGGAAATCAACGAAAAAGTCCCCTTGCTCGGTGACATCCCGGGTATTGGCCGTTTGTTCCGCAACTCCGACAAGTCGGTGGATAAGACCAACCTGATGGTATTCCTGCGTCCGAAAATTCTGAGCACTCAGATTGCGGGCTACGAAGAAACCCGTCGCCGTTACCGCGCGATGCAGGAGCGTCAGCTCAGATTGCGCGACAATACCAGTAACATCTGGGACTGGAATCGCGGTGAAATCCTGCCGGATCTACTGCCGCCGCCCGCCAGTGCGCAACAACAGGAAGAGACTCTTCCGCTGGAGCCTGAGGCGGTCAAGTGATGACAGAGGTCACGCTCAAGCGACTGCCTTACGCCTTTGCCAAGCGCCACCAGGTATTGCTGGCAGAGGTGGATGGCACCCCGGTATGCCAGTACGTGGCGCCACTGAATCCCACTGTGCTCGCAGAAGTTCAGCGCCTGTGTGAATTGCCGCTCGGGATCGCAGCGGTAGACGCCGACGATTTCCAGCAGTCGTTGCAGCGGCAATACGAAAACCGCGAAGGCGGTAATCTTTCCGACGTGGAAGGGTTGGGGGACGATCTGGATCTGGCTGCCGTCGCCGATTCACTGCCGGAAACAGAAGACCTGCTGGAGCAAGAGGACGATGCGCCTATCGTCCGTCTGATCAACGCCATTTTTGCCGAATCCCTCAAGCAGGGCGCTTCGGATATCCATATTGAAACCTTTGAAAAGCGCCTGGTCGTACGCTTCCGAGTGGATGGCGTACTGCGGGAAGTGCTGCAGCCGCGCCGTGCACTGGCACCGCTACTGGTGTCGCGGATCAAGGTAATGGCGAAAATGGACATCGCGGAGAAGCGGGTCCCCCAGGACGGCCGTATTTCCCTGCTGATGGGTGGCCGCGAGGTGGATGTGCGTGTTTCTACCATGCCATCGTCTGCCGGAGAGCGGGTGGTCATGCGTCTGCTGGACAAGCAGGCGGGCAAGATGGATATGCGCCAGCTGGGGATGGCAGAGCGGGATCTGCGGGTCATTACTGAGCTTCTCGGGCGGCCCCACGGAATCTTGCTGGTTACGGGCCCTACCGGTTCCGGTAAAACCACCACCTTGTACGCGGGCCTCTCCAGCATCAATAACCGCGAAAAGAACATTCTCACCGTGGAAGACCCGGTGGAATACAACCTGGAGGGCGTTGGCCAGACCCAGGTGAATACCAAAGCGGACATGACCTTTGCCCGCGGTTTGCGTGCCATTTTGCGCCAGGATCCCGATGTGGTGATGGTCGGTGAGATTCGCGACCTGGAAACCATGCAGATTGCCATTCAGGCGAGTTTGACCGGTCACCTGGTGCTTTCCACCCTGCACACCAATACCGCGTTGGGCGCGGTTACCCGACTGGTGGATATGGGGATTGAGCCCTTCCTGCTGTCTTCGAGCATTATCGGCGTACTGGCGCAGCGACTGGTGCGGGTGCTGTGCCCTGATTGTCGCCAGCCACACGAAGCGGACGCGTTCGAGCGCAAGATGCTTGGGCTGGAAGAGGGCGCACCGGGTACCATCTACGGCCCAGGCGGCTGTGACAAATGCAACCACAGCGGTTATCTCGGTCGTGTGGGTATCTATGAATTAGTGCCAGTGAATGAGAAGCTACGGCAAATGATGCATGACCGCGCCTCTGAGAGCGCGCTGGTTCAAGAGGCCCGCAAGCTGGGGCCCAGCATCCGCGACGATGGCATGGCCAAAGTACTGGCCGGAATCACTTCACTGGAAGAAGTACTGCGGGTAACCCAGGAGTCCTGAGATGGGTGCTTTCGAGTACACCGCCCTCAACAGCGGCGGCCGCAAAAATCGTGGCACGCTGGAAGCCGACAGTGCCAAAGCCGCGCGCCAGCAGTTGCGCGCCAAAGGGCTGATTCCCCTGGAAGTGAGCGCGGCTGTAGAAACCGCAGCTGCGGGCGGCCCGAGCCTGCTCTCTGGTAGTCCGGGACTGGGCATCAAGCCGCTGGCCCTTCTTACCCGTCAGATTGCCACCCTGTTACGGGCCGGCATCCCCCTGGAAGAAACCCTCAGTGCGATAGCCAACCAGTCGCGCAATCAGAAGGTGCGGCGTATCGTGCTGGCTGTGCGCGCCAAGGTGCTGGAAGGCCACAGTTTCGCCCAGGCCTTGGGGAGCTTTCCGCGGGCGTTTCCCAAGCTTTATCGCGCCACGGTGGAGGCGGGGGAGCACTCCGGCCATCTGGATGAGGTGCTTGAGCGCCTTGGCGATTACACCGAGAGCCAGCAGCAGTTTCGGCAGAAGGTTCAGCTGGCCCTGATATACCCGCTGGTTTTGGTGGTGATCTGTGTGCTGGTGGTTACCGGCCTGATGGTCTACGTCGTTCCAGACGTCATCGAAGTCTTTACCGGAACTGGCCAGCAGTTGCCGCTTGCCACCCGAATTCTGGTTTCCCTCAGTGATTTCATTTCCGCCTGGGGCTGGCTGATTCCACCGGTCCTAGTACTGCTGGTGGTTGGCTGGATGCTGTTATTGCGCCGTGACGGTTTCCGTTACCGCTACCATCACCGACTGCTGGAGATGCCGGTGATTGGCTGGCTGGTTAGGGGCGGTCAGAGCGCGCGCTACGTGGGCACGCTGGCGATCCTGACGGGCAGCAGTGTGCCGTTAGTGCAGGCCATGGGGATTGCCAGTGGCGTAATGAGCAACGACTATCTGAAAGCGCGGCTTCAGGTTGCGCAGAAATTCGTGCGGGAGGGCGGCAGCCTTCGCCGCGCCCTGGAGGATGTGGAATATTTTCCCCCAATGATGATCTATATGATCGCCAGTGGTGAATCTTCCGGCACGCTCGATCAGATGCTGGTGCGGGCAGCGGAAAATCAGGAGCAGGACTTGCAGGGGGCGGTGACTGCCTTCGTGAGTCTGTTTGAGCCCATCATGCTACTGGTCATGGCGGCTATCGTGCTGTTTATTGTGATGGCCATCATGATGCCGATCATGAATATGAACCAGTTGGTTGGTTGATAAATTGTTCAGCACGGTCAATTAGTGGACAATGTTTTACGTTTGAACTCGCGAGGTGAGGAATGAAAAATCTGCGCAAGAGTCAGGGGTTTACCCTGATTGAAATCATGGTTGTGATCGTGATTCTTGGCGTGCTGGGCGCCATGGTGGTTCCGAGTATTCTCGGTAAGACCGGCGAAGCCCGCATTAAAGCGGCCAAGTCCGACCTGCGGACCATTGAAACGGCACTGGACATGTATCGCATGGACAACTTTGTCTATCCCAGCTCCGAGCAGGGGCTGCAGGCACTGGTGACCAAGCCTTCCGGTTTCCCGGAAGCCAAAAACTGGAACGAACCCTACCTGAAGCGTGAAGCCAAGGATCCCTGGGGTAACCTCTACCAGTACATCAGCCCGGGCAGCGCTGGCGCTTACGACCTGTTCAGCCTCGGTGCGGATGGCAAGCCCGGTGGCGAAGGCGAAGCCGCCGACCTGTTTGCCTCAGAACTCTGAGGCTGACGGGAAGCCTCATGCGCGTCACAGCCCGCCGCCAACGGGGATTTACCCTGATCGAACTGCTGGTGGTGATGGTGATCATCGCCTCGCTGGCGGGTATGGCGACGCTTTCCCTGGGAAATACGGACACCCGTCATTGGACTGGGGAAGTTCAGCGGCTCGGCAATCTTTTGCAGTTGGTTGCCGATCGCGCGTTGATCGATAAGGCGCACTACGGAGTTGTTTTTGAGGAAAACAGCTATCAGGTCGTGCGTTATGACACATCGACGATGAAATGGCAGCCGATTGATTTTTCGGCGACCCCGAATGCCGCCAATGCGCGACGCTTCAGCGTCCACGAGCTGCCCGTGAATATGCGGCTCGAAATCCTCTCGCAAACCGAACTTCCCGGTGCCAACAGCAAAGATACGACGTTCGGCGGCAGTCGTAAGGAAAGTAAGGTTGGCAAGAAGGGCAAGGATGACGAAGTACTTCCCCAGTTTGCCGCGCTTTCCAGCGGTGAAGTATTGCCGGTGGAAATTGCCTTATTCCTTTTGAAAAGCGGCGATATCGGCCGTGGCGCCATCATTTCCTACAGTACTTTGCATGGCATGGAGCTCGAGTGGGATGCCGATGATTACTGAGTCAGCAGTCCCCGGCGCTCGTGGCCAGCGCGGCTTCACCCTGGTTGAGGTGATGGTCGCCCTGGTCATTTTCGGGGTAATTGCCGCCAGTGTCCTCAAAACCCTACAGGACAGCGTGCGCCAGCAGACGGCACTGGAAGAGCGCCTCACGGCCAACTGGGTGGCCCAGCAGGCGCTTGCGGAAATTCGCTTGCGCACTGATTGGCCGCCCCTGGGCAAAAAAAACGAGAAGGTTCTGCTGGCCGAGCGCGAGTGGCAAGTCTCGGCGGAAGTCAAAAGCACCAGCGAACCGCGCATGCGGCATATCATCGTGCAGGTTGGTTGGCCTGAAAAACCGCCAATACTGACCATCGACTCCTGGGTAGCGCAATCCATAGCCGCTGCGTCCAGTTCCAGCTCCGGAGGTACGGGGCCGTGAAGCAACAAGTGCGAAAGTCACCACTGCGCCCGTCTCAGGGCTTTACCCTGATTGAAGTCATCGTTGTACTGGTGATCGTTTCTATCATCGGTATCGGTTCCTACTCCCTACTGGAAACATTTTTCACCACAGACCGGGTGCTGACAGCACGCGCGGATGAACTGCGCCGCCTGTCGATGGCCATGTACCGGTTGGATGACGACCTGCGCCAGCTAACGGTTCGCCCAATCAAAAACGGTTATAGCGGCTACGAGCCGGCCTTTCAGGGGGTCAGTAATGAATTTGAATTTACACGTCTTGGCGCCGCCAATCTGACCGGGGAGCCCCGCGGTAACCTGCAGCGTTTGCATTACGGCATTGGCTACCCGGAGGAAGAGGAGCGGGAACGCTACCAGCCGGAAGTCGACGATGACACAGCATTGTTGCTGCGCAGTCGCTGGCGAATTCTGGACCGCGGTCCAGATTCAGAGCCAGTAGCGGAACCCATTCTCGACGGCGTTATGGATCTCAGCCTGCGCTATTTTGATCGGGATACCGAGGCGTGGCTGTCGCAGTGGCCTCCGGCGTCATCCATGACGACGCCCGGCGCCGTGGATTTACGCTTGCCGAAAGCGATCGAGGTCAGGCTGGTCACCAGAACCGGGGGTGAAATGCTCCGCGTTTTTCAGCTCCCCGAATATACCGTGGTCGCAGGTACCGGGTCGGGAGGCTCTGGTGGCGGCAGCGGCAGGGACGATGACGAACAGGCGGGCGACGACAACGGGGATTCCGGTGGCAGTGACGCTGGAGGCGGAGACTCAAGTGGCGACTCGCGTGATGACTCGGGCCGAGAGAATGACGGATCTGGCGATGGCAGCGGCCGCGACGGTGAGGGCAGGCAATGAGTCCCTTAGGCCTGAAGCGCCAGCGCGGTGTCGCGCTGATTACGGTACTGCTGGTGATGGTCATTGCTATCGCCGCGGTCACCCATGCGGTGACCCGCAATCGCCTGGCCATTTCCCGTACCAGTGCCATCCTGGCCAATACCCAGTTGGCGGAGTTCGTTCACGGCGCTGAGGCCTGGGCGATCATCGCTTTGGAGAAGGATTTCGAAGAGGATCGCACTGCTGGTACTGCCAGCGATAACCTGCTGGAACCCTGGGCGCAGCGACTTACCGAATTCAATCCGGATAACGGTAAGATCCGCATACAAATCAAAGACTTACAGTCCTGTTTTAATGTAAATAATTTAACCCTCGGTCGAGCTTCGGGATCTGCGGCCAAAGGTACCGGCGACGCCGCGGTGCTACAGCGATTGGTGCGCAATCTTGGTGCCCGCGCGGACCTTGCACTCGCGATTGAAGACTGGCTCGATCCTGGCGATACACCCCTGGCATCGGGCACAGAAGATACGGGTTATCTCGGCCTGGAGCTGGCTTACCGTACCCCGGATACTTTCATTACTGACGAATCTGAATTGAGTGCCGTACAGGGTATTGAACCTGAAGAATGGCAGTTGATTGCGCCGGAGCTATGCGCGCTGCCCGAATCGGGAACCAAGGTCAACGTGAATACGGCTTCCGAGCAGCTGCTCGCGGCCATGTTCCCGTCGGCGAATATCCCGGGGTTAATCAACCAGCGAGAGTCTGGAACTGTATTTACCCAGATGGCAGACCTGAGTGCTTTCAGTATCACTGGTGGGGGAGAACTGGATTTCAACAGCGCGTATTATGTTGCGCATATCGCGGTGCAGCTGGGCCTGGAGCATCGGCAATACTGGGAGTCGGTTCTGAAGCTCGACACCACCACCGGCAGTGTAAAAGTTATACAGCGCCAAAGGCGCGAATTTTCCGGGCAGTTTTTGCAGGAATTACTGGGGGAATAATTGAGCCAGGAACTGAAATTATTGCGGCTGCGAGAGGCTGGTAGCGGGTCACTCGATGGCGAACATGCAGTGGCGCCCAACGGCGTTGTCGTACAGTGCTGGACCGAGAACGGGTGGCAAACAGTTTCCGTCGATGACCAGTTTCGTCGCGCCTTTGCGGCGGAGAGTGGCGAGCAGCAGGGCTACACCCTGGACACTGCCGACCAGCGGGGCACTCCGTTGGATCCGTCAGCGAGCGATGTGACTGCTGAAGCCCTGACGTTTGACGAAGGGCAGAGAGCCCTGATTCTGCTGCCGGGTGGCTGGGTCTGGAATGGGCTTGAAACAGTGCCGCGTGCGGCGCGCCGGCAAAGTAGCGCCGTTGGTTATATGGTGGAAGAGCAGCTCGCGGAAGATGTGGAAGACCTGCATTTTGTCTGCGAGCCGGTCCTTGGCGACCTCTGCAGTGTCATGGCCGTTGCCTCGGACAAGCTCGGTGCCCTTAAAAGCCAGATCGAGCGCCTCCAGTGGCCAGTGATTGCGGCTATTCCCGAATACCGATTACTCGCAATGTCAGCGACTCCCGGCCAGTCGGCACTCTGGCTGGAGCGTGATCGCGCGCATTTCTGGCAGGCGGCGGGCCGAGGCCTCACGGTAAACCGGCCGCTGGCAGGCGTTGTGGCCGAAAGCCTGTTTGCCCCAGAGGACACCGGCGACGACGCCGAGCCAATAGCGGCAGCGAGTGAGGGAGAGGCTCCCAGCCTGCGTCTGCTGGGTGAGCCGACGGATCTTGAGTTGGCGACATTCCAGCAATTGGGCAGCGTGGATTGCGTTACCGGAGACCCGATTGCAGGACTACTGAAGGCCGTACCCTCGCAAGTGCCAGGCAATTTGCTCAGCGGTGAATACCAGGTGTCGCTGCATAGCGCTCAGGGTCCCTGGTGGAAAAAGCCGGCAATCGCCGTGGCTGCCTGCTTTGCGCTCCAGTTACTGTTTTTTCTGGGGGCTGGGACCTATTACACCCTGCAGGCCAACAAGGCGGACGACACGGCGCGTAACCTGTTCACCGAAATTTTCCCCGGGGATACCCCGAGTGCGGACTTGCGGCGCCAGGTTACCGGTTATCTCAATCAAGCCTCCGGTGGTGGTGGTGAGTTTGCCGGTCAATTGCAGCAGTTGAGTAAGGTCTGGAGTACCGGTAAACCGGGGGATCTCAAACTGCAGTCCCTTCGTTTTGATGGCAATCGCGGCGAGCTGGTATTGCAGCTGAGGGCGGCCAATCTTGGTCAGCTAGACGAAGTGGTCGGTAAACTCAGCAGCAGCCAGTACAAGGCCGAGCTATTGGCGGCGAACGAACTGGAAGAGGGTGTATCCGGGCGTATCCGGTTGAAATAAATGATGAAAGCAGGATCGACAGTTGCCTTGCCAGGCATCGACAATAACAGTGCCAAGCCAATAACCAATATGAAGCAGACAATTGAACAATGGCGCCAAAAGTGGGCTGCGCTACCTCCCAATGACCAGCGGGCCCTGGGGCTGCTCGGGTTGTTCCTGGGGGTAATGATCATTGTGTTTGGACTATTCAAGCCCACCCAGTCTTTTTTTGAGACGGCCCGTAGTGAAGCGGAGCAGTCCCGTGAGTTGGTCAGCTGGATAGAGAAACAGAGGCCACAGTTGGAGCGTATCCAGCGTTCCAGTGGCGGCCAGTCCCAGGCGCAAGGCACCTTGTTGCAGAGGGTCACAGCGGCTGCCAACAATCATCAAGTCACCATCAAGCGCTTTGAGCCGGAGGGTAGTGGTCGTATCCGTCTCTGGATCGATGAGGTCCGCTACCAGGATCTGCAGCCCTGGTTGAACACGCTCCTGCAGCAGCGTTTTGTCATTCGCACGGTCAGTGTGGACGCACTGGGCGAAGAGGGCATGGTTTCCGTCCGGCTGACCCTGGAGCGCTAATTTTTAGTGCTGACCTCCGCAACCTACGAGTGATAGCGCTGCCATAAAAAAGGGTGGCGCTACATCGTGCTACCGAGCCTCGCTGATGTGGGGCGAGGTTCCCTCGACTTTCAAGCTTTCACATATTCTGGACCCAAAAGTGATCTAGCATTCTACTTTTCGGGCTGCTTCTCTCAGAATTTTGACAAATCTTTCGGTTTTGTCGTTTTATTTGCGTGCGGGTTCGACCGACTCATCCTGTCTGCGCTCTCCCCTGGACCGATAAATTCCCTCAGGAATGGCGCTGTTTCTCTCTATACTTTTAGCGATCAAATAGTTAGCTAGAGAGAAAACAGGGGCTGATAATGTTGTTAAGAGATTCCGGATCCAAGCACCTGATTGAGGTTGCCGATATCGTCACTCTCGCGAACCCTTACGAGCTTACGGTGGTGGGGCGTTACCTCTGGGGCGAGGAGGTGCAGGACCCCGAGGTGTTCGATAAATCCAGTTTGCAATTCCTGTCCGGGGAGTCCCTGCCCAGGTGCTGGCACGACAGTCGCTACCGGGACCGCGAAGTACGTCGGATCAAATGCGGCACACGTATCAATGACAGTGACTATTATCAGGGTGCCTAGTATCAGGGTGCCTAGCTGTCGCTAGGCCATCACTGGCGCTATTTTGTCCTGATTCGTCCACCCTTGGAGATCAAGCCCAGCACGGGCGAATGATGTCTTATCTGGCTCGCCTACTATTCGCCGCCGTTGATCCGGCAAACGGCAGCGCTAACTCGTGGTTTCGTACCAATACCTCCTATACAATACGCGCCAATTTTTCATCGGCCCTCAGGGCGGGGTTATCGGGTGTTTTCCCGGTAAGCGTTGGGCAGTATCCGGTTCGCGGTCTGCTGCTATGCGTCCCCCATCTGCTGGGCTTCTGGGAACCAACTGCGGAAATGTTGTGCCATGAGCTTTGAGCTGTTTGAAGAGTATTCTTTATTCTTCGGTATCGGTGGTCTGATTCTTTTCATGATGTTTATTGTTTGGAATCTGGCCAAAGAGTCCAAAGCTGGTCGGTTCGGTACTTTCATTCTGTTTACCGCCCTTGGGCTAGGCTTGCTGGGCTTTGTGATCAAAACCGTACTGGTTGAGGTCATGGGGTTGGGTCAGTAAAACCGTTGCGGCTCCTTCCAAATTGGGATGCCAATTTCGAACACATGGAGCATTCGCCGGATTCGTCTTATGCCGTTATTTGATCACCCCGAGCTGAAAGTACAGAAAGATCGCCGGGTCTGTCGCAATACCGATACCCGTATTGCCAAGTACAGTCGCCGCGGGATGCTGTTTTCGCTGGTTGCCTTTGCCGTCGCGGTAGCCATCGGCGAATTACGTACCAATTCGCCAAAGCTGATACTGGTACTGGCCATCGGCCTCGTACTGGTAACCCTGATTCGAGGCTATTACGTATTCCGTTTCGAGCAAATCTACGCCACGGGCCCCAAGCGCTGGCGGCATCGCTATTTTCTTGCGTCGACTATTGGTGCCATCTGGTGGGGCGCCATATTGCTGAGCCATGCTTTCCTGCTGGGCTTTTCTCCGGCTACGCAATTTCTCTGGCTTTACACTGTTGTTTTTTGCGCCAGTATTGCGTCCGTTTTTTCCCCTTATCACCGTTTTCTTACCTGGTTTCTGGCTGGCTCACTGGTGCCCGCTGCGCTTCAGGGCTTCCTGTCTACCGACATCATCGGTGCTATCTACGGTGCACTGACCCTGGCGTTTGTCTGGTTGATGGCACACCAGGCGCGACGGGAATCCGAAAATTACTGGGACCGGGTGGCGGCGATGCAGGCGCTACAGCAGAAAGCCAGCAATCTGGCCGCCGCGCGCAAGCATTCGGAAGCGGCCGTGGAAGTCACCAATGAATTTCTGGCCAATGTAGGCCAGGAGTTTCGCAGCCAGCTGTCCGATTCCCTCGGTGCACTGGCGTTGCTGGAAGGCGATCGCCTGTCGGAGCGCCAACGCGAGTGGATCAAGCTGGCCAAAAATGCCAGCAATCAGCAGTTAAAGCTGGTCGATAACGTGGGAATGTTCACCCGCGTTGCCCGCAAAGATATCCAATTGCGCCGCGCCCCCTTTAACCTTGTCCGCACCATGGAGAAGGCGTTCAAGTTCGCTGCGCGCACGGCTCAGCGCCAGCGCCTGGAGTTCAACTTCCAGATCAGTGAAGACTTGCCGGTTATGGTCACGGGCGATAACCGCAAGACCGCACAGTTGATCCGCAACCTGGTGGACTCCGCCACCATCATTGCCCAGACCGGTGAGCTCTGGGGTGAAGCTACGTTCGAGCAGATCAGTAGCGATGAAGGGCAATTGACGCTCAAGCTGCTGGATAATGGTCGCGGTGAAATCCTTCCGGATGAGTCCGAACTCTTTGGCGCTTTCTCCAGAATGAACACGACGCAGGTAACTACTGGTCTCAGCCTGAATATCGCCAAGGGGCTGGCCGAGGCCATGGGTGGATATCTGCAGTTACATTCGTCGGATGACGGTAACCGCTATCAGGCGGTGATCAAATTTGAGATAGAGCCCAATCAGCGGGTTTACCTAAACCCGGATCGACGGCTGCAGGATACCGATGTATTACTGCTGCACCAGAAAGGGCTATTCGTAAATGGCATTGCTCAGATGCTGCAGTCATTCGCGATGAACGTCACTTGCAAGCACTGGGATGACGGCAGCACCGAGCCCGCGGACGAGCTGATGCAGGCGGTGGATCGTGGGCAGCTGGTTATTCTGGCGCCGGCGATGGGGGATTCCCGCCTCATCGGGGGGGTGACTCAGGTAATCACATCGTCTCGAGCCGACCCGGTGAAGTTCCCGTTATTGTGTCTCGGTGGTTATGGTCACAAACTGGAATTTGCGGCATTGGCGGCAGCTGAGCCAGAAGCACAGTATTTGCCTCGACCGGTCACCCGTAAGGAATTTCACGATGCGCTGGTATTGCGCCTCTTCGGCGGACTCAAGAAAACCAACCGCCGTGTCGTGTGTGCGAATGCGGAAATCAACCGCAAGCGAAAGCTGTTGTTGATCGAGGAGTCTCGTCAGCATCAAGGGGTCACTGAAGAGATGTTGCAGACCCTCGGGTATCAAGTAGAAGTCGTGCCTTCGATAGAATCAGCACTGGCATTGATGCCGGATAGCAACTATGACCTGCTGTTGGTCGACTGCCAGCAGAACACCGCGCACAGTGCTGAAATTATCGAACAGTTGCGCCTTTGGGAGAGTGAGTATTCTCCGGATGACCGCCTGCCGATCATTGCCCTGACCAGCACCACTGAGGAGCAGTTTGAGGGGCGTTGTCTGGCGGCGGGGATGGATGACTTCCTGACCAAGCCTCTCAGCAAGGACAGTCTGTCGGAAGCCCTGGAGCGTTGGCTGGGTGAGTAACCAGGAATAAGTCCGGTTCAGAGGTTCAGAGCCTCAACCAGAGCCGCAAAGAAAAATGGCCTGTCTCTGACAGGCCATTTTTTTATCCTGAGTAAAAGCCGAATCAGAAATCGTATTTCAGGCCCAGTTTTACTCGCCAGGTAGATTCCGCGGTCTGGAAGCGCGCGTAGTTCTTGCTGTTCAGGCCGCCGAAAGGCTCGTTATAAATGTACTGTCCGTTTTCATTGACCGCGAAATCGAACAGTTTCTGTTGCGGGAACTCCAGGTCGTACACTTTGCCCCAGTCATCGTTGAGCAGGTTGGCAAAGTTGTCGACGGTCAGGTAGACCAGCCCCCGATGCTCCGGCATAAACCCGGGAACTTCCTGGGTAATGGCCAGATCCATGGTGGTTACCCAGGGCATATTGTCAGAATACTTTTCCACGAATCCCCCAGCAGCTCCTTCGACACCGGCCGCGCGCACCATATCCATGATCTCGGCGTAGCTCAGGCCATTGTCAAAATCCATATTGGGGTCGTCCGCACCGGACGGAATGTAAGCCAGGTATACATCGGAATCGTCAAAGTTGGTCTGGTCACCAAATGCGGCATCCCGGTAGGAGTCCAGGGTCCAGGAGAAGGGGCGCCCAGAACGGCGCTCGACGAACAGGTTGAAGTTGGTTTCGTAGCCCTGGATGAACTCCTTGCGGTAACCCAGGTTCAATACCAGGCGGTGTTCGATTTCGTAGTAGGCGGTGCCTTCCAATGGTACGTTGCGATTTTCAACCACCTCGTACTGATAGTTGGACTCGGCCGTGGAGCTGGTGCCTGGGTTTACTTCCGTAATGTCCTGATGGGTGTAGGACAGGTTGAGAGAAACCCCATTGTTGAATGCCTTGTCCAGGGCGGTGGACCAGATAATACTGCGGCCACCGTTGTCGACGTTGGTCAGCTCCAAATCGTAGTTATCTTCGAATTCGGTGCCGGCATAAACGTTGTCCCAGATAATACGGTCACCGACGCGCTCACCGCTGTCCACACGGGAGAGGTCGCGCCAGTAAACAGAGTTCTCCCGGTCCACGTAGGTCAGCTCGGTGCTCCAGGTGAAGTCATCGCCGAGTCCTGGCACTGCAAATATATAGTCTGCCGCGATCTGGTAGCGCCAGTCGGAAGGCAGCTCGAAGTCCGGGTCGATACTGTTGGTGCTGCCGGCACCGGGTGCCAGGGCGTCCAGCGCCACCTGAGGAATGCCAGTTGGGTCGACCGAGCTGCTGTCCAGGCCAGTAGTGTAAAAGGAATCTTTGGTAGCGCCGTCATTGGTATAGGCGTTGGACACCCAGACCAGTGGCATACCACCACTGAATCGCCCGACACCGCCGCGCACTGTCAGGTCTTCACGCAGGTCCCAATTAAATCCAACCCGCAGTAACAGAATGTCGCGGCCATCCAGGTTTTCGGTGTTGGCGTAGCCGTAGGTGTCTTCGAAGTTGCTGTTGCGGTTAGGGGAATCTTCCACGCTCAGCATTTCATAACGCAGGCCGGCAACCAACTCAAAACCCGCAAAGGGCTCCAGGGTAGCATCGGCATAAAGGGAGTAGGTCTGGCCGTTTACATCGTAGGCAATATCCTGAATGTCGTTGGTATAGGCATTGCTGTACTGGTAGCTGGCGATTTCGCGATTTTCCAAATCGTCAATGCTATCGAATGAAAAGGTACCGGCGGCGTGACGACCATAGAGGTTGTAGTTCCAGGTATCTTCAAGTTCTGCACCGAAGCGATACTGGACCTCATTGGCCATGTAGGTACCGTGTACGCCGAAGTTCCAGACTTCATTTGCAAGCACGTTGGCATGACGGTTTTCATCCTGGCCAGCAACGATGGTGCCGTTGGCTGTTCTTACATTGATTTCACCCCAGTTGGAGTTAGTCAGAGAGGCTTGCTCGTATTCCTTGTAGGACAGATTGACTTCCGTGCTGAACACATCGCTCCAGTCGGAGAAGAGGTGGCCGGTGTAGTAAGTCGTATCCTGAGCCAGCGTCCACAGGTTGGAAGACAGGTTCAGGGTGCTGTCACTATCGGTATAGTTGCGTGCAGAGCGGGATTCCTGATTGCTGTAGGTAAAGTCGGCGCGGTGGTTGTCGCCAATGTTCCAGTCCACTTTTACCAGGAATTTCTCATCACTGTCGGGGCGGGGGGCTGAGCCTACGGAATCGCTCAGGCCGTATACGTCCTGCATGATCCCCAGTACGCGCTCCAGCTCCTGTGGCGTAACGTCGTGGTTTTCCAGAGTGTTCAGGTTGTAATTGAAGGCGATATCTTCTTCCCATTTTTCATAGGAGGAGAAGAAAAACAGCTGGTCCTGAATCAGGGCGCCGCTGAAGGTGGCGCCATAGGTTTCCGCCTCACTGTCGATATCGTACTTGGTCACAGCGCCATCGGCAGGCAGTTTGTCGTCTTTGGCGGTTCCACTCCAGGGTACAGACTCCATGTAGGCGCTGCCGTGGAATTCATTGGTGCCGGACTTGGTTACCGCATTGATATTGCCGCCGGTGAACTTGCCCATACGCGCATCAAACGGTGCATAAGAAATGGATATCTGCTCAACCGCGCCCAGGGAAATGGGCGGGCGATTGGTGGGATAACCGTTGGACTGCAGGCCGAAGGTATCATTGATGCCCACACCGTCGATGGTCAGGGAGTTGTACTTGGGGTTGGTGCCGGCGATGCTCAGTTCATTGCCGTCCGGGCTGACAACGGCGAGCGGATTGGCGCGCACTATCTCTTTGAGGTCGCGGCTGAAGGTGGCTAGATTGTTAATCTGGTCTTCACCAAAAATACTGCTGGAACCGCGATTCGCATAAACCTGCGCTTCCGCGGTAACGACAACCTCTTCAACGGCGTTGACTTCAAGACGATCGTTGTCCAGATCAATCGGCAGGTCCAGGGCATTGCCGAGGCTGAGGTAAATGCCGTTCAGCACTTCTTCACCGGAATCGGACTGGACCTGTACGCTATAGGGGCCACCCACCCGCAGGCCGGAAACGCTGAAGCGGCCACTATTGTTGCTCTGGATAACACTGCGGCTGTTGGAGGGCTGGTGAATGATGGTTAGCGTGGCATTTTCCACCGGCTTTCCATCTTCGCTGGTCACAATACCGCGGATGGACGAGGTGGTTTGTTGAGCCATAACCGAGGGCGCAATGCCCAGGGCGGTGATCACCGCGGCCGATAACAGGGCGCGGGGAAAAAAGCTGTGTTTCATGAAACTCTCCATTTAGGCCGAGAAAGGCCTTGGTTGCGACTGGACTTCGAGCGGGTCTCGCGCCTGCTGTTCGAAAATTCACTCAATCAACGTGTCGGTGTCCGACAAATCTGTATTGAACTGAGCGGCCAGTTCCTGTGTGTATCTCAAATTGGTCTTGCCGTATGGCGGCGCGCCCATTCTTCCGAAATGCCATTGCAGTGGCATGACGGGAAAATTTCAGAGATATCGCAAAATGGTTACTCCGATAGGAGTTTCATGGGGAGCACCGAAACTGTAATAAATCCTCCGTAAGGTTGCCCCACTTTTGAAACGCACGATAAATAATCCGTGTTGGTTTCTTTACCTAACGTTCACCTGTTATTGATACCGGGGAAACCATGCAAAACCTTATTCGAAAAGCGCTATTCGCTATGGCTCTGGTTCTGACTGTGGCGTTGCCACGGCCGGGATTTGGCTGGGGTGCTGACGCGCATCGGGCAACGGGAGAAATTGCCTGGCAATTACTGGATGCGGATACCCAGCGTACAGTGGTTGCATTACTTGCGGTGAAAGGGGAGTCGTCACTGGCGGAAGCCGGCACCTGGGCAGATCGAATTCGCGGTAATGAAAACTACAACTGGGCGGCTCCGCTCCACTATATCAACCTGCCTACAACCTGGGAGGGATACATTAAATCTCAGGACTGCCCTTCACAGGGGTGCATCATCGAAGCAATCCACCACTATCGCCAGCAGCTGTCGGATAAGAACCTGCGTGAGAGTGAGCGTGCAGAAGCGTTACTCTTCCTGGTGCATTTTATTGAGGATCTGCATCAGCCAATGCACACGGGGTTGCGGGAAGATCGCGGCGGGAATGATGCGAAGCGCACCTTCTACGGATTCGAAACCAACTTGCACGCGCTCTGGGACACTTATTTGCCGGCAGGCTTTCTGGGAGACTGGCAGGATTTTGCCAGTGCCCAGGTTGATCAATTGAGCAGGAAGGATCTGGCCGCTATGGCCCCGGGAACACCGGAAAGCTGGGCAGAGGAATCCCACCGGCTGGCTCATCGCAATGCCTATACTGACCAGAAGGTACTCGGAGAAGCCTACTACCAAGTGAACAAGCCAGTGGTTGAATTGCGCTTGCGCCAGGGAGGAACCCGACTGGCAGCAGTGCTCACCGCTGCTTTGAAAGACGGCTGATCGGTGGCTGATGTGGGCTGAAAGAGGGGGGAAGTATCCATATCTGGAGATACTTCCCAATGGTTTACATCTTTATATCTTTACATCGAACGCTGATCGATACGCTTGCGGAATTCCTCACTGGTTTCTTTGCGTTCGGAATAGCGGTCGGTGAAGTAGTCCCGCTTGTCCTTCAGCAGGTAGGTGAATTTCATCAGTTCCTCCATCACGTCTACAATCCGGTCGTAGAAAGATGAAGGCTTCATGCGATCGTTGTCGTCAAACTCGAGCCAGGCTTTGGGTACGGAAGACTGGTTTGGAATCGTGACCATGCGCATCCATCGCCCAAGTACCCGCATCTGATTGACGGCATTGAATGACTGTGAGCCGCCACAGACCTGCATCACGGCGAGGGTTTTACCCTGAGTCGGTCTGACGCCTTCCAGGGCGAGGGGAATCCAGTCAATCTGCGCTTTCATAATCCCGGTCATGGCACCGTGCCGCTCTGGCGACGACCACACCATCCCATCACACCAGTTTGCCAGCGCTCTCAGCTCCTGTACCTTGGGGTGCTCGGCACCGGTATCGTCCGGTAATGGCAGGCCAGAAGGATTGTATATCCGAGTCTCCGCGCCGAGCGACTCCAGTATCCGTTGTGCTTCCTCCGCCGCAAGGCGACTAAAGGAGCGCTGGCGCAGGGATCCGTAGAGCAGCAAAATCTTGGGTTTGCTCTCAAGGATCGGTGACTGCAATTGACCGAGATCGGTGTCTTGAAAACAGTCCGGTTGAATATTTAACAGGTCGTCCATCTTGGTTGCCTCAGGATTCAAGCTTCAGCGCCAAACCAGTGGCGGGTACGATTTGCGAAAGCGACCAGTGATAGCATGACCGGAACTTCTACCAGCACGCCAACCACCGTGGCCAGCGCGGCACCGGAGTGCAGTCCAAACAGGGAGATGGCTACCGCTACGGCCAGTTCGAAAAAGTTAGAAGTGCCGATCATGCAGGCGGGCGCTGCGATCTTATGGGGCAATTGCATCCGGTGCGCCGCGGCATAACTGATGGCAAAAATGCCGTAGGTCTGGATCAGCAGCGGTATGGCAATCAGTACGATGGCCAGTGGATTCGCAATGATTGTTTCTGCCTGGAAGCCGAACAGCAGAACGACGGTTGCCAGCAGACCGGCCACGGAGAAGGGTTTTGCCTTATGCAGAAAGTCGTTCAGTTTCTCGTGGTCATTGGCCGAGTCCAGGACTCGCCGTGTCAGAACGCCAGCGACAAGCGGCAGCAGGACATAGAGTACAACGGAGATCACCAGCGTATCCCAGGGTACCGTGATATTGCTGACCCCGAGGAGCAGGGCGGCAATCGGGGCAAACGCAAACACCATTATTACATCGTTTACCGATACCTGTACCAGAGTGTAGTTGGCATCGCCACGAGTCAGCTGGCTCCAGACAAAGACCATAGCGGTACAGGGTGCGACGCCCAGCAGGATCATACCGGCGATGTATTCAGATGCGGTTTGAGGGTCCACCAGATCGGCGAACAGCACCCGGAAAAACAGCCAGCCGAGGGCAGCCATAGTGAAGGGTTTGATCAACCAGTTGACGACCAGGGTCAGCGCCAGGCCCTTTGGCTTGTCTCCCACATGGCGAATGGACGAGAAGTCCACCTGGACCATCATCGGAAAAATCATTACCCAGATGAATACCGCAATTGGCAGGTTGATGTGGGCAATTTCCATTCCCGCGATGGCTTGAAACAGGCCCGGGGCCAGGTTGCCAAGCAACAGGCCGGCGAAAATACTCAGCGCCACCCAAACCGAGAGATAGCGTTCAAAGATACCCATGCTTATTGCTCCTGAGTCAATTTCAACAGGGCCTCAAGCAATTCCGAGCCAAACTTTTGATCCAGATTTTCTTCCAGCATGCGAGCGACACGAGTCTCGATAATATCGATTGTCTCATTAAAGGCCGCGGCCACTTCATCGTCACTGGCTTCGAGTTTGGATGGGTCGGAGAGCCCCCAGTGGACTTTCACTGTGTCACCCAGCCAGATTGGGCAGGCCTCGCCGGCAGCACTGTCGCAGACGGTGATGACAGCATCCGGCTTCCAGTCTTCCAGATCGTCCCAGGATTTACTGTGCAAACCTGTGGTCGCGATACCTCGTGCCTGGAGGTATTTCAGTGATAGAGGGTGCACGACTCCGGAAGGCTGGCTGCCGGCACTGCGCGCCTCCAGTCGACCACTGGCGGCGTGATTGGTAACCGCTTCACTCAAAACACTGCGGCAACGGTTATGGGTGCAGATAAACAGCAGTTTCACGGATTGGTCATTCCTTTAGATTTTGCGTATTGAATCGTGGGTGGCGTTAGCCACAAAGGCCATCCCGGGTAGGGCGGCTTTGCATTTGTGTGAGGGCCGTTGCATTTGGTGCGATAAAGCCCGGATTGGCGTCCAGTGTGGTCTCCAGTACCTGCTTTACCCAGGATGGTAACGACGGGTTCAGGCGATAGAAAACCCACTGGCCCTGTCGCCGATCCACAAGCAGGTCACACTGGCGCAGCTGCGCTAAATGCCGCGAGATTTTCGGTTGGCTTTCATTCAGCGCCGCCATCAATTCGCATACACAGAGTTCATCTTCGCTGGCGATCAGTAGGAGGCATCGAAGCCGGGTGTCATCGGCGAGACATTTGTAGATCGAAACTGGGTTCACGCTGGGCCTCATATCAGGATGCCGGGCAACCATATATGAAAATTCAGATATATGAAATATCAGATATGCGAAAAATTGAATAGGTGAAGTTTCAACTGTTTTGTCAGATGAGTGAGTGAGGGAGGGTGCTTGTAGGGGGCGTTAGAAAGCGCGCTAGGACAGGCCGTTAGGAAAGGCCGCCGGGGGAAGATATTGAGATGGAGGCAAGAGCACAGGTAAGTCCCGTGCTCTTGAAAGGGCAGATCAGACTTTGAACTCAGCCCATACTGGCGCGTGGTCAGAAGGCCGCTCCATACCGCGAATATCGTAGTCGATGCCGGTAGCGATACAGTTGTCTGCCAATGACTGGCTGGCCAGGATCAGGTCAATGCGCAGGCCGCGGCGGGGCTCGCGGTCGAAGCCTTTACTGCGGTAATCAAACCAGCTGAACAGATCATTGGTTTCCGGGTTCTGGGCGCGGAAGGTATCCACCAGTCCCCAGTTCTGGATTTTCTCCAGCCACTCGCGCTCTTCTGGCAGGAAGCTGCATTTGCCATCTCGCAGCCAGCGTTTGCGATTGGGCTCACCGATGCCGATGTCCAGGTCGGTAGGCGAAACGTTCACGTCGCCAATTACCAGTACTGGTGCATTCTTGTCGCACTCACTGTTCAAGTAATTGTCCAGATCGGCGTAGTACTTCTGCTTGGCGGGAAACTTGATCGGGTGATCGCGGTTTTCCCCTTGCGGGAAGTAACCGTTGATCACGGTCAGTGGTTGTGCCGCACCGATATCAAACTGGCCTGCCACCAGTCGACGCTGGGCGTCTTCTGCATCGGTGGGGTAACCGTATTGTTTTTTCAGGAAGGGATAGCGGGAGAGCAGGGCGACGCCGTAGTGGGTCTTCTGGCCGAAGTAAATCACTTCATAACCCAGGTCGCGCACCACGTCTTCCGGGAAGTCCTCGTCGGTGACTTTGGTTTCCTGCAGGCCAATGATGTCTGGCGACTGGGTCTGTACCAGTGCTTCCAGCTGGTGCAAACGAGCGCGGATACTGTTTACGTTAAAGGATACAACTTTCATTTTCCCTCCCCGGAAATGATAAAAGCCAAAGCCCACAAGGGTAGTGGGCTTTGGCGATATGGTGTGTTACCGGCTTCTTTTATTGGGCAAACATGCCCGGCGAGCTCGTTTTATGGCGCAGGTTCGCTAATCGAAATTAGCTACCTGAGGGGCGCTTTTGTGCTTTTTTAGGCCGACAAAGTCCGCCATGATAAAGCCCGCTTCATTCAGTACCGGATCGTCTTCCAGTGTGATTTCGGTAGGGCCACCTACTGTTTCAGTATCTTCCGACTCGCTTTTTTCCAGTGCTTCAAAGCTCTCGTAGGGCTCCAGACCCTTGGCAGCCCGGCGCTTGTTTTCCATCGCCAGAACTTCCTGGTTCAGGTCTTCTCGCTCCTGGATTCGGGCTTGCTCGTTCAGCGATACAAACTTCTTGTTGGCGCGGTCGGTCTGGTATTTGAACTGCTCGCGCAGGAATACAAAGTCCGGGTCAACGGAAGTGCGCTTCTCGTGTTTACGGGACAGTTCCGGTACCAGTTCTTTCAAGTTGAAGTACTTGGCGTGGCGCACCGCGTGGATGCGATCCCAGGGCAGGGCGGTGTCATAAGCACTTTCACCCACGCTCTCGCTATCGATCAGCTGCGGCATACTGATATCCGGGGATACCCCTGCGTGCTGGGTGCTGTCGCCGGAAACCCGGTAGAACTTGGACTGGGTAATCTTCAGCTGGCCTTCTTTCAGCGGTGCCATGGTCTGTACGGTGCCTTTACCGAACGACTGATTGCCGACCACAAGGCCGCGGTTGTAGTCCTGAATCGCACCGGCAAAAATCTCGGATGCAGACGCGGACAGTCGATTGATCAGTACCATCAACGGGCCGCGGTACATGGCGCGTGAGCGCGAGCGGTTGTGACGGGAAATCTGCTCATTGGCGTGACGAATTTGAACTACCGGCCCCTGGTCGATGAACAGGTCGGTCAACATGGTGGCTTCCTGCAGGGAGCCGCCACCGTTGTTACGCAGATCCAGAATCACGCCATCGACGCCTTCTTTCTGCAGCTCGTCCAGCAGGCGCGCCACATCCCGGGTGGTGCTCTTGTAGTTGGGGTCGCGGCGGCGATAGGCCTCGAAATCGATGTAGAAGGTGGGCAGATTGATTACACCGATTTTGTAGCTTTGCTCACCATCGGAAAACTCGAAGGTCGCTTTTTTGGCTGCCTGGTCTTCCAGTTTCACTTTGCTGCGCTGGATAGTGATGGTGCGATGGGTGCCATCGCCACCAGTGGGAATGGTTTCGAGGCGCACATAGGTGCCGGCCGAACCGCGGATCAGGTCCACAACATCGTCCAGGCGCCAGCCGACGACGTCGACCATCTCACCTTCTTTGTCCTGGCCCACGGCAACGATTTTGTCGTTGGGCTTCACCTTGCCAGTACGGTCGGCGGGACCGCCTGCGACCAGGCGTGCAACCTTGGTGTACTCATCTTCCATCTGTAGCACCGCGCCGATACCTTCCAGCGACAGCGACATGCTCATATTGAAGTTTTCCAGCGAGCGCGGAGAGAGGTAGTTGCTGTGTGGGTCGTACAGACGGGTCAGGGAGTTCATGTAGAGCTCGAAAACATCGTCGGAATTCTGCTGGCCGAGACGTTTGAGCTGGCCCTTATAACGGCGCTGCAGCAGGTCGGCGATTTCCTCGTCGCTTTTATCGGTCAGGCGCAAGTTCAGCACACTGGACTTGAGACGCTTGCGCCAGAGGTCATCGGCAGCGCTGATGGACTGGGGCCAGTCGCTCTTTTCCCGATCCAGCTCAAGAGACTCTTCTTTGCTGAAGTCGAACTTCGGCAGGCCGCCGTCGAGCTGCGAGAGTATGTTATTGAGCCGGTCGGAAACCCGCATGCGGTAGCGGTTGTAGATCTCGAAGCCGCGATCCACGTTGCCTGCCTTCAGGTCGTCGTCGAGCTTGGTGCGCCATTGGCGAAACTCGCTGATATCAGAGGACAGAAAGTAGCTCTTGGTGGGGTCGAGACTGTCGATGTATTCGTCCCACAGCCCGGTGGACATTTCATCGCCCACTTTGAGCTTGTTGTAATGCAGCATTTCGAGCTTGCTGACGATCTCACGGGCGGTGCCGCCCTGGTCTTCGTGGGGTTTAAGATCTTCGACGTCTGCCAGACTGGCCGGCGAGATGAGGACCAGGAAGGAGATTGAAAGGCCGGAAATCAGAGCGGCTATTCGATTGCTAAGCATATGGAGTCTCTTTATACGTCCTACTTCAAGGCGTCCCACTGTCAAATAGGGCCGGACATGGATCTCCGGAGCAGTGGCGACTTATAGCTTAGGACAAGTATAAAGGCTGAAAGCTCCGAAAGGCATGAATTGCTTCTTGTACGAGGCCAATGGTGCGCAGATTGCGGTAATTTGCGGGATGATTTTTCCGTCAATTGCCCGGTGAAGATGGGGGTTTGCTCACAAAACCGGCAATTCGGGGCCCGGATTTCCTCTCGACTTCCCTATTTTCACTCGATTTCGACTAATTGAGTGTCGATTGCGCTCAGTTGAAGCGAAAAATCTCGGACCAATGGCCGTCCAAATGGCCAAAATGACCCCATTAAACGGCGACAGTTGGCGATTGAGTCGTATCGGTGACTTTTCTAAGGAATCGTGAGGTCTGCAGCATCTCCAACATGGCTTCCACGTGGCGGGCGCCGACCTCGGCAATATCGAACGCATCCGGGTTCATCAGCCACTCCTGTAGCAAGCCGACAATCCCCGCGTGTACGACAGGCACCGCTAACGGTACATCCAGGTCTTGGGGCAACTGACCAACGGTGACGGCGGTTTCAAGCAGGTTACGAAGCCGAGAATTGGCATCAGCGTGCCCCTCGGCACAACGTTCATTGATTTCACCGTTTTCCGGCACCCATTCACAACGGAGAAAAATAATCGCAAAGATCCTGCGCCACTGCACATTGTTCATCACTTCCCGGTACATAAACATCCAGCGCTTGCGGAGCTCGCCCAGAGGATCAGTGCAGCCTTCCATTGGCGCCTGGCAGAGGGATTCGTCCGGTAGCTGGATTCGGTCGGCCAGGGCGCTGAACAGGTCGGCTTTGTTCTGGAAGTGACCGTAAACGGCGCCGCGGGTCACTCCCGCGAGCTCCGCAATTTCAGTCAGGGAGGGGCGTGAGACGCCACGGCGGTCGAAGACTTCGATAGCGGCATCGAGTATGCGTTCACGAGTTTCCAGTGCGTCTTCTTTTCTGCGTTTGGCCATGAAATCCGATCCTGAATATGCGACATCGTGCGAATTCAAGCCTCGCACGAGCATGCTGGTTGGTCGCCCGGCCCACTTTTGAGGGTATCTGAGGGTATCGGGCTCATCGGCTTTGACACGCGAGATTTTCTGTGTACCGCCGGTTGCTCTGCCGAAATGATAATTCATATGCACGCGTGAATAAATAGTTG
Organism: Microbulbifer sp. ALW1; assembly: GCF_009903625.1. NCBI lineage: Bacteria > Pseudomonadati > Pseudomonadota > Gammaproteobacteria > Cellvibrionales > Microbulbiferaceae > Microbulbifer > Microbulbifer sp. ALW1. The sequence continues at coordinate 3,097,349 of NZ_CP047569.1, read as the reverse complement.
ATATTCATTCATGCATGTATTTAAATTGTCGGTATTCGCCAGATAAGTCACGTTTGTCTGGTCCATCTGTTTCTTTATTGACCGGGTCTATCAGTCAGCCTGTCACGGTCAGTTGGGAATCGCCGCTCCGGGGGAGTTCGTCGTGAGCGGCATCTTTCAACCAGGATTCCACTTCCCTTGGTGCCCGTATTTCGGCGCCAGTATGGACGCAATCACGAGGTCGTCATGTTGCAGAAAAAGAAGTCGTTGATCTCTGGCAGCCTGTTGCTTGCCGTAGCGCTGCTGTCAGCCTGCGGGGAAAAGCAGCAAGCCATGCAAGGGCATACGCCGCAGGTCACCGTCGTCACCCTGGCGAGCGAGCCGGTTACCCTGACGCGTCAGCTGCCCGGGCGAACCAATCCCTTCAAGGTGGCGGAAGTGCGCCCGCAGGTGGATGGCATCGTTAAGGGACAATTGTTTAAAGAGGGCGGTCTTGTTGAAGCTGGCGCAGCGCTGTATCAGCTGGATGACGCCCGCTATCAGGCCGACTACGACAGTGCCAAGGCCTCGTTGGAGCGGGCGCAAGCGTCGTTGAATGTGGCAAAACTCCAGGCCGGCCGAACCCAAGAGCTGGTAAAGACCGGTGCAGTGAGCAAGCAGGACAACGATACCGCGGTTGCCTCACTGCAGCAGGCGAAAGCGGATGTGGCCGCAGCAAAAGCGGCGGTGCAACGCAGCAAGGTAACGCTGGAGTTCGCCCGAATCAGTGCGCCGATCAGTGGTCGTATCGGAATTTCCTCGGTGACTCAGGGCGCTCTGGTGAATGCCAATCAGGCAGCGCCGCTGGCGACGATCCAGCAGCTGGACCCGATTTATGTGGATCTGACCCAGTCGGTCAGCGAATTGCTGAACCTGCGCAAGGCGCTGGCAGCGGGCACCATGGAGAACACCGACGACCTCCCGGTCACCATTCTTCTCGAAGACGGCAGCCCCTATCCCCACGCTGGCAAACTCGAATTCTCTGAAGTGAGTGTCGACCCGACGACGGGCAGTGTTCGCCTGCGCGTAGTGGTGCCCAATCCGGACCATGCGCTGTTGCCGGGAATGTATGTGCGCGCGTCCGTAGGCAGTGGGCAGCGTGAAAATGCCGTACTGGTGCCGCAGCAAGGCATCGCGCGCGACCCCAAGGGCAACACCACAGCGATGGTGGTTGGTGAAGGCAATACCGTGGAAGTACGCCCGGTACAGGTCTCTCAAACTGTGGGTGCCAGCTGGCTGGTCGAGAGTGGCCTGAAGGCTGGTGACCGCGTGATTGTCGAGGGCCTGCAGAAGGTTCGCCCAGGTGTGGTAGTGAATGCTGGTGAGGCCGCTGCGCCTGCACCTGTAGACCTGCCGGCGCCGAAAAATGAAACCGCAGATAGCGCGCAGAGCGACGCCAGCAAGGGGTAATTGAAATGGCAGGTTTCTTTATCGATCGCCCGATCTTTGCATGGGTGATCGCCATCGTCGTGATGCTGTTCGGCAGTCTCGCGATCAGCAAGTTACCGGTAGAGCGCTACCCGGATATTGCACCGCCAGTGGTTTCCATTTCTGGCGCCTATCCCGGTGCCTCGGCCAAAGTCATCGAGGACTCGGTGACCCAGGTGATCGAGCAGAATATGAAGGGCCTCGACGGTCTGCTGTATATGTCTGCTACCAGTCAGTCCATTGGTACTGCGGAAGTGACCCTGACGTTTGCCAACGGTACCGACCCGGACATTGCCCAGGTACAGGTACAGAACAAGCTGCAGCTGGCTATGCCGCTGTTGCCTGAAATCGTACAGCGCCAGGGCCTGACCGTGGGTAAAGGCCGCGCCGGCTTCCTGATGGTTGCGGGCTTTGTTTCTACCGATGGCAGTATGAAAAAAGAGGATATCGCGGACTACGTGGTATCCAACCTGGTGGACCCGCTTAGCCGGGTGCCCGGCGTGGGCAGCATTCAGGTATTCGGTTCCAAGTACGCCATGCGTATCTGGCTGGACCCGAACAAGCTCGACGCTTACAAGCTGACGCCGTCCGACATCATGGCTTCTGTGCGTAACCAGAACTCTCAGGTAGCCATTGGCAGCCTCGGCGGCACACCGGCGGTGGACGGGCAGCAGCTGACGGCCAGTATCACCGCGCAAAGCCGTATGCAGACGCCGGAAGAATTCCGCAATGTGGTACTGCGGGCAAACCCGGATGGCTCGGTATTGAAGCTGGGGGATGTCGCGCGTGTGGAAATGGGTACCGAGAGCTATGACTTCCTGACCCGTTACAACCGTGCGCCGGCCACCGGTGTGGCGATCTCCCTGGCTACCGGTGCCAACGCGCTGGAAACCGCGGCGGCCGTCAAAGAGAAACTGGCGGAACTTAACTCGAATTTCCCCGCTGGTCTGAAAACGGTGATTCCTTTCGATACCACGCCGTTTGTGGAAGTGTCGATCAAAGGCGTGATCCAGACGCTGGTGGAAGCGGTCATCCTGGTGTTCCTGGTGATGCTGTTGTTCCTGCAGAACCTGCGCGCCACCATCATTCCCACCATTGCCGTGCCAGTCGTATTACTTGGTACCTTTGGGGTGCTTTCAGTTCTCGGCTTTTCGGTGAATATGCTCACCATGTTCGCCATGGTTCTCGCTATCGGCCTGCTGGTGGATGATGCCATCGTGGTGGTGGAGAACGTTGAGCGGGTGATGCACGAGGAAAGGCTCTCGCCCAAGGAAGCCACCAAGAAATCCATGAAGCAGATTACCGGTGCACTGATCGGTATCGGGGTGGTGCTGTCTGCGGTGTTCGTGCCTATGGCGTTTATGGACGGTTCTACCGGTATTATTTATCGCCAGTTCTCGGCCACCATCGTTGCCGCCATGACCTTCTCGGTGATTGTTGCGATCGTACTGACACCTGCGCTTTGCGCCACCATGCTGAAGCCCGGCGACCACGGCACCAAGAAAGGTTTCTTCGGCTGGTTTAACCGCAATTTTGACCGCAGCGCGGCTTCTTACCAGCGCGGTGTGCGCGGCATTCTCGCCCGCAGCGGTCGCTTTATGGTGCTCTTTGTACTGTTGAGCGCGGTCATGGTGTTCCTGTTCGTGCGTTCGCCCAGCTCCTTCCTGCCGGAAGAAGACCAGGGTGTACTCTTCTCTCTGGTACAAACACCCGTTGGCGCCACACAGGAGCGCACCATGGAGTCAGTCGAGAAGCTGGAAAACCACTTCCTCGATAATGAATCCGAACTGGTGGAATCCGTATTTTCGGTACAGGGCTTCAGCTTCGCCGGTAGTGGCCAGAACAATGCCATGGCGTTTATCAAGCTGACAGATTGGGACAAGCGCGAGGAGGATTCCGAGCAGGCGGGTGCAGTTGCCATGCGTGGCATGGGCGCGCTGAGCCAGATCAAGGATGCCATTGCTTACGCTTTCTCTCCGCCGGCACTGCCTGAGCTGGGTACTTCTGCTGGTTTTGCGATGTACCTGCAGGACAATGCCAACCTGGGGCATGAAGCGCTGACTAATGCGCGTAATCAACTGCTGGGTATGGCTGCACAGAGCCCGCTTTTAGCTGGCGTGCGTCCGAACGGCCAGGAAGATACGCCGCAGTTCAAACTGAAGGTGAACAACGCGAAAGCCGCGTCGCTTGGTGTATCCATTGGCGATATCAACAGCACCCTTGGCGTTGCCTGGGGCGGTCAGTACATCGATGACTTTATCGATCGCGGCCGTATCAAGCGTGTGTACATGCAGGCCGACGCACCTTTCCGGATGAACCCGGAAGATTTCCGCCTGTGGTCCGTGCGCAACAGCAACGGTGAGATGGTGCCGGTATCGTCTTTCGCCACCTTTGACTGGGACTACGGCTCCCCGCGCCTGGAACGCTACAACGGTGTACCGGCGGTGCAGATTCAGGGGCAGGGCGCACCCGGCGTAAGCTCTGGTGATGCCATGGCAGAAATGGAGCGCCTGGTAAGCCAGTTGCCGGAAGGCTTCGGACTGGAGTGGACCGCGCTGTCTTATCAAGAGCAGCAGGCCGGCTCACAGACCACGCTGTTGTACGTATTGTCGGTACTGATCGTATTCCTGTGTCTGGCCGCGCTTTACGAGAGCTGGACGGTGCCGACCGCGGTACTGCTGGTTGCTCCGCTGGGTATTCTCGGTGCAATTGTGGCGAGTAACCTGCGCGGTTTCGAGCGTGATATCTATTTCCAGGTTGCCATGCTCACCACCGTGGGTCTGACCAGTAAAAACGCCATTTTGATCGTGGAGTTTGCCAAGCAGAACCTGGAAGCGGGTATGGAGCTGATTGAAGCCACCATGCACGCAGTACGCGACCGTCTGCGTCCGATCATCATGACCTCGCTGGCGTTTGGCCTGGGCGTACTGCCCCTGGCGATTGCGTCCGGCGCCGGCTCCGGTGCCCAGCAAGCCATCGGTACTGGTGTACTCGGGGGCATGATCGTGGGTACTTTGCTGGGTATCTTCTTTATCCCGCTGTTCTTCGTGGTGGTGCAGAAGTTGTTCGGGAAAAAGGGCGCGCAAAACACTGATGAAGAATTCATGGGCACGCTGGGTATTGAGGCCGAAAAGTCTGAAAAGCAGACAGAGCCCGCCTGATCCCATTTAACCAGTCTGTAAACCTTGGCCGGGTAATGCGTAAGCAGCCCGGCCTTTTTTGTTTCTGGGATTTCGCCGACCAAAACCGCTAGACTGCGGCAATGAAGAAGAAGCAAGAAATCTCGCAACCGCATTCTCAACTACGGGGAAGCCTCGCACTGGGTGACAACGGCAAGCCGTCGTTCGCTACGCAACAGGCGCAACTGCTGCGGGCGATTGCCGAGTGCGGCTCCATTTCCGCTGCGGCAAAATCCGTTGGCATCAGCTATAAAACTGCCTGGGATCGTATTGATGCCATGAACAATCTTGCCAGCGCGCCGCTCGTGGTGCGCAGCGCCGGCGGCTCCCAGGGTGGTGGTACCGCGCTTACGCAGATGGGGGCGAAGGTTCTCAAGGGGTTTACCGCACTGGAAGCGGAGCACGCACTGTTTCTAGAGCGCATCGGGCGCAAAGTGCGGGAGTTTGCGGATATCGCGGAATTTGCAGGGGCAGGCGCCATGAAAACCAGCGCGCGCAATCAGTTTCGGGGTTCGGTCATTGCGGTCAAACCCGGGGCGGTAAATGCAGAAGTCATTCTGGATATCGGCGCGGAACAACCACTGGTAGCAATCATCACCAATGACAGCATCACCGCCCTTGGATTAGAGGTGGGGGCCACTGCAATTGCGCTGGTAAAGGCGTCCTGGGTGATTCTCGCCAAAGAATTGGGACTGAAAACCAGTGCGCGCAATCAGTTGCGCGGCACCGTGCGTCGCATCGAGCAGGGTGCGGTGAACAGTGATGTTTCACTGGCGCTTGGAAATGGCAAAACCATTGGCGCCATCATTACCAACGAAAGTGTTAAGGAACTGGCACTGGCGGAGGGAGATGAAGCCAGTGCGCTGTTCAAATCCTCTAGTGTGATCCTGATGGTCGAATAATCGCCTTGTTACTGGTTATCGGACAATCGCAACAGACTTGATCTGCGCCCAGACTTCGCTGCCGGCATGGATGGCCAATTGTTGCAGCGATCGGCGGGTAATGCGTGCAATCAGGCGGGTTTCAGTGATTGCGTGAGGTTCTAAGGTCGCCGGAGTTTCGTTGGTGATGGGCTTCAAGCGAAGCAGTACCATCGCCGGATCGCGATCTGCACTGATTTCCTGTACCCGAACTGGCACACGGTTGAGAATACTGGTCCGGGTATCTTGCTCAAGCGTCAGACTGATATCGCGCGCTAGAATGCGCACACGAATGTCCTCACCAATCGCTTCCCCACTATCCCGCAACCACAAATTGCCGCCGTCAAATTGCGCCCGCGCCAGGTGCCATTCACTGTTGCGCTCGGCAATCTTCGCCTCCACCAAAACACCCAGGTCGTCCCCGAGTTGCACCGGGAAGTCTGTCCGCGACAGGATTTCCGTTGCCGGTCCTTCATTCAGGATTTTTCCGTTTTCCATCAGCAGCAGATGATCTGCCAGGCGGGCAATCTCATCCACCGAGTGGCTGACATAAAGAACGGGTATGTCCAGTGTTCGGTGCAGTTTTTCCAGGTAGGGCAATATGTCCCGTTTTCGCATCTGATCCAGCGAAGCGAGGGGTTCATCCATCAGCAGCAGGCGCGGTTTGACCAGTAGCGCGCGGGCGATAGCGACACGTTGTTGTTCACCACCGGACAGTGCTGCCGGGTATTGCTTCAGCAAATGCTCGATACCCATCAGCGCAGTAACCTGCTCGTACTCCGCAGCCGATACGTTTTCCCAGGCCCGTTTGCGCGCAAACGCCAGATTGTCTGCAGCGGACAAATGCGGAAACAGACTCGGTTGCTGAAACACATATCCGAGAGGCCGCTTGTGCACCGCCAGTGCCTTCCGCGGTTTGTGGACTGACTGCCACAGCGCACCATTTACAGAGAGGCTGCCATTTTCACAGGGTTGCAGTCCGGCAATGCAGCGGAGCAGGGTGGTTTTGCCGGAGCCTGAAGGGCCAAAGATTCCAGTAACGCCACGCCCGGGTAACGCCAGCTGAACATCCAGGGAAAATTGCCGGCTATTTGCCTGGCTCGGCATAGGCAGATAGAAGTGTCCTGTAATTCCTTTGGCTGGCCGCTCAAACGCCATAGCGCACCCCCAGAGCCGACTTGCGCTGCTGGAGGAGATAGAGCGCCAGTAACACCACAAAGGAAAATACGATCATCGCCGCGGAGAGCCAGTGGGCCTGGGTGTATTCCAGCGCTTCGACGTGGTCGTAAATCTGGACGGAGACCACGCGGGTCTCTCCGGGAATATTGCCGCCGATCATCAGAACCACGCCGAATTCTCCGACAGTGTGAGCAAACCCGAGTACCGACGCGGTAAGAATGCCGGGTTTGGCCAGGGGGAGGGTCACATGCCAAAAGCGGTTCCACGGGCTGGCTCCCAATGTTGCAGCCACTTCATCGGGCCGTGTTCCCTGCGCCTCGATGGCATTCTGAATGGGCTGGACCACAAACGGCAATGAGTAGAGCAGCGAGGCCACGACCAATCCCCAGAAGGTAAAGGGCAGGGTGCCCAGTCCGAGCATCTCGGTGAATTGTCCCATGGGGCCAGACGGGCCCATAAAAATGAGCAGATAAAAACCGAGTACCGTTGGCGGCAATACTAACGGTAGCGCCACCAGTGCGCTTACCGGGCCTTTAGAGAGAGAACGGGTTTTTGCCAGCCACAGTGCCAGTGGAGTACCGAGTAGCAACAGCAAAATCGTAACGGTTGTGGCAAGCCGCAGTGTTAACCCGATGGCTGCGAGGTCGGCGTCACTCAACATGTTCATCCCCGGCTTGCGAGGGGGTGCTGTAACCGTAGGCGCGAATGATTGCGTGCACCTCGGGGCTTTGGATAAATCGCCAGAATTCCTGTAGCGCCGGTATACCAGCGGCGCCCTTGAGAATGACCGCGTCCTGTCGGATCGGCTTGTAAAGCTTGGAAGGAGGGATCCACGCGGACCCTTCGGCGATGTGGCCTTGCTGGAGGATCTGCGGCAGCGCTACCAGCCCCAAATCTGCATTGCCGCTCGCTACAAACTGAAAGGTCTGGGAGATATTTTCTCCCTGCACCCAGCGCGCACGGGTTAAGTCTTCCAGTTCGAGATGTTGCAGCACTTCAAGCGCTGCCGCGCCGTATGGGGCTAGCTTGGGGTTGGCCAGTGCAAGCTTGTTGTATTCGTTGCCCCTGAGCACTTCTCCGTCGGCGTCCACAAACCCGGGCTTGATGGACCATAGTGCAAGCTTGCCTTCGGCATAGGTATAGCGGCTGTCGGCGTCAGCGAGTTTCCGCTCTATTAACTGCGCAGGCTTCGCCTGGTCGGCAGAAAAAAATGCCTGGTAGGGCGCCCCATGGCTGATCTGGGCGAAGATTTTCCCGGAAGAGCCAAATGCCAGTGTCACCTTGTGACCGCTGTCTTGCTCAAATTGTTTGGCAATATCACGCATGGGCGCGGTGAAGTTTGAGGCTACCGCGATGATTAGCTCGTCCGCCCGTGTAATTGTCGGGGAGAGCAACCATAAAAGAAGTAATGCGCGCACTGTTGCGCCCCTAAAGCCCGCGCCCTGCACCAAAATCCTCACCTACACCGTCTTCGAAGTCGTTATATATTTGGGTATATAACGAATAATGGCAAGCCCAAACTCGCCTTCCTGTGGTCGGGGGAGCCGCTAAGCCCGAGAAGTCAGCGGCAATGAATCGGGGAAGGTGGCTGATGTACTTAAACGTTACGCCGGTGAATTCCTTATTTCGTGTGCGAGGTGTTCCATTTATGGAACGATTCCGTTATAAAGCGTTCCTTATATCGAACGACTGCGGGAACTGCAGGTGGACAAACTCTCTCTCGATAACCTGGGGCGGCATCTTCAGAACCTGAGGATGGCTCGCGGTATCTCGCTCTCACAGCTTGCGGCGGCAGCCGGCATTGCCAAGTCAAACCTGTCTCGCCTGGAGCAGGGCAATGGAAATCCGACACTCGATACTATTTGGCGTATTGCCGTGCAGCTGGAGGTACCCTTCAGTCAGCTGGTCGAGCCAATGACATCGCCGGTAGAAGATGAAGGAGTACTGGTGCGGCTGATCGACCGTGGCGGCGACAACCCCCAAGTCGACGCCTACTGGATGTCATGTGCGCCGCAGACGTTGCGTGTTGCCGAAACGCATACACCTGGCGCGACAGAATCGGTAATGGTCATCAGTGGTGTGCTGGAAGCCGGTCTCGAGGGGCATACCAGACTACTGGGCCCGGGTGAGAGTCATAGTTTCCCGGCCGATCATCCTCACCTCTATCGAACCGGAGATGCCTGGGCCACGCTGCTGGTTACGATCGTTTACGCTGCTCGCGGAGAAGAAACGCTGTGAACTTACAGGCTGAGACTAGCAACAATCGCCCGTGGCTGATGGGGGTACGCGAATCCATTCCTTTGCTGGGCGGTTATATTCCGGTGGCGATTTCTTTTGGGCTTATTGCCGTCCAGTCCGGATTCAGTAGCTGGGAAGCCGTCGCCATCTCCGTGCTGATTTACGCCGGTGCCTCCCAGTTCCTGTTTGTCGCCATGGTCGCCTCCGGTGCTCCTCTGTGGTTTGTGGTAGTGATGACGCTGCTGATTAATGCGCGCCATGTCATTTATGGGCCCAATCTGGTTCCCTGGCTGACCGGTAGCCGCTGGTGGCCCTGGCTGATGCACGGACTTACGGATCAAATCTTCGCTCTGGCGCATACGCGCTTGCCGCAACTCGCCCCGGACGAGCGAGTTGGCTGGTTCTTCGGTAGTAGCTTGCTGGCCTGGTTCAGCTGGATTGGTGGCACTGCGCTTGGGGCTGTAGCGGGTAAGGAACTGACACAACAATGGCCGTTATTTGCCGAGGTGATGCCATTTGCCTTGCCGGCGCTTTTCCTGGTGCTGTTGGCACCTCGGTTTACCTCCCGACTTTGGTCGCTTGCGCTCGGTAGTACTGTGGTGGTTGCGCTGGTCTTTTCACTGAATGGCATGACGAATGCGGCGATTCCGGTTGCTGCGATTGCCGGCGCTGTGGTCTTTTTCGGGTTGGGCGCACTCAAGTAGCCATATTAAGAGGGAAGTAGAGTGGACACAGGACTAGCGAGCGAGCTGGGGACTGGAATGGGCGTTGACCTCTGGGCGGCGTTGATTGCCGCGGCGATCGGGACCTACCTGATGCGCGCACTTCCGTTAGTGTGGATGCGGCGCCATCTGCTGCGGCGCAGCACCAAGAATACCCTGGAGGCCATGCCAACCTGGCTCAGTGTGCTCGGGCCGCTTATGATCGCGGCCATGTTTGGCGTGTCACTGGTGCCGAGCAAGCTCAGTTTGGCGTCGGGCCTGGCGACAGTATTCGGCGTACTGGTAACGATGGTGGTCTGGGAGAAAACCAGATCACTGGGGTGGCCAGTGTTGGCCGGTGTCGCTGTATACGGGGTTGTGATTTTCCTGGCCAGTTTCCTTGTTTGATTTTTGGATCATTAGGTAGTTGCCAAACTCTCTAGCTTTGATGTTTGTCGTCATCGACCGGCCCGGCAGAATCAGCGCTGATTGCGGCCATTTTTTCCATTAGCGCGGTTGCGGCATTGTCGGTCAGCCGCTGCCCCTCTTCGATGTACTCCCAAACCGTTGCATCACTCTTCCAGCCGCCTTGCTTTTTGATCAATTCAAAATCTACCTTTTCACGTGCCGCGGAGGTGGATAGCCCTCGGCGGAAGCTGTGGCTGCTCAGGTTGCCAATAAAGTCAAAGCCACACTCAGCGCCCAGTTGCTTCAGTAGCTGATTGATTGCGCCTGGGTTGAGTGGCTTGCGCTGAACCTGATCCCAGCGGTTTACCGCACAGAATACGGGTCCTTCCGTCATATCGGCTGCCGCCAACCAATCTCTGAGGGCGGATGCCGGGCACACCGATTTGTCGCCAAAAGGGAGGGCGCGCTGCATGCCTTGGCCCGTCTGGTCTGTCTTTGATCGCGGCAAATGCACAATCAGGCCATCCTCCTCCCATATCAGATCTTCAACCCGAATCGCGACCAGCTCGCTGCGTCGAAATGCTCCGAAGAATCCCACCAGGATCAATGCCAGGTCCCGATACTTTTTCCTGCTGTCCGTGCGTGCGCGCAGGTGGCTGGCCATTTGCGCGATGTGCTCCAGCCGCAGGGCCTTTGCCTTTTGTTTGGGCTTGGCGTGAATGCGGCGGATGCCGTTCATGGTTTTCTGCACCAGCGGTTCCTGGGCCGGGTTTGCGATGCCCTGGTAGCGGTGCCACTGCCCGATAGCGGTCAGGTGTAAATCAAGAGTCCGTGGGTTCAGTGTTTGCGCGCGGCCAAGCAGGTATTGGGTCAAGGTTTCGCTGTCCGTGGGTAGCCGTCCGCCCCATTTCTCGAACTGCCGAATTGCGGAACGGTACGCCTTGCGGGTGCTTTCTGAGGTGGCGGCATTCAGGTACGCCTGCACGGTTTCCCTGGGCAGTTGCTTGCGGGGTTCCGGCGTATCGAGTCGGGCGGATTCAAGGCTTGGCGATTCGAGGCTTGGCAGTTCGAGAGGAGACTTTTCCATATCCAGGGTCGTGTCCAAAAGTTGGATTCTGTACTGGTGAGGCGGGCATTTTCTCACACTAAGAAAACATAACCCACGATAAGTTTAATTATCGTGGGTTAGAAATTCGATGTTAAAAGGTGAGCAAAAAAGAAAAAATTATGCATTATTACGTAACACGTAATACAGTACGAAATTAACCGAAACCGAGAATAAAGGAATCGGCCAGTTCGGCCGACAAGGAACCAAAATGGCACGTACAGGCGTCAACTATTTCGATATCGTCCAGGCAGCAGACACCATCAAGCAGCGCGGCGAAGAGCCAACCGTCGATCGCGTGCGGGAGGAGCTGGGTACCGGTAGCAAAAGCACGATTGCGCCCTTGCTGAAGCGCTGGAAAGCGGAAACGGGCAATGCCCAAAGTGAAATTGGCGGTCTGCCGAAAGATCTGGTGGATGCGTTAAAGGGTCTGCAACAGCGTATTCAAGACGATGCTGATCGCAGAATAGATACCGTACGTGAAGAATCCGAGGAAGCGCTGGAACTTGTGCGGGCAGAACTTGTGGAGGCGCGAGTAGTTCTCGCGGAGCGTAGCGCCAGCCTGCAGGAGCTGGAACAAAAGCTGGGTAGCTCTGAAGAAAGCAATCGGGAATTACACAAATCTCTGGATGAATCGCGAGCAGCTCTGGCTAAAAGTGAATTTCAGCGAGAGGAGGCGGGCGTGCGGATTGCCGAACTCCGCAATAGCGTCGATGAACTCAAGCAGGAGAATCGTACGGTAAGAGAGCACTTCGAGTTTTTTCAGCAGCGAATCGCCGATGATCGCCAGCAGGAGCGGGACCAGTTTCGCCAGAGCACCGCGCAACTGAACGGGCAGATCGCCCATCTGAATGAGCAGCTATCCGTTGCCGGGCGACGCCTTGATGAACGTGAACAGCAGTTTGCGGAGCTGGGTTCTCGCAGCGCAGCGCAGGCTTCAGAACTGCAGCTGGCGCAACAGGCGCTCACTGCCGAGCGCGCGGAACTTGACTCAATGCGGCAGCACCATAACGCGCAGGCGATTAAATTGCAGGAAAGTGCCGCGGAAATCGCGCAGCTGAGAGATCAGGTTGCCGGTCTGTCGAGCAGCAATGCGGCCTGTACCCGGGATTCCGAGCTGCAGCGCCAAGCGTGCAGTAAACTGGAAATCGAGATTAAGCGGTTGCGCGAGAACTTGACGTCACTGCGTATGGAACACCAACAGGCGCTTCAGGAAAAGGCGGAGCTGAAAGGTCAACTGGTGCAGCTGGAACGCGCAGTGCAGACACAGGACACTGCGTTGCAGCCGTAGTTCGGTAAGGGCGCTCTATACCTTTTCATTGGAGTCTGTAAGTATGCGGCCTGAACCGCGACTAATAACGAGCAAGTATAGAAAACGGCAATATGAGTGATTCAGAGGGCAGTGACAGTTTCGTGGAAGAGGGAAGCTCCGGTGTCGAGCGTGACGCCGCTGTTTCTGGTCCCTCTGGCGCCACCGTAGAAGAACAGCTGGTTGATCCGCAGTTTCTGGCGGAATTACGTGCTCAGATGCTCAAATTTGCGCGCCTGCAGCTGCGCGATGACGATCAAGCGGAAGATGCGGTGCAGGAAGCGCTAGCCGGGGCGCTGAAAAATATCGAGTCCTTTGCCCGCCAGTCGGCCCTGAAAACCTGGGTCTTCTCGATTCTCAAATTCAAAATTGCCGATGCCCTGCGCTACCGTCAGCGGGTTATTGCCTCCAGTCAGCTCGGCGACGAGGAGCAGCGGGAGCAACAATTTATGGATGCCCTGTTTAAAACCAATGGTCACTGGCACCGGGCAGAGCGTCCGACCAGCTGGAATGGCCCGCAGGGGGGCGTGCAGAGCGACCACTTCTGGCGAGTATTTGACGCCTGCTTGAATGGCTTGCCGGAAAAGCAGGCGCGGGTGTTTATGATGCGGGAATTTATCGAGCTGGAATCCGAGGAAATCTGCAGCCAGTTGTCGCTGTCTACCAGTAACCTTCATGTGATTCTGTACCGCGCCAGGTTGCGCTTGCGTGAATGCCTGGAGAACAGCTGGTTTGAAACGTCCGCAGCAAGATCGAGAGGGGAATCCACGGCATGATGAACTGCAAACAAGCCACTCGATTGCTCTCGGAACAGCTGGAGCGACCATTACACGGGGGTGAAAAACTCCAGCTGAAATTGCATCTGCTGATGTGTCGAGGCTGTCGCAATTTCGGCGATCAGATGCGCACCTTGCGCCAGCTGTCGAAAGGCTACGCGAAGACAGCATCTGAGGCGGACGGGAAAGATGGAGCCGCACGTGGCAGCTCCGATCTAGACTCTTGAGCTTAAACGGGTTCTTCGACTGGCTCTGAAGCGCCACCTGTAGGGCCAGCCTTGGCCCCATACCAGAACTGGTAAAAGTCCTCGGTAACCTTCTGTTCGATATTCGTCGCCTCTTCACGAGGGCAGAACAGGGTGATCGTCAAAACGTCGTGTCCAAGTTCGCTGGTGCTGAATTTGATTTTCGGTTCGGTGCCAGCCAGATCAACGCCCATACGACTCTCGATCAATTTGCAGTAGCGTTCGGCCACATCCTTGAAGGATTCGCAGTGCTCCAGCACGCGCTCGGTGATGTAGGGCTTGATGGCAAATGGATTTTCGCCCTTGTTCTCACGCACGATGGCAAAAGTATGCTCAATGTAGCGGCGCATGAAATTCAGGTTTTTCACCGGTTGGGTGAAGAACACGTTGTTGGGTACGTACAGGGTGGTACCGGTATAGCCGTTACCGAGGCCGTGCGGATCAATTTCCAGCAGGGTGGTGCTCAGCCAGTTGTTGTCGATGACCTCGCCAAACTGGTCACCAATCCGCACCCAGTCGCCAATGGTGAAAGAGCGCATGCTGGCCTGGTAGAGCCCTCCCACAAGGCAAGCGACTACATCCCGCAGCGCAATGACAATGGCCACCGAAAACGCTGCGATCGACAGCGCAAAATCCCGTAATTCAGAAACCCAGATTGCAAAAAGACTGATCACCATCAGCAGGTTGCTGAAGTTGTGCACCATGTGAATTCGGCGCCGAACATCCTGGCGCGCCCAGCCGGACTTCTTGAACAGAAGCGTCAGCAGGAAGCGCAACAGAATTACCGTGGCAATGAGCAGCAGGCTCAATACCAGCTTGTTGTCCGCAAACTTATGGTACAGCTCGATCAACATGAAAAACCCAGGACGCTCGGTGAAAAATCAGGAGGGATAAATCAGTTTAGCCAGTCACCGCGGCAAACCGAGGCTGGATGTTAAACAGCCGTTGGGTGTAATACAAGGGCGCGGAAATCCACCGGTAGTCGCAGAGTCTGTCAAAAACCCGTGATGGTGGTCAGTTGATACTGACCGCAGCAGCATCATCGGCAAAGCTGAGATAGAAGGACATATATTTGTGCATGGCACTGATTGTTGGCAGGTCACTACCCATGGTTTCCAGCAGCACTGGGTGAAACGCGATCAGCTGCGCCATTCCCAGGTGATGGTCACCAGCAGACTCCTGGGATAGCGCATCAGCCGTTACCTCTGCGGTGCGCTCTGCCATTTTGGGCGCGGCGCCGTTTTCGATCAGTGTATCCTTGAGTGCGGCGATAAAACGCTGGAAATGCGGTGCTTCCGCGGAAAACAGTTCGATGGCGTTAAATATTTTCTGTCCAATTGACATGGTAATCTCCCCCGAGAAAATGAGGGCGCATCCTAGCGGAATCGCTAATGGGAACATACGTCCCAAAGGGCTAACACCATGAATTCAATGACAATATTTTCGCGCGACAGCAACAGGCGGACGAGCGGCTTATGACGGACGTCACACTTCACCTATGGGGAGCGCGCACCTGAAACCTCTACGAAACCCATTTCGCATGCTGCCCGCCACCGTTCGGCTACTGCTCGCCAGTGTTGCCACAAGCCTGCTGCTGCTTGTGACAGGCTACATCGTCTATTTAAACCGTGGCCCAGAGCTGCCGATCTGGCTGACGACCGAGCTGGATGAGGAGTTCACCGAGGAGGCACAAGTAGCCAGCTTCACGGAATACTTGGCGCTGGAAGACCGGTTGTTTGCACAACTTGACGGAGAAATTTACGCGAAAACGGCCCCGGCCACTGAGAGCAGTTTCAATCGCTACCAGAGGGGCAGTTTGGCGGACCCCGCACGCTGGTCGCCCAACTGGAATCGCAGTTTCCTGTTGGAGCGGGACAATCCCCGCGCAATGGTATTGCTGTTGCACGGACTCACCGATGCTCCCTATAGCCTTCGTCACCTGGGGCAGCGGTTCCACGAATCCGGCGCCACGGTGCTGGGGCTGCGAATCCCGGGGCACGGAACAGCGCCGTCCGGGCTGACCACCGTCAGCTGGCAAGATATGGCGGCGGCCGTCAAACTCGCAATGCGCCATTTGGCGGAAACCGGAGAAGGGCGCCCCATCTACATCGTCGGCTATTCGAATGGCGCGGCGCTTGGGATCCACTACGCGCTTAGCACGCTGGATAACCCCGAATTACCGCGGGTTGAGAAGCTTGTGCTGTTATCCCCGGAAATCGGTATCTCACCGGTGGCGGCACTGGCGGTATGGCAGGCCCGGGTTGGGCATTTCCTGGGGATGGACAAGGTAGCCTGGGATAGCGTGCATTCGCTGGAATACGAGCCCTTCAAATATGGATCCTTTGCCATCAATGCCGCTGCGCTTTCCCACGAGATTACCAGGGAGATCAAAAAGCGTGTCAGAACGCTTTCCGAAGAGCGTGCGCTAGGTGACATGCCTCCCATCCTCTCGTTTTCATCAGTGGTAGACGCCACGGTAGAGGCGACCGCCGTGGTGGAGCATCTCTACAACCTGCTGCCAGAAGGCGGGCATCAACTGGTGCTCTTCGACATCAACCGCCAGGCGCAAATAGAGCCGCTTCTGACGTGGAAACCAGACCGGATGCTCGCCGCGATTCAGCAGGCTCCGCACCGCAACTACACCCTGACCCTGGTAACCAACGCCGGCAGGGGGTCTTCGGATGTCGTCGCTCGCCACTGGCCAGAAGGAGAGCAGGGCGGCCACCTCCAAGAGCCACTGGGCCTGCGCTGGCCGAAGAATATTTATTCCCTCTCCCATGTCGCCTTGCCTTTTCCGCCAGACGACAGCATTTACGGTGGGCGCCCCGAGGGTAAGGGCCCCGGAATTCAATTGGGTGGCCTGGCTCTGCGCGGCGAACGCGGTGCTTTGCGTATCAGCGCTGCTGCGCAATTGCGATTACGCTGGAATCCATTCTATTCGTGGCAGGAGGATCACACTGTGCATTTTCTCAATATGACTCCTTCGTCTGGCGCATTCCCATCAGAGAATCTCCACGTCAGTGAAAGAATTCGCAAACATGACCAGTAACGTGCCGGAGAATCAAACTCACAAACGCCTTCTGTTGGTCGGTGCAACGGGCCTGGTCGGCAAAGAAGTGATGCGGCAGGCATTGAGTAACCCGCAGGTTGTGTCCGTGGTCGCCCCGGTGAGGCGCCAGTTAACCGTATACCCCTCGTTAAACGCACACCCTAAATTACATGCGCCCATCGTGGACTTCGATCAGCTATCAGGGACAGAGGACTGGTGGGAGGTAGATGCGGTGATCTGCACCCTCGGTACTACGATGCGCAAAGCGGCTTCTCGGGAAGCATTTTTCACGGTAGATCACGACTACCCATTGGCGGTTGCGCACTTCGCCAGACTGCACGGCACACCAACTTATGCACTCAATTCTGCCGTCGGGGCTGATCCGGACTCGCGCTTTTTCTATAACCGAACCAAGGGAAAGCTTGAACATGCGTTGCGAGGTGTTGGGTTCGAATCCTTGACGTTTGTGCGTCCGGGATTGATTGGCGGGCAGCGTGATGAGTTTCGTTTCGGTGAACGTGTGGCTGCGGCACTTCTCAAGATTTCCGGGCCCATATTGCCGCGACGTTGGCGTATTAACCCGGCGGAGAAGATCGCGCGGGCGCTGCTGGATGCAGCACTCAGGGCCCCACAGGGTGCCCATATCGTAGATTCCGCTGAGCTGGCGTGAGCCTGAGCAAAGTGTTTTATCGCTTAGCGCAACAATGCAGAGAGAATTCGGCTGATCAACTCTCCCTGGCGAGTACAGCCGGTTTTTTCGAAGATTTTCTTCAGTTGATTTCGCACTGTGGCCACACTGCGTCCCCTGATATCGGCGATCGCCTGGATATCCTGGCCGATGGCAAGGCTTTCACAGATTTGCGCTTCAGCTTCCGTCAGATCGAAATATTTGGCGATTTGACGCGCAGTAGGAAGAGGGCGGCCGTTTGAATCATATACTGTTACCAGCGCACCGCCTGAAAGCAGTTCACTACTTTCAATGGGGCAGATGGTTAATATCAAAGGGCTGCGATCACGCCTTTTAAGCAAAAGTGCCTCGCTGCAATAGACGCCCTGTCCCATGCTGGAACGTACAACCTCGGCTGAGGTTCTCATAAAGATTGCCTGAAGCTCTTTCTCATCGAACGTAAATCGCTCATCGTGGATACTCAGGCACCGCTCACGTTGAATCAGCTCACGTGCTGCCCGATTTGAATAAATTATCGACGAAAAGCTATCCAGCACAAAAGTCGCATCCGGCAGTATCTCAATGACCCCAGACAGCGAATCCGCTATTCGGCTGCGGGACGCCATTTGCCGATAGAGCTGAATCGTTTGACGAATATGTGGCACCAAACGATTGAGGGACTCCAGATCACTGCGTAGAAAAGCGCCCTGGGCCACGGTACGTTGGATACTGAGGAAAAACGTATGCGTATCCGATCTGTCGATTACCAGCCATGCAGAATCGAGCATGTCCTGCTCGGTTTCCCATTTTTCATAATCTTTGTCCGGGTGAAACTCCAGTAACAGCGGTAGCGCAGACTGAAACTGTCCCGGCGGCTGGCGGACCGCATGATTGGTAACCACATCCTGCGCGATCATGTTGTTTTCCTGGTACCAGGCCAGGAATTCCTCGGACAGACCGTGATACCAGAGATGGTCGATTTGCATGGGGCTTCTGCGAACTACGATGAGCTGTGAAGCGCAACCATGAACTGCGTTCGCCAACGCCTCAAGGAATGCATGAAAACCGCTGCGATTGGTCAATGAGCCATAGAGCGCGAGAATCAGGCTGTGTTCTTGTTCGAGTACTGAAGCCATATGGGGAGCTATTTGGTGTAATCCGTTGATTTTAGCGAAGCGGAAGCTGAGCCTCTACAATCATAGTTCGCCATGTGCGTGTGCGCATAATATAGATTATGTTAAATGATGTATTTAATGGTGAGAGTGAGGTTTCTGCTACTGCCGACTGTCACTACTGAATGCCCACGATTACTCCGGCTGACCGCCATCCTCCAGCAGCTCTATGGAAAGTCGGCAACCCAGTTCCGTAAAGAACTTTTCTAGAGAACTTCGCTAACATCGATAAATCCTGCCCGTCCGGCCAGTAAATATCGCGAAAAATCTCTGTTCGCACGGCATAGATTGATATGTGGCGAAACTGCGCGATCTGAGTGCAGGATTCGAAACTCTTGCTTCTCGCCTTTAACTTCTAGCGACATCAATAACGTTGCGAAAAAGCTAGATGCCCCTGTTCGGGGCTTGAGAATTTAAGTGCACAAGAACATGCACCAATTAAAACAACCAGGTATGCCACGCGTTTACGCGCTAGTAGCAAGGTCAGCCGGCACGCTTCAGTAACTGCAGCATTTCACGACTCAATTCGCTGGCAACTTGCGCCAGATCAAGGCCAACTACTTCGCCGTTATCGACAACTTGGCGGCCGTCTACGAAGCTTGTTTTCACTTTTACAGGTTCGCCGGCCATCACTGGAGCTAACGTGCGTGCATGCACTCCGGTGTATCGGTAATGCGCCAGATCGTAGACCACCAGATCCGCTGCGCGGCCAATCGCCAATTCACCTGTAATGTCCAAACCCAGCAATCTGGCGCCGTTTACGCTCGACCAATCCAGGCAGCGTTCCAGTGTTGTGGCGTCAGGTCCATGTACGGCCCGGTGCAGCAACCAGGACAGATTTGCCTCCTGAATCATGGAGGCAGACTCAGAAGATGCAGAGCCATCAACCCCCAGTGATACCGGCATGCCGGCCTTATCCATTGCGGTCACTGGCGCAATACCGCTGCCGAGACGGCAATTAGAGGTTGGGCAATGGCTGATTCCGGTACCGGTTGCAACCAGTTGCTCGATATCTGCCGTCGTCGCCTGTACCAGATGTGCAAACCAGACATCGGGCCCTAACCAGTCGCAACGGGCGGCATACTCGACGGCAGAACAGCCATGCAGCGCCTGGGCCTGGGATTCGTCGAAAGGGACTTCGAGAAGGTGGGAATGTAGTCGTAAGTCGTATTCTCGGGCGTAGGCCGCGAGTGCGCGTAGGTCCTCTGCCCTACTCGAGTGAATCAAACTGGTTGGCGCGACGACCAGCTTGCGCATGGCATTGGAGTGTGGCTGATGATAGCGACTGCGGCTAGCGTCGATACGCTCGAGCATGGTATCGATATTTTCGGGGCGAATACCGGCCCGCGCCATGCCTTTATGTGAACCGGAGACGGTTGCACCGCCGCGACATAGCACGAGACGGATACCCAGATCCTCCGCCGCTTGCCACACCGCATCCTCCAGTTCCTCGGTTACACCGGCATGGTAAAGGTAATGGTGGTCTGCGCAGGTGGTTCCTCCCGAGCGCAGCAATTCAGACAATCCCAATGTCGCGGCGAGATACATCAGCCGGGGAGTGAAGTGTGGCCAGAAGCGGTAAGGAACTGATGCCAACCACTCCCCTAGTCCCTGATTCAAGCCTTCGGGCACGCCTTTCAGTACAGACTGGGCAAGGTGATGATGGGTGTTGACGAGCCCCGGCAGTACAACACATTGACCGGCGTCGATTAGCGTTTCGCCGGGCGCTGGAACGAGATCCCGGCCCAGTTCTGAAATGTAGCCATTGGTAATTCTAAGGTCGGTCACATTCCCGGACTGGGGAGCGTGAACCGCTTCTGCATTTTTGATCAGATAATCCACGTGTAAATTCCTTGGACAATTACAGACCAAGAGCAATGTCCAGGAACGACCCGACCGCTTCTACTCTGTCCGATGTTATTACGATTACTGTTGTGACGGAGGCCATGTATCGACAATTTAGTATCAAAAATTGACTATGGCCGCGCACCATTCTTGATCACGCCGGATACCGTTTTCACAAGCTTCACCTGCGCATCATTTTCGCACTAGCTAGCGCACCAATTCGCGGCGCCCTACTTCTTTGTGCACCGATAGTGAGCATCTCGAGATAATCAAAACCGAACAATATCCTGAAAAACCCACAAATTACTGTCGTATCGGTCAATAAATATTAGTGGCACAGCATTTGCTAAGTCAATTGTGCGCACTTTAGCGTTGAGTATAAGCGGACAGGTAAGCCTCGCGGTTTGAGACACTCTACCCGGTCATTGCTCACGGCGTGATTCAAGAACCGGGTAGCTGCTGCTGTCAGGAAGCTTGTTGCGGTGAGACCCAATACCTACCACTAAATCTGTCCGCAGGTCTGTCGCAGCAGTTTGCCCACCTTAATCGCACGTATCACGTCGGCCCCAATCAAATACATTGATATGGAGACAGATCATGCGTCTACTCAACTTTTCGAAGACCCTTGCGGGTTTTGTTTTGCTGCTGTGCTCACCGGCGCTGTGGGCTGCCGATAAAGTCACTTTTCAACTGGATTGGCTGCCGGGCGGGGATAAAGCCGCCGTTTACGTTGGTATTGCCAAGGGGTTCTTTGCTGACGAGGGGCTGGAAGTCGAGATCGCCCAGGGTCGAGGCAGCACTGACGCCATTACCAAGCTGGCTACTGGCCGATCCGATGTTGGCCTTGCAGATATCGGCGCCCTGCTCGCCGCCCGCGCGGAAAGCAATGTGGAAGTCAAAGCGGTGATGACCGTTTTTAGCGATGCTCCCCATGCGTTCTTCACCCTGGAGGATAGCGGTATCAACGGGGTAGCGGACATAGACGGCAAGCGCCTCGCCTCTTCCCCGTTCACTTCGTCCAATATGTTCCTGCCACTGCTGCTGGATATGAGCGGCCTTCCCGAAGACAGTGTGAAGCTCATTAAGGCGGATCCTGGTGCACTGAATCCTATGCTGGTGAACGGCGCTACCGATGCCATCATTGCCTGGGTAACGGACATCCCGAAATACCGGGCGCAAGCAGAAGGCGCGGGCAAGTCGATCAAGGTTATTCCCTGGTATAGCGCCGGCCTTTCAATCTACTCATCATCTCTGATCGCCAGTGAAACTTTTATTGACGAGCGACCGGACGTAGCCAAGCGCTTTGTACGCGCTTATAAAAAATCCATGGACTATACCTGGGCTAACCCGGAAGAGAGTGGTGCTGCTGTGCACACAGCCGTACCCGAAGTCGATGCATTAATTGCTGCCGAGACCATCAAATCCATCAAATCACTGGTGTACAACGACATCAGCGCAAAAGATGGACTGGGTGCTCTGGAAGCAAAGCGCCTGGAAAAAACCTGGCAGATCGTCGCCAAAGCAAAAGGCTTGGACTCTGCGGCGCTGGACCCGGAAGCGGCAGTGAGTCGACAACTGCTGGACTGAGCTGGCTAATAAGGACGAAGTAAAGAGCGCGAGCCGGGCGCGAGTGCCCGGCCTTACTGGAGAAAAAAATGAATCCTTACGTAACCTTGAAAGGCGTTGGGCATACCTATATTAGCGATGAAGGCAAGGCCATCAAGGCATTGCACGATGTGAACTTTGATATCAGCAAGCATGAATTTGTTGCCGTAGTTGGACCTTCCGGTTGTGGCAAGTCTACCCTGTTGCGACTCCTCACCGGTCTTCTGATCCCATCCGAAGGTGCCGTGGAAATGTTCGGCAAAGAAGTCGAAGGACCGCGGGATGAAACCGGGATCGTATTTCAAAAGCCCACGCTGTTGCCATGGCTCAGCGTGAAAGAGAATGTCTTGTTTCCCATACGGCATAAGCACGGGGCCGTAAAAACAGCGGATAAACGGCGAGCGGATGAACTGCTCGCGATGGCAGGACTGTCGGAATTTGCCGAACGCATGCCCGATGAGCTCTCTGGCGGTATGCAACAGCGTGTTGGTATCGTCCGCGCGCTACTTCTCGACCCTGAAATTCTAATTATGGACGAGCCTTTCTCGGCCCTTGATGCCCTGACTCGTGAGGAAATGGGTTTTGATCTGCTGAAAATTTGGCACGAGCGACCGAAAGCCGTTCTGTTTATTACCCACTCCATCTCAGAAGCGGTGCTACTTGCAGACCGTGTGCTGATCATGAGCGAGAGACCCGGAACCATCAGCGGTGAAATAGCCATCGACCTGCCGCGTCCCCGTTCCACGGCAACCATTCAGGACAGTCGCTTCGGTCGTTATACCGATGAAATCCGTCGATATATCTACCAGCCCCGTGAAGCCGCCCCCGCGCCATCTATCGCAAAAGCAGTAAACCTATGACTCAGACAATCATGAATCCACAACGCCTCAAGCAGTTGCTGCCTATGGTGACGCTGCTCAGCATTGTCCCTCTCTGGGAAATTCTCTGTCGCACGCTGTCGATACCCGATTATCTACTGCCTTCGCCCAGCCGAATAATAAATGCCTTTTACGAAGTAGATTCCGCTCGTTGGCTGGATCATCTGTGGGCGACATTGCGTGTTGCGGTATTGGGTTTTGGCCTCTCGATGCTGATCAGCTTTCCCCTGGCGGTCGCTATGGTCTGCTCTCGCTATATGACCAAGACGCTGTATCCGCTTTTGGTCATTATTCAGTCGACCCCTGTGGTAGCGGTAGCGCCCCTGATAATTGTGATCTTCGGAACCGGGGACGCCCCGCGACTTACCATTACCTGCCTGATCACCTTCTTCCCACTTGTGGTGGCCATGACGACGGGCATGCTGGAAACCCCGAGTGAGCTGATCGAGCTATCCCGCTCACTCCGGGCCGGTCGTCGTAAGGAGATACTTCAGATACGCCTGCCCTACGCCACGCCGCATATCTTCAGTGGTATGAAAGTCGCCATTACGCTCTCCATCATCGGTGCTGTCGTTGCGGAATTTGTCGCCGCGGAAAAAGGGCTGGGATATTTCATCCAGTTCTCGACATCCTTCTTTAAAGTGCCGCAGGCGTTTTCCTCTCTCATATTCTTGTCTGCGGTCAGTTTGGCACTGTTCAAGCTTGTGCAGTGGATTCAACAGCGCTTCTTTAGCTGGAGCTTACCGAAGGACCAGCGCGTGTAAGCCAGATACCGGCTTTCCCGTCGCCATGTGCAGTTCAGTGACGGGTAATCAGGAGTAGAAGCGGCAGGTATCCCAACAGGAACCAGGCATTGCTCCATTAGCAATCGCGGCCGAACGGTCGCAACTTTTATGGAGACCACAATGACAACCAGTAACGTGCAATATGCACTGGATGAACTCAAGTTTGAATCAACACTCGGCGGATTAGGGGAGGAAGCCGAAAGCAGTATTATCCCGTTAATTGACCTGTCCGATTTTGAAGAACGCCGTGAGGAAATTACCGAAGCCTTATGGCAAGCGGCCACCGAAGTTGGCTTTTTCCAGCTTTCGAATCACGGTATCCCGCTGCAAGACATACAGAAAACGTTTCGCCTTTCAGAAGAGTTCTTCGCACTCGACACGGGCGAGAAGCAGCAATACCCGCTCAAAGACGGGACAAATGCTGGATGGGAATACATGGCTCAGGTACGCCCTTCTACTGGGGTTGCTGACCGTAAGGAGTCCTACCAGATCACCCTGCCCAATATGACCGGACTTTGGCCCTCAGACGAGGTGCTACCCAACTTCCATAGCGATATGCTGGATTTTGAACGGCAGTGTTGGAAATTGGGAATGCAGGTCCTGTCCTGCTTTGCCGAGCGCCTGGGGTTCGACCGGGATTTCTTCACCCGGGCGCACCATCCGGAATCGGCTGAATACCAGAATACCTTGCGTCTGCTGCACTATCTGCCGATCGATAATCCGGAACAACTCGACGGAAAAAGCTGGCGCGCTGGTGCGCACACGGATTTTGACTGCCTGACGATGGTGTTTCAGCAGGAAAATCAGGGAGGACTACAGGTTTGCGGTGGCAAAGACGCGCGCAACCAGCTCGTTTGGTATCCCGTAATCCCGCAAAATGGTGTTATCACCTGTAACATTGGCGATATGTTGATGCGCTGGAGTGACGATGAGCTCAAGTCCACATTGCACCGTGTGAGGATGCCACGTCCGGAAGAAGGACAGCATTCTCGTTACAGCATGGCCTACTTCTGCCAGGCGAATAAAGACATGATGATTCAAGGTCCCCAGAAACGCTATGCGCCGATCAGTGCGGCGGATTACTTGAAGCTTCGTATTAACGCGAATTTCGCAGACTCCAAGGGCTGATCTAATCGGGGCGCGTATTACGCGCCCTACTCCTGTCCCGTCCCATCCCATCCTTTCAATGCCTGCTTCTGGCGCGCTCTGATATTTCTTCTATCCTCACCACTAACAAAAACCCCGGCCAGTGGCCGGGGTAATGCTTAATTAAAGACTAAATTCGACAAACAGCTGAGGGTTCTTTTGATCCTGGCCGTCTACCCCGTACATATTCTTGCGATAGTCGTATTCCAGGCCTGCGAAGAAAGTACCGGGATTGCCGAAGACTCCCCCCATATCCAGCTTCAATTTCGGTTGTAGCACGATTTTCATCGGCACATCCTGACCAAAATTGGTTTCTGTAGAGGTTTGCAGGTCAATGAACCCTTCCAGGCTCATTTTCGTGTCACCCAGGGAAAACGGAATGCCCCAGGCACTGGCAAAATGGTAACTGGTATCTTCTTCAACACCGTACTTGTTTTTGCCGTTATCCCGAACGTAAAGACCAGTGTCTATCCATGCATACCCCGGCAGGCGCCAGCGTACAGATGAGCCGATCAGTAGATTGTCCACATTGGGCGACGCCGCATACTCCCAAGTCGTTGCCACATAGACATCCTTGATCAAACCTGCCTCGAATCCTTTACCACCAGTGAGACTGAAATCTACATTCAGCTCACCGTAGGAACTATCTTCGAGTGTCTCTTTATCATCGGTCTTGAAGCGGTCGACAAAAAAGAAGCTTTTTCCCCAGTTGTAGGACGCGGCATTGGCAAATGTCAGCACGCCACCGCTACCGTCTTCGCCACTAAACGGATTCAGGTATTCATTTGCAGATAACAGGGTTACAGATGTATTGCTCCAGGTAATTTCAGCCTGGGCACCACTTGCCAAAGTTACCAAGGAAAGCGCAGCCAGGGATTTTTTCATTATTTTCATGTTGATCCTCATAAATTGAGTATTCGCTTTATGAGACCCACATAAATACCTACCCGGAAATCTCCCTTAGAGATTTTCGACTAGGTACTTCATTCTATATTGTTGGTCGCCAACTGGATGCGCGCCTAAAAGGAAAATGATCAACCAGAAAAATAATACATAAAGCTGTCCGATCGGACAATAGTTTTAGAGGTGCGATTGTGTCGAACAATAGTGACTTTCTTTTGCTGTTTGTACATTCAGGTCTATTCGAATAAATAATTTGACCGTACAGATCGGATTTATCAGATAATGTCGCAAATAGCAGTAGTCACGCCGCGCATTAGCGAATTTCACAGGGGACGGATGTGAAGATTGAGGATGTAAAAGCTTCGCTGGAGGCAGATAAGAAATACAAAGTGGGTAAAATTCGGGAGCAGAATTACAAGGACATCTTAGAGGCGGCAAAGATAATTTTTGCCCAGTATGGCTACAAAGGCGCCAGTATGATGTCCATTGCCAATCAGGCTGGTCTCCCCAAAGCCAATATCCACTACTACTTCAAGAGTAAATCTCTGCTGTACGCGGCGGTGCTTGAGGAAATCATTAGCGAGTGGAACCGCAGCTTTGAAGTAACCGAAGACGATGATCCCCGGGATGCACTGGAATCTTACATCTTGAACAAGGTGCGGCAGTCCTGTGAAAACCCACTACCCTCCAAGCTTTTTGCTACGGAAATCATTGCCGGAGCGCCGTATTTGGATGAATACATACGCGGCAACATGCGCAAATGGTTCCGGCACAAGGTTGAAGTGATTAATAGTTGGATTGCGCAGGGAAAAATACAGCCGGTGGATCCGGAGTATTTGTTGTTCATGATTTGGTCATCCAGCCAGCACTACGGAGATTTTGAATCCCAGATCCTCAAGCTTCTGAACAAAGGTGAGTACGACGATACTGACATTGAGCGTATCGGCCGTTTTGTAGCCGAAATGATTCTTGCCAGGTGCGGCCTTACGCCCAGCTGGAAAGGCTGACCCCAATTTTTGCTCTATCGCAGTTCGCGTCCGGCGCTAGGCAAGTTCGCGGAGGTCGCCGCCCAGTTCCTGCTCCACCTTTTTCTTGATCTCCATGTGCGCCTCTTCCTGCTCTCTCTGCAACTTGCGGCGCAAAATAGCCGCTTCGAAGCGGCGCTTTTCGATTAATGTGATGGGTTCAAACTTGGGCACAGGAATGGGGCGTCCATCTTCTCCCAGTGCAACCATCGTGAAATAGCAGCTATTGGTGTGCCTGGTGGTCCGCTTGCGGATGTCTTCGGTAACCACCTTGATGCCGATTTCCATTGAGGTATTGCCCGTGTAGTTTACGGACGCGAGGAAAGTCACCAGTTCCCCCACGTTGATCGACTCCCTGAATAGCACGCGGTCTACCGTCAGTGTAACCACATAGCAGCCGGCAAAACGGCTGGCACAGGCATAGGCCACTTTGTCCAGATAAGACAGCAGTTCACCACCGTGTACCTTGCCGGAAAAGTTGGCCATGTCTGGCGTCATCAAAACGCTCATGCTGAGCTGGTGATCTCGGGCTTCCATCACAATCTCCCTCGTTTCGACCAATTGCCTCAGGGTCTTTTCCCGGTATCGAGTGATACTTGGGGCCCTTCCCCTGGAGCTACCCAGTATTCGAGTTGCAAGATGCGGGCCTGCCGGGGAATTACTTGCGTTGTATCAGGCCTTTAGTCTATTCAGAAGCTTCTTTAGAAGCTTGTTCAGAATGACCAAATGACACGGTCTTCAGCACATTGATTCGCGCCAGATATGCCGCACGGATGCAGGATACGATACGTTTCCCGTTGCTGTCGTAAGAAAAGCCAGTCACCGTCTCGCATTTGGAACGCTCATTGCGAAGCCAGTCCAGTTGCGTCTCCCGGATGCTGTCGCGAACTTCCGGGTTGGCTCTCTTTTGTTGGTAGATGGCATCCATTTGGCGGTCCAGGCTCGATAAATACCTGGAGCCACAAATTTCCTTCTCTACCCTGGTTACAGCTTGCTCACAACGGAAGCTAGGCCCTTTGACTGCCGGGGGACTGGCGTTGTGTTCGGTTGGAAAATTGACTCTGGCGACTCTGGGCTGAGGCTTGATTCTTGAGGATGGCATCGGCGTGGCAGTTCTCAGCGGCTTCTGGCCAGCAACTGCTTGCCGGCATTGATCGCCTATATGCTGCGGTGACGACTCCATAAGTCCGTGTCCCTTGCAGCTATCCAGAGCCAGCTGCATACGTGCAATTCGCAAGTGATACGCCATTTCTATACAGCGCCTTTCCCTACACGCATCTCTGACCTGTAGCCAATCTCGTTCCGATTTCCCTACATGGGGCTGGGCTTCTGGAATTTCGGCCAATTGCGCATAAATGCCCTGGAGTTCGGCGCGGAGGTGGCTTAATTCAGTATCCTGGCAAATCAGCTTTTCGACCGGATCACTGGCTATAGCGCAGGCAACGGCTTCCGGGTCAATCTGAATAGGGTCTGCTACAGGCTCCTGTTTCGGTGTATTACAGGCAGTTAGTGCGATGAGTGGCGCAATTAATGGGCCCATAACAATGTATCGGATTTCAGCTGTACGACAGTTGGCTTTCATGGATCTCCTTCTCTCGAGTTGTTTTTATATTGCATCCGTTCCGGGGCTCACCCTGCTCTCGCGATACTTCACGGCGGCCGAAAGTGGCTTGCCAGCAGCTGCTCAAGGGATTTAGCTGATCGTATCTTTAATCAGGAAACGTGATTCAGGAATTCCGGAATGACGGACTCCAGCCAGTATTCCGGTCGCCACAAACTGCCGCTCACAAAACCCACATGCCCTCCCCGCTTGCTGATGGCAAGCTGAACACTTGGGCTTACCTCGCGGGAACCGGGAACCGCATCCGGACAGACAAATGGGTCATCCATTGCGTGAACAAGCAGGGTTGGACGTGCGATATTCTTCAGGAAGGGGCGGCTCGATGCCTTGGTGTAATAGTCGTCTACGCCCTGAAACCCATGCAGTGGGGCCGTAAAGTGGTCATCGAAGTTGCGAAAATTGCTGAAATAGCGCGCTTGATTCAGCGGAGGCATGGCCTTGGCCAGCGCTGGATCCTGCGCTTTACGTCCCAGGCTTTCCTTCAGGCTTGTAAGCAGGTGACGCTGGTAAACCTTGGATAAGCCCAGGTTCATTCTGCGACTGGAAAGGTGAAGGTCCAATGGGGCTGAAACGGATACCGCTGCGCTCAGCGGGCTGCCCTCCCCGTCTTCCCCCAGCCATTTCAACAAGACGTTACCGCCCAAGGAATAGCCTACAGCCATCAACGGTGTGTTGGGATAATGCTCGCGTAATTGGGTCGCGAGCCATCGGGGGTCTTCGCTGTCGCCACTGTGGTAGGCCCGCGGCAACAGGTTCGGAATGCCGCCGCAACCGCGAAAGTGCATTACTGCGACCTGAAATTTGGTACCCATCAATACCTGCATCAGGCCCTGTACGTAGGGAGATTCTACAGAACCTTCCAACCCATGCAGTATCAGGACAATCGGCCTTTCCCGGTTATCGCAAAGAGGCGTGGGGGTATGCAGGGCCAGGCGGTCCTGATCCGGGGTGGTAAACCATTGGAGCTGGGTGCGAATCCAGGGCCTGGGCCGGTGATAGCGAGAGAAAATGGTCTGCAGATGGCAGTTTCCGAGGCCTATCCCAGGTTGAAAATGATTGATCAGGCTCTTCTCTTTGCCGGTATCGAAAGCAGTGTGATTCAATGTAAAACGGCCCTTGCTGAAAATAACCGCGATGAATGCGGTGAAGGGCCGAAAGCCTAACCTTGTGGCCGGTAAGTTACCAGAGGACTAAACCGATTTACCGGCAGGTTCCGGCGAAGTTACTTTTTCATAAAAACGGTATTCTCCACCCGTCATGATCAGGTAGACGACATAAGGCTCGAAATCCCCACCCCGGTACATGCCTGGGCTTCCTTGAGGCATGCCCGGGACGGCCAGTCCGATACTGTCTTTGGGTGGATTGGACAGGTATTTCCGAATCAGACGCGCGGGTACATGCCCTTCAAAAACATACTGGTTACGCCATACACCGGTGTGGCATCCCTGCATGCTGGGCGGCACCCCCCACTTCTGTTTCACACTGGCAGTATCCAGGCCGTTTTCGCTGCCGACATTAATCGCATTCTGCTGCAGGTGCGTGATCCAGTCTTTACAGCAGAGGCAAAACGGCGACTTGTATACGACCATGTCCTCTTTGTGACTGGGCTGATCGCCACTGCCGTTTGTGTCTCCGGGCGCGCTGCCGCTGGTGCTGCAGGCGGAAAGCCCGTAGACCATAAACGCAAAAACGGCGGCTTTAAAAAACAATGAGGCACTCACCCTCAGGTCAAGGTACTTCGGCATAGAAAATCGCATAGTGATGGTTATTGTCCGTCCAGTATTGCTTGGTGTTAAAGCCTGTTTCCTGCAGCAGTGCCCGCAGTCCAGGTAAGGTGTATTTATGGCTGTTCTCGGTATGGATGGTTTCACCTTCGGTAAAATGAAACTGTGTGCCCGCCACTTCGACGCTCTGCGCAGTCAGGCTCACAAGATGCATTTCCACGCGCTGGCGCAAGCTGTGATAGAAAGCCCGGTGCGCAAACGCATCGAGATCAAAATTGCCCTGCAGTTCACTATTAATACGGTGCAGTAGGTTTTTATTGAAGGCTTCCGTAACGTGGTTGCTGTCGTGATAGGCCCGCTCCAATACCACAGAATCCTTTACCAAATCCGCGCCTATCAGCAAGCCATCGCCGCTGGATAATTGTGCGGAAAATTGACACAGCAGCTCTCGGGCTTTTTCAGGCGTGAAATTGCCAATGGTTGACCCGGGGAAAAACAGGACCTTGCGATAGTGACTCTTTGGCAGGGAGTCCCAGGCCGCAGGATCGGTGAAATCGCCAATCACCGGTACGACTTCCAATTGCGGTAGCTGCCCTTGAATCCTGCGCTGGGCCGCAAGTAGGATTTCCGGGGATATATCCAGGGGGTAATAGGCTACTGGCTCGGACATGGCGGCGAGCAGCGGCTCGGCCTTTTCACAGTTGCCTGCCCCAGGTTCCAGTAATACGACCTCCGGCCCCAGAGCCTGCGCTATCTCTGGTAATCGGCACTCGAAAATTTGCCCTTCGGTACGGGTGAGGTAGTAGTCGTCAAGTTCGCAAATTGCCTCAAATAACTTGGAGCCGGCTTCGTCATACAAATATTTACACGGCAGTGTCTTCTGGCTGGCAGACAGCCCTGCTACTACATCTTGTGCGAACTGTTGTCGCTGCTGGTCCAATTGAGTGGACGCTTGATGCCATGCCTTCCCTGCTTTCTCTGCCACGGTCGCTGCCAAATTCACTATATGTCTCCCGCCAGTCGAATCCCTGAAAATTGCCAGGCTTGGTGAGGATAGAAGAAATTGCGGTAACTGATTCGGATATGGCTGCGCGGTGTCACGCAGGAGCCGCCCCGCAGAACCATCTGGTTGCACATGAATTTGCCGTTGTATTCGCCTACCGCATCTGTGCTGGCTTTGTAGCCCGGATAAGGTTGATAGGCGCTGGAGGTCCACTGCCAGGCGTTGCCCAGGAGTTGTAAATTGCCATCGCTATCTGTCTCGGTCAGCGGCTGAAAACTTCGGTTTTCAAGCATGTTTGCCTGTTGTGCCGCATTCTTCTGACAGTGCAGCCAGGCGGCAATTTCCCATTCAAACTCTGTCGGTAGTCGCTGGCCCGCCCAGCTAGCGAAGGCATCGGCCTCGTAAAAATTGAGGTGGCAGACCGGTGCCTGCAAGTCGAGTGGTTGCAATCCCGCCAGGGTAAATTCAAACCATTCCCCGTCAATTTCCCGCCAATACAGTGGTGCCTGCAGGGCGTCACCCTGTTGCCCGGC
The DNA here is from genome assembly GCF_009903625.1 of Microbulbifer sp. ALW1. Classification (NCBI taxonomy): domain Bacteria; kingdom Pseudomonadati; phylum Pseudomonadota; class Gammaproteobacteria; order Cellvibrionales; family Microbulbiferaceae; genus Microbulbifer; species Microbulbifer sp. ALW1. Next base: position 3,065,887 of record NZ_CP047569.1, on the reverse strand, counting down.
TTGTTGCACATGGCTCCAGCCATCGGATAGCCATAGGCGAGGTTCTTCATAGCCGCCGTCCTGCAGGAACTCAAGATATTCCCCATTGGTGGCAAGGCGAGATGCGATACGAAAAGCCTGCTGAAAACGCTGGTGCGCCGGACCTTCGTTGTCGTAACTGAAAAACTCTCCATCACACCCGAGGGTGTAGTTGTCCTCGGGCACCTGCAACCATCGCAGCGGTGCAGCGGTATCTGCTCCTTCACCATCCCACGCGAGATCTTCCCGGTAGGCTGGTGCCAGGGGATTCATGGAAAGTGCGTGTTTGATATCCGTGAGCAGTAATTCCTGATGTTGCTGCTCATGGTGGATTCCGAGTTCCAGCAGTTGGGCATGGCCTGCCGTGACATCTTCCTCTGTCAGCCACTGCTCCACGGCCCGATCGACCTGCGCCCGGTAGGCATAGACCTGTTCGATGGATGGGCGAGAAAGTAGCCCTCTTTGGGGGCGGGCAAAAGGCTTGCCGAGAGAGTTGTAGTAGGAATTGAACAGCTGGTGGTAGGCGGGATCGTAGACGTAATAATCGGGGAGATATTGACGCAAAATGAAGGTTTCAAAAAACCAGCTGGTATGCGCGAGGTGCCATTTTGTGGGGCTGGCATCGGGCATGGACTGCAGTTGCATATCTTCCGCCGTCAGCGGGTCGGTGAGACCTTCAGTTTCGCTCCGTACCTGCTGGAAGTGGCTGAGTAGTGCGGCTCGCTCATCCAGGGAAAGCTCCCGAGCCTCGTCTTGCCCCAAGTGCTCAGATCCAGTGCTTTGCGATACTGATGAACCAGCTTCTGTTATCAGACTCATCCCTTAGCTCGGTCGACGGCGGTGACTGTTATTGATCATACAACCATTGTGGCGAATTCCCATGACAATGCCGGTGCTGGCGAAGGAATCCGCGCCACGAATTTGCCTAGCATTTCCCCCAGGCACAAAAAAGGGCCGGCAAAGCCGACCCTTTTGTTGTCTGTCACAATATCTGTGATCAGAAGCGCACGGTGAAATCTGCACCGTACATGCGCGGCATAAAGCGCCATGCAGGGCTGGCACCAATGGCCGCACCGGTACCGCCGTAGCCGCCAGCGATTTCTTCGTCGGTTACGTTCTGTACCCACAGGGCCGCAGAGTAACGATCGGAAGCGCTGTTCCAGCCTGCGCGCAGGTTCATCAGCTGATAGTCCGGGATAACCCGGGCCGGATCGCTGATGGAGCCAACACGCTCGTCGGTCCAGTTGTAGTCGCCACGCAGCACAACGTTACCACCGCTGGTCAGATCCCAGGTGTATTCCGCCATGATGTTGAACTTATTCTCCGGGGTACCAACGCGGGGCTGACCTACGCGAGAGTGGGTTTCCTCTGTCTCACCGATGGATTCGATGATCTGGTAACGGGTGTACTCGGTATCCAGGAAGGAGTAGTTACCAGCGATAAACAGGTTATCGGTGGCGGCCCACTGGACTTCAAACTCGGCACCCTGCCCTTCGGCATCGGCATTACGCAGGTAGTAGTTGGGGATAGGCGCGCCTACCAGGTCCAACTGCTGCAGGTTCTTGTAGTCATACGCGAACACAGAAGCGTTGAAGCGTACGGCATTGTCGAACAGGCTGCTCTTCAGGCCAATTTCGAGGTTGGTAACGCCTTCCTGGTCGAAAGAAGGATCGATGCCCGGTGCTGCACTGAAGCTGTTGAAACCACCAGCTTTGAAGCCGTCAGCCACGGAGATGAAGGTCATCACGTCGTCGTTCCAGCGGTAATCCAGAACCAGACGGCCAGACAGGTCACTCCAGGAGTCGCTCAGATCCTGATTCAGGTCAGCAACGCCATTGTTGTTAAATGCCATGCCGAAACGCGGTGCAGGGATGGCGCCAACCGGGATACTTGGAATCGGCAGCTGGCCAATGACGCTGCCATCCGGACCCATGATGTCGACCATGCCGCCGGCCAGTGCCAGCGGTAGCGTGTTCTGGTAAGAGCTGACGATGGAGAAGTCTTTCTCATCGGCGGTGTAACGCGCGCCGACGGTCAGATCCAACTTGTCAGTCAGGCTCCAGGTGGCGTCACCGTAGATCGCCGCTGAGCGGTAGTCGCCCTTGTTCAGTACAGATTCGGTCCAGGGGGTGTCGGCCATTACCCAAGGGGTGATGCCGGCCATCAACTGAGCGGCCATCTGCTCACGATTCAGCATGCTCGCAGGCACTGGTGAATTCATTTGTTGCAGCAGCGCGTCAGCTTGTCCAGATTGCACCATCAGGTCGTATACGAAGGTAGCAACTGCCGCACCTTCCAGACCGCCAGCGATCATTGCCTGGCGCTGCTGGTAAGCCATATCTTCCACCTGAGTGGTGGTCAGATCCAGACCCAGTGCTTCTACCTGTGCTTTTACGCCCTCGTAGACGGCGAAAGATTCCAGAGAGCCAGCAGTGAAGTAAGCATCAGTGGTGTGTTCCAGCTCTTCGCGAGAGTAAGAAGCACCCAGGGTCCACTTCAGGGTGTCGGTAGCGCCGTTCAGACGGAATTCCTGAGAGAACTGGGTCTGATCGTCGAAGTTGGCAGAGCCAAACATGTAATCCGGGTTCGCGGTGCCGTCCTCGTCCTGCTGCAGGTGGGCTTCAAAGCCGCGGTAAGCAGTGATGGAGGTGAAGGTCACGTTTTCAAAATCGTGCACCACGGACACAGAGGTGCCCCAGGAATCACGATCTTCAATGGTCGGGGTGTCCAGCGCGTAGTCGCCAAACACGTCAGTGCCGCCCGCTTCCGCTTGCAAAGACGGAACGATGGAAGTACGCAGTGCACTGCCCTGATCCATTACGCCGTACTCAGCGCGCCACAGTACCTCGGTATCTGCGGTCGGTTCCCACAGCAAAGAAGCGCGGTAAGTCTGGGTATCGATGTTGCCAACCTCGAAATCTCCGGCCAGGTTATCGGCAAAAGAATCGCGGCGGTTGGTCGACGCAGTGAAGCGACCGTACAGGTTATCGCTCAGCTGACGGTTGAGCAGCAGGTCGGTGGACTGACGGCCATAATTACCTGCGGTCAGGTTCAATTCGGTGGTGTCGTCTGCCTGTGGCTTCTTGGAAATGATATGGATGGCGCCGCCAGTAGCGTTACGGCCGAACAGGGTTCCCTGCGGGCCTTTGAGTACCTCGACACGCTCGATATCTGCCAGCGGCACTTCGGCGCCTGCACCACGACCGGTGTAAACGCCGTCAACGTAAACGGCTACCGCAGGGTCAGAACCTACGGTGAAGTCACCGGTTTCGATACCGCGCACGCTGTAGGTAGGCTGCAGCGGGGTATCGTTGTTCATTTCAACGCCCGGGGTAAATTTACCCAGGTCGGTCAGGTTTTTTACGCCCATGGCCTTCATGCTGTCGCCGGTGAAAGCAGAAATGGCAATTGGAACGTCTTGCAGGTTTTCCGCACGCTTCTGTGCGGTTACCACAACTTCTTCAATCTCCGCCGCAGAAGCGGCACCGCTCAGTGCGGTAAAGGCAATGGCAGCAGAGAGAGTGGACAGGGTGAAGGACCGGTTTTTACCGGACTGGTCGGCGTTGTACATCATCGCGTCCTCGCGTTTTAGTTATATGAAAAGCGTGATGGAAAATGGTCATTTTGGATAGTTATGTTCGGCCATCTTACGGGTACTAGTGTCCTAAGAAAAGCTTGTGGTGACCTTTTTCTTGTGACCGGTCAGTTTTCGTAATGCAAAATGTGAACTAGTGCGCCACGGTGGCATTTCATTCGACCAAAACAGCAGTATTGTGACCAGATTAAGTCCTGTGGTAACCATTAATGTGTAGGCTGCCACTGGTACACTCTTACCCAGTGGGAACCAGTACGACAGTCCTCGAAGTCCTAAAATAACGATTTTGCTTTTTACCCGAGAGATCCTGCGATGATCAAAACCAACTCCTGGGCAAGGCGCATTGTGAAAGCGCTCATTGCCACCACTGTCCTTTTATCGCTAGTTGCGATTGTCGCCTGGCTTTGGCTGCGACAGAGCCTTCCCCTGCTCGAAGGGGAGCTGCAAACAGGCCAGCTGGAGCACCCGGTTCGCATAGAGCGCGACGCCCAGGGTGTGGCCTTTATTACCGCCGAGACCCGCAACGAGAGCGCCTTTGCACTCGGGTTTCTGCACGCCCAGGAGCGTTTCTTCCAGATGGATCTGCTGCGACGCAATTCCGCCGGCGAACTATCGGAGCTGGTAGGTGAAGCGGCCCTGGAGCACGATCAGGAAGTGCGGCGCCATCAGTTCCGCGAGCGGGCCAAACGCAACATTGCGGCCATGCCCCAGGACCAACAGCAAATTCTCAAGCACTACGCCAACGGGGTTAACTACGGTTTGTCGCAACTGGGAGCCGCCCCCTGGGAATACGCCCTGCTCCGCCAGGAGCCTCGCCCTTGGGACACCGCCGATAGCTTGCTGACGATTTTCAGCATGTATATGACCTTGCAAAGCACCACCGGTAATTTTGAGTTGCGCGACAACGCGCTGGCGGAGTTGCTGCCAGACGATCTTTATGCGTTTTTCGTACCCAAGGGCGGCATCTGGGATGCGCCGTTAATCGGTGACGCGCGCGAAGCTGTCGCGCTTCCCGCGACCAACATTGCCGCGTTGGTAGAAGATGGTGAGCCGATGGCTTACCAGAAGATGGAAAGCGAAGACATGATCTTCGGCAGTAACAACTGGGTTGTGGGTGGCGCCCTGACCGAGCACGGCGGCGCCATTGTTGCCGACGATATGCACCTCGCGATTACGGTACCCAATATCTGGTTCCGTGCGGGCTGGAAGGTGCCGGGTACGGATTTTGAAATGCGTGGCGCCACCCTCCCCGGCGGCCCGATTATCGTGGCTGGCAGCAACGGAAAAGTAGCCTGGGGCTTCACTAACACCACGGCGGATTGGGGTGACCTGATTCCCCTGGAGTTATCCGAAGATGGCAACCAATACCGTACGCCGGAAGGCTGGCGGGAGTTCGACATTGTCGAGGAGGAGATTGCCATTAGTGGAAAGCCGGCTGCCAGTGTGGAGATTCGCAAAACCATCTGGGGCCCGGTTGTCGCAGAAGACCACAAGGGTAACCCCCTCGCCTACCGCTGGGTTGCCCACGACCTGCGTGGCGCAAATATGAATATCCTGAAATTGGAAACGGTTTCCAGCACCCGCGAAGCGATGGATCTGGCTCCTGAGCTGGGTATCCCGCACCAGAACTTCGTGATCGGCGACAGTCAGGGCAATATCGGCTGGACTGTGGCTGGCCCAATTCCCCGCCGTGTCGGGCTTGATGGCAGCCGTTCGGTTAGCTGGGCAGATGGTGCCGCCCACTGGGACGGATACCTGAGTGCCGCAGAGCAGCCCCAGGTTTACAACCCGCCATCCCACCGGATCTGGACGGCAAATTCCCGCACCATGGACGGGGAATACCTCAGAGTAATGGGTGACGGCGGTTACGCCCTCGGCGCCCGTCAACAACAGATTCGCGATGATCTATTCGCCCGCGAGACGTTCACTGAGCAAGACTTGCTGGATATTCAGCTGGACGATCGCGCGGTATTCCTCAGCCGCTGGCAGGAACAGCTCGCCACATTGCTCGATGGGGTTGATGGCTATGATGCAGTGCGTGAGCAGGTTATCGACTGGGGCGGTCGCGCGAGTGCTGACTCCGTCGGCTACCGCATCGTGCGAAACTTCCGCCTGCGCTTTATCGATCTGTCTACGGCACCGGTACTCACCTACATGCGCCGTTATGATCCGGAGTTTAAATTTGGCCGTGTAAACCGCCAGGTGGAGTATCCGGCATGGGAAATGCTCGCCAATGAGCCGGCACACCTGCTGAACCCGGAATTCGAATCCTGGGAGGCGCTGAAGCTGGCCGCACTGGATCGCGTTCTCGAAGATATGGCTGAGGGCGGGTTGGATCTGGAGCAGCAGACCTGGGGTGTTCAGAATGCGGCAAAAATTCAACACCCGCTGGGACGAGCGGTGAGTGCGGTCAACTGGTTTACCGCCATGCCCGCAGACCACCTGCCCGGTGACTCCCACATGCCCCGGTTCCAGTCTTCCACCAATGGTGCTTCCGAGCGCATGGTGGTGGCACCCGGCCATGAGGAATTGGGTATTTTCCATATGGCGACAGGTCAGAGCGCCCACCCGCTCTCCCCTTTCTTCGGCAATGGCCATCTGGACTGGGTGCAGGGTAATCCTTCGCCAATGAAGGAACAGGCGGTGACCTACACACTGACCCTGCAGTAATTTTTATTCCTGCCGATAAATAAGGCCGATAGGAAAGGCGCTCAATCGAGCGCCTTTTTTGTTCATCGTATTACGTGCATCCAGGCTAAGCGTCGCACTGGGCAGCGCGGCAACCCGCCTCCATCTCGTCACGGATAATCTGCGCCAACCGCTTCGTGCCTGGCCCGGGTGACTCCTGATCGGCGAAGATCAAATACATCTGCACATAGCGTTCGCTGCCGCCGCGGAGCGGTAATGGTTTCAGTGCGCCTTCCGACAGCTCCTTGCGAATCTTTTCCTCGGGTAGCCAGGCAAAGCCGTAGCCGCGGCAGGCTGCGCCGATTGACGTCGCCATATTGGTCACCGTCCAGCGCTGTGCAACCTCTACCGTTGTCGCGCTGCGGTTACGGGTAGAGCTGGAGTCCCGCACAACCAGGTGGCGGTGGCTGCGTAAATCCCGAACCGTCAGCTCACGGCCGAGTTGATGCAGGGGGTGCTCCGGATGCGCGACCGGGATGATGCGGACCTGTCGCGCCAGGGGTTCACCCGAATAGCCCTGGGGGACATGGGGCGATATCGCGAGTTCGACCCGCCCGTCTTGCAAGGCTTCCGGGGCGCCCCCTAGCACCGTTTCATAGAGCTCGATACGGGTTTGTGGACTTTCCCGGCCGAATTGATCCAGGCAATTTAGCAGTAGCCAGGTAGGAAACAGTACTTCAACGGCGATACCAATCTGTGACTCCCAGCCGGCAGAGGCTTTGTGGGCGTCGCGCTCAATATCCGATGCGTCATTCAGAAGCTGTTTGGCGCGGGCGTACAGCATGTGGCCGGTGCTCGTCAGTACGGCTTTACGCCCCTCGATAACAAAGGCCTTCATCCCGAGCGTCGATTCCAGCTTCTGAATCGCATAACTCACAGACGACTGACTCTTGTGCAGCCGATCCGCGGCCTGCGCGTATCCGCCGGCCTCAACCAGCGCAACCAGGCAGCGCCATTGCTCGAGGCTGATTCTCGGGGTTTGGGGGCTTATCGAATCTGACTGAACTGCCATATATCGGATTTCTCGATAGATTTGAGCATATTTTTATAATTTTTTATCTAATCCATCAATGCTTCAATGAAGTCATCGGGTTATCAGCAGCCCATTGGAGGCACACAAATGACCAAACACACCAGAAAACTTCTCAAAATTCAGACCAGCCTGTTTCAGAACGATGGGCAATCCACCCAGCTGGCCAATCAATTTGCCGACCAGTGGCTCACCGCCAACCCCGGCGGTGAGATCGTTTCCCGCAATCTGTCCGCCAGTCCGGTGCCGCATCTGGATCTGGAGCGCTTTCAGGCCCTCAATAGTGACCCTGCCGAGCGCACGCCGGAACAGCAGGACGTGGTCGACTTTTCCAACACCCTGATTGAAGAAATCAGGGAGGCGGACACGCTGGTATTCGGTATTCCGATGTACAACTTCAGTGTGCCGTCGAGCCTTCACGCTTACTTTGACCATATCGCGCGCGCCGGGGTGACCTTCCAATACACCGAGAATGGTCCGCAGGGTTTACTGACCGGCAAACGTGCCTACGTGGTGATCACCCGTGGGGGGCTGTATGGCGAGGACCATGCGCAAACGAATTTCATCCGCCAGTTCCTTGGATTTATCGGCATAAACGAAGTGGAATTTATCTACGCGGAAGGTTTGGCGATGGGTGATGAGTCGAGAAATGGTGCACTGAGTGCGGCGCGGGAACGACTCTCGCAACTGGCGTGACCTGAGCCGTTAAAAGTTTCATACCTGTAAGCTTTGGGTGACCTCGGTCACCCTTTTTCTGTGGTCGGTCACTGACCCCAGAAGAATATTGGCGACGAAATCTCAGGCCGTTTCGTCAAGAATCGCAAAAGACAGAAATGAGGTAAGCAATCCCAGCCCGACAATAAAAGGCAGCAGAGGAAAGCAGATCATCAGCAGCGATGCGCCAATCCAGAGATTCTTCACCCAGCCCCGTTTAATACGGTAACGGCGGGAATAGCGGCGCAGGTGGCTGTCACCTTCATCAGGCAGCGCAATTTCATTTTCGCGGGGCGCAAAGCTACGCACCAGAAGGGTGCAATAGAAGCGGAGCAACATCCAGAACATATATCCACCACTCGCAAACATCTCCTTCAGTATAGATAGAGGTTTACGAGTGGTTGGTTCTGGGTATCAGAAGTGGGGATTTAACGGTGCGAAGATGCCCTACTGATACCAGCCCAGGCTTTCGCGCAAGGTAACGACACCGCCAATAATTGTGAGCGCTGGCGCCTCCACTTTGTGGGTTTCGGCCAGTTCTGGCAGGGTCGCGATAGTGCCTACAATCACCCGCTGGTCGCGGGTAGTGCCCTTCTCCACCAGTGCTGCCGGCGTGTCGGGGTCCATACCATTGGCCACCAGTTTTTCGGAGATGGTGGGCAGGCCGGTAAGTCCCATGTAGAACACCAGCGTTTGGTTTTTGGTAATCAACTCGTCCCAGGGCAATACCAGATCACCCTGCTTGAGGTGCCCGGTGATAAAGCGCACGGATTGTGCGTGGTCCCGGTGTGTCAGTGGAATCCCGGAGTAAGCGGAACAGCCAATGGCTGCGGTAATGCCAGGTACCACCTGGAATGGAATCCCAGCTTCCGCAAGTTTGTCGATTTCTTCACCGCCGCGCCCGAAGACAAAGGGATCCCCACCCTTCAGCCGCAGAACCTTCTTACCTTCTTTCGCCAGGTCCACCAGCAACTGATTGATGTCGTCCTGGGGAACAGAGTGGAACTGCTTCATCTTGCCCACGTAAATGCGCTCGGCATCCCGGCGTACCAGTTCCAGCACCTCGCTCGATACAAGCCGGTCGTACAATACCACGTCCGCTTGTTGCATCAGGCGCAAGGCACGGAAAGTGAGCAGATCAGGGTCGCCGGGGCCGCCTCCCACCAGATACACCTCGCCGCTGGCGGCAGGCTTTTGCTCCCAACGCTGGAGCTCTTGCAGCAGCGACGCTTCGGCTTCGGCTTTATGCCCCCGCTCAACCTGGCCGACAATGGGACCGTTGAACACCCAGTGCCAGAAATCTTTGCGCTGGGCTTCCGGCAAGGCTGCTTTCACCTTGTCGCGCATACGTCCAGCCAGCTCGGCGATCAGTCCGAGGCCGGGCGACAGCAACGTCTCGATCTGCGCGCGCAACATACGGGTCAGAACCGGTGCAGAGCCGCCACTGGAAATGCCAATGGCCACCGGGCCGCGTTCAACAATGGAGGGAAAGGTAAAGGTACAGTGCGCCGGTGAATCCACCACGTTTACCGGCAGGCGCCGGGCGCGGGCATCGGCAGATACCTGCGCATTGACGGCGCTGTCGGCGGTGGCAGCAACGACCATCTCGACATTTTCCAGCAGTTCGCTGCGGTAAGTGCCGACGATGTACTCGCCACCACTGGCGAGAACCAGCTGGCGCAGTTCATCGGTGATATCCGGAGCCACGACCAGCAGGCGGGCCTCCGCTTTGTTGAGCAAGCGCGCTTTGCGCGTGGCGATGGAGCCGCCCCCGACAATCAGGCAGGGGCGATTTTTCAAATCAAAAGCGAGAGGCAGGTAACGCAAGGTTCTATTCCATACTGCTAGCCGATCTTGGTCGCGCCCCGCATATAAGGACGCAGTACTTCCGGCACCTCGACACTACCATCGGCCTGTTGATAGTTTTCCAGTACCGCGATCAGCGTACGGCCCACTGCCAGCCCGGATCCATTCAGGGTGTGCAGCAGTTCCGGCTTGCCCGTTTCGGGGTTGCGCCAGCGAGCCTTCATACGCCGGGCCTGGAAGTCGCCCATCAGGGAGCAGGAAGAAATTTCCCGGTATTTATCCTGAGACGGAATCCACACTTCCAGGTCATAGGTTTTGGTTGCCCCGAAACCCATATCGCCACCACACAGCACCACGGTACGGTATGGCAGGTTCAGTTTCTGCAGAACATTTTCTGCATGACTGGTGAGCTGTTCGAGCGCGTCACTGGATTGATCCGGGCGGGCAAACCACACCAGTTCCACTTTTTCGAACTGGTGCTGCCGAATCATGCCGCGGGTGTCGCGCCCGTGGGAGCCGGCTTCAGAGCGAAAGCAGTTGGTATGGCTGGCAAATTTGTGCGGCAGAGAACTGGCGTCCTCGACGATTTCGTCGCGGTACAAATTGGTCAGCGGTACTTCTGCGGTGGGAATGAGGTAGAAACCACGCTCATCCTCCAGCTTGAACAGGTCCTCGGCAAACTTGGGCAGCTGCGAGGTACCGAACAGGGAATCGCTATTTACTATCACCGGCACATTGGCTTCTTTATAGCCGTGCTCTTCTACGTGAAGATCAAGCATGAACTGTGCCAATGCGCGATGCAGGCGGGCCACTTCTCCGCTCATTACCGCGAAGCGGGAACCGGTCAGCTTGGTGGCCACTTCAAAATCCAGACCATTCAGGGCCGCACCCAGATCCACGTGGTCGCGCACTTCAAAGTCGAATTTGCGCGGTGAACCCCAGGTACGCACTTCGACATTATCGTCTTCGTCTTTGCCTTCTGGCACCGACGCATCCGGGATGTTGGGGATGGCCAGCAGAATATCATCCAGCTGTTGCTGCAACTCAGACAGGGCCTGCTTGGCTTCTGACAGCTGTCCACCCAGGGATTCGACCTCTTTCAGCAACGGTGCAATGTCTTCTCCGGCGGCTTTGGCCCGGCCGATATTCTTGGACTTGCTGTTGCGCTCATTCTGCAGGGACTCAGTGCGGGTCTGCAGTTCCTTGCGCTGCTCTTCGAGCTGCTCCAGTTTGGCTGTGTCCAGCTGCACACCGCGCTTGGTCAGCGCCGCTGCAACGTCGTCGAGTTGGTTACGAATCAGTTTTGGATCGAGCATGGTGTTTTGATTACCGCGTTACAGATATTTCAGTCCCAGTGTGATGGCCGCTGCGGTCGCAGCCAAACACACCAGAAAGCTGGCCACGACATAGGCCAGCGCTATTAAAGGCTGGCCATTGTGCCACAACAGCACAGTTTCCAGCGAGAAGGTCGAAAAGGTGGTGAGCGCCCCGAACAGGCCGGTCATGATCAGTAGCCGCCACTCGTGCCCGAGCATGCCGCGCTCAACGATCATTACGTAAGCAATACCGATCAACAGTGAGCCGGTAACGTTGACGATAAAGGTGCCGAGGGGAATCCGGCCCTCAAAAACCGGGAAGCTCCACAAACCGATCAGATGCCGCAGAATCGCGCCTACGGCACCACCCAGGGCAATCGCAATCCACTGCATCAGGAGCTCCCTATCGATTTTTTAATCGCCGAAAAATGGCGATCATAGCGTTTTTTCGACACTCCAGAGAACTGCCAGGTCGGAATCCGGTTATTTTTGCGGATAGCGCTGTATCGGGCTTTGAAGGTTAAGCGCCTGCAGGCGCTGAAGCTTCTCCTCGATTTTGCTTTCCAGACCGCGATTGACCGGGTGGTAATAGCGTCGCCCAGCAATCGCCTCGGGCAGGTAACACTCTCCAGCGGCAAAGCCGTCTGGCTCGTCGTGGGCATAGCGGTACTCGGCGCCGTGCGCCATCTCTTTTGCCAGCTTGGTTGGGGCATTGCGCAGGTGAATGGGAACCTCGTAGCTGGGCTCCCTGCGGATGTCCGCCAGGACGCGCTTGTACGCACTGTAAACCGCGTTACTTTTCGCCGCGACAGCGAGGTAAGCCACCGCCTGCGCAATCGCCAGCTCCCCTTCCGGGCTGCCCAGCCGCTCCTGGACATCCCAGGCGTTGAGGGCGATTTCCAGGGCTCTGGGGTCGGCATTGCCAATGTCTTCACTGGCCATGCGTACTACCCGGCGCGCCACATAGAGTGGGTCGCAGCCGCCATCAATCATGCGCGCAAACCAGTAGAGAGCGGCATCCGGGTCGGAGCCACGCACGGACTTGTGCAGTGCGGAAATCTGGTCGTAAAAGTAGTCTCCACCCTTGTCGAAGCGGCGCACATCCGCGGTCAGCACCTCCGCCAGCACTGCCTCATCAATTACCTGCTGGCCACCCTCTTCTCGCGACAGGTCACAGGCGATTTCCAGCAGGTTCAGGGCGCTGCGGGCATCGCCATCAGCACTCAGGGTAATTTTGTCGAGCACCGCCGGGGTCAGCTGGATATTGCGCGCGCGTAACTCCTCGTCCTCCTGCAGCGCCCGATTCAGCAAGCCAGTCAGCTCTTCCTGGCTTAGGCTGCGTAACAGGTAGACCCGGCAGCGGGACAAGAGCGCGTTGTTTAATTCAAAGGAGGGATTTTCGGTGGTGGCGCCGACAAAGGTAACCGTGCCCTCTTCCACATAAGGCAGGAAAGCATCCTGTTGGGCCTTGTTAAAGCGGTGAACCTCGTCCACGAACAGGATGGTGCCGCGCCCGAACTGGGCGCTGTGCTGCTCCGCTTCAGCGACAGCCTGGCGGATTTCCTTGACGCCCGCGAGCACCGCAGAGAGCGTGGCAAAGCGGACATCACACTCTTCGGCCAATAGCCGCGCAAAGGTGGTTTTCCCTACTCCGGGCGGCCCCCAGAGCACCATGGAGTGCAGCTGCCCCCGCTCTACCGCCTCGCGCAGGGGTTTACCCTGCCCCAATAAATGCGTCTGGCCCACATAGTGGGCCAGAGTTTGCGGCCGCATGCGTGCGGCCAGTGGTTGGTGCCGGGGGGGCGACTGGAAAAGGTCATTCATCGCGGATGATGTCGGTGCCCTTCGGTGGCTTGAAGCGGAAAATGGAATTGGACAGTTTCGGGTTGGCCTTCAGGCCATTGAACTGGATATCGGTGGTCTGACCCATGCCATCGCGTACGGTCATGGCAGAAGGCAGGCCCTTGCCGTCAAAGCGAATCACCATGGACTTGAACGGCGCTGACGCTCTTTTCGGGGTCAGGTAGTAAGCACCCTTCTTGTTTTCCACGCTGAAAGAGCCGCGGATATCTTCGACCTTCCCGCCCAGCAGCAGTGCTGGAGTTTCCTTCATGCGGTTGTCGACCGGACGAATGGTGACCTGCTCCAGATCCGGATCGTACAGCCAAAGCTTCTTGTTGTCGGTTACCAGTAGCTGCGGGAAGGGCTCGCCGGTCTGCCAGCGCAGCTTCCCCGGGCGCTCGACGGAAAAATTCCCGCTGCTTTTCTGCAGGGTTTTTCCCTTCTGGTCCTTGAGTGTCTGTCGGAAATTACCGGAGATGGAGCCCAGTGGCTGCAACAGTCGACTGAGTTCATCACTGGCGTCTGCCGAGGCCCCGTTTGCACCGAAGCCGATACTCAGGGCAACACAGATTGTGCTCAGAATTCGTTTCATAGTGGCCTTCCGTAAACTGTTCGGGAATGTCCTTAAAGCCTAGTCGGCGGCAAGTGAACCCGGCCTGAACCGGGTGCAATTGCGACGAAAAGTTTTACGCCGGCGGCGGCGCCAGGACTTCGCGGTTGCCATTGGCCTGCTGTGGCGATACCACCCCGGCGGCTTCCATGGCCTCGATCATGCGGGCGGCGCGATTGTAGCCGATGCGCAGCTGACGCTGCACGGAGGAAATGGAGGCTTTGCGCGATTTGGTCACGAATGCCACAGCCTCGTCGTAGAGAGCATCCGCTTCCGGGTCGTCTTCCCCACCCTCAGTCGCCATTCCCGGCACCGGAATACTGTTATTGGCATCATCGACAATACCGTCGATGTATTCAGGCTCGCCGCGGCGACACCAGTCCGCCACAACCTGGTGCACCTCATGGTCATCCACAAAGGCACCGTGCACCCTTATGGGGACCGCTGTACCCGGCGGCAGGTATAGCATGTCACCGTGCCCGAGCAGCTGCTCTGCGCCACCCTGATCCAAAATGGTGCGCGAATCGACCTTGGAGGAAACCTGGAAGGCCATGCGGGTTGGTACGTTGGCTTTGATCAGGCCGGTAATCACATCCACAGAGGGGCGCTGGGTCGCCAGTAGCAGGTGAATCCCCGCCGCCCGCGCCTTTTGCGCGATACGGGCGATCAGCTGCTCAACCTTCTTGCCAACGATCATCATCATGTCAGCAAATTCGTCGATAACCACAACTACCGCCGGTAACGGCTTGAGGTGCGGTGCGGTCTGTTCAGCCTCCGGAACGCTGGACATGGGGTCTGGCTGCCAAATCGGGTCTATCAGCGGTTCACCAGCCGCAATCGCATCTTTAACCTTACGGTTGAAGCCGGCCAGGTTCCGCACACCCATGGCGGCCATCAGTTTGTAACGCCGTTCCATCTCGCCAACACACCAGCGCAGGCCATTGGCCGCATCGTTCATGTCAGTGATGACCGGTGTCAGCAGATGCGGGATTCCCTCGTAAACCGAGAGTTCCAGCATTTTCGGGTCCACCAGAATCAGCCGCACTTCGTCCGGGGTGGATTTGTACAGCAGACTGAGCAACATCACATTGATGCCCACCGACTTACCGGAACCCGTAGTACCGGCCACCAGCAGGTGCGGCATCTTCGCGAGATCCGCTACCACCGGCTGCCCGGCGATATCGTGGCCCAGCGCCAGGGTCAGCGCTGAGCCGGCCTTTTCATACACCTCTGCACCCAAAACCTCGGAGAGGCGCACCATCTGGCGATTTTCATTAGGTATCTCAATACCCACCACCGATTTGCCTGGAATCACCTCCACCACCCGCACACTGATGACCGCCAGGGAGCGGGCCAGGTCTTTAGCGAGATTGGTGATACGGCTGACTTTTACCCCGGGAGCGGGTTGTATCTCAAAGCGGGTGACTACCGGCCCCGGCAGAACCGAGACTACTTCCGCCACTACCCCGAAATCCTTGAGTTTCAATTCCAGCAGGCGTGACAGGGCCTCCAGCGCTTCGCGGGAGAAACCAGCCTTCTTGTTGGTATCCGGCGAATCCAGCAGTGACAGCGGCGGCAGTGTGCCGGTTACCGGCCCCTTGAACAGCTCGCCCTGCTTTTCTTTGGTAGCCCGTGGGCTCTGCTTGACCGGCGGCGCGGCCGGTTCGATTTTTGGTGGTATCCGTTTGGCGGTGCGCTGCTTTTCCTCTTCTACCGCCGCCTTGCGAACCACGATGGCCTCCCGTGCCACCCGCTTCTCTTCCCGCTCTTGCCGCGCATGCGCCATACGGCTGGCCAGCCAGCCGAATACAAACAGCACGCTGCGGCCAATATCCTCAAACAACTTGAGCCAGGACATGCCGGTGAAGACGGTAATCCCGATGGCAAACATCGCGAGCAACAGAATCGTGGCACCCACGTAGCCGAGCCCGGTCTCCATAAAGTTGGATATCGATGCGCCGATGATGCCGCCATTGGAAAATGGCAGCGGTTGGTGGGATTCGCTAAAACACAGGGTAGCCAGAGCGGCGCCCGACAGCAGCAGCACAATCAGGCCGCCAACGCGCAGTGCGAATAAGAGACCGTGAAAGCGGGCGTTTTTATCCCGCAATATGCGGAAGGCTCGCCAACCAATCAGAACCGGGAACAGGTACGCCATCCAGCCCAGCAGCGACAGAAACACGTCAGCAACCCAGGCGCCAGTGGGGCCAATCGCATTGTTGATGCCACTACCGTGCCCGGTGTGCGACCAGCCGGGGTCCTGGGGGCTATAACTGAGCAGGCTTATACCCGCCAGCAACGCGCCAGCCAGCAGTGCAATAAGGGCACCTTCGCGCAAAATTCGCGCAATCAGGGAATCCGGGATGCTACCTGCGGATTCACTATCACTTTCAGCCTTCAATGGCTTACCTCGATCATCACGGGATTTATCAGGATTATATGGGCGCTCACAGCGCCAAAGCTTCTGTGTACTACAGCCTTGGGGCAATTGCTACCGCGAGCACAGCTGAGAAAACACTTTAACTTTAGATTTTATTATTTAAAACAAATACTTACAGGCACTAATTCACGCAATTTGTAGAAGTCTGTAGAAGAATCTCACGTGGGCCTGAACACCCTTGACCTTGCGCATATATGGCGGCGAACCCTCCCAGTTATTTGATGAGCCTATAAAAGGGTGCAATCAGATAAATAAGCCCAAACTATTTGGAAGCATTAGAGGCTTTCCCCTATCATTGCCCGCAATTTTGACACTGGCAGTCTATGCCGCTGCATTTCTTAGGCTGCCTTAGACACCGTTTCATCCATTGACGCCTTAAAATTCGAAGTATTGTGAGTCCAGTCATGAGCAACCATCACCGTCTGATCATTCTCGGCTCCGGCCCTGCCGGCTACACCGCTGCAATTTACGCGGCTCGCGCCAACCTGAATCCGGTAGTGATTACCGGAATGCAGCAAGGCGGCCAGCTGACCACCACCACCGAAGTCGAAAACTGGCCGGGTGGCGTACACGACCTTCAGGGCCCGGACCTGATGGTTCAGATGCAGCAGCACGCTGAGCGATTCGACACCAACATCATTTTCGATCACATCCACGAAGTAGACCTCAAGCAGCGCCCCTTCACCCTGAAAGGCAATGAGACCTACACCTGCGATGCCCTGATCATCTGCACCGGCGCTTCCGCGCAGTACCTTGGCCTGCCCTCTGAAGAAGCTTTCCAGGGACGTGGTGTCAGTGCCTGCGCGACCTGCGACGGATTCTTCTACCGCGACCAGAAAGTCGTTGTGGTCGGTGGTGGTAATACTGCCGTGGAAGAAGCGCTGTACCTGTCGAACATCGCCAGCGAAGTGACCCTGGTACACCGCCGCGACAGCCTGCGCGCGGAGAAAATCCTGCAGGATCGCCTGCTGGAAAAAGCCGAAAACGGCAACATCAATCTCTGCTGGCACCACACCCTCGATGAGGTGCTGGGTGACGATAACGGGGTTACTGGTGTGCGCCTGAAGAATGTACAGGACGGCTCTACCAAGGAAGTTGAGGTTTCCGGTGTATTTATTGCCATCGGCCACAAGCCCAATACCGACATCTTTGAAGGTCAGCTGGAAATGAACGGTGGCTATATCGTTGTGGAAAGCGGCTTGCACGGCAACGCCACCCAGACTTCCATCCCGGGTGTATTTGCCGCGGGTGATGTCTCCGACCACATTTACCGTCAGGCAGTAACGTCTGCCGGCACCGGCTGTATGGCCGCTCTGGATGCTGAGCGCTTCCTCGACGCCCAGTAAGAAGACCGCCAATGCTCGCGTGAGCATTGCGTGACGAAAAACAGGCGGCCTTGTGCCGCCTGTTTTTTTTGGCGCGTCACCCGGCCTCTGCCTATCTGTTATTCTGCCCCGCTCTCCAGTAATCAACTTCGAGCAATCAATTTCGAACCACCAGTCTCGAACAACGACATTGAGGCGCAGTTTTGACCAGTAGCACCGATGAGATCCTTACCCTGCTCGATCCGGACAATATTGCGTTTCCGGAAACCAGCAAGGCCCTGGATGATCCAAACGGTTTACTCGCTGTTGGCGGCGACCTCACGCCAGAATGGCTCCTGGCGGCCTATAGGAAAGGTATTTTCCCCTGGTTTTCGGACGACCAGCCAATTCTCTGGTGGTCTCCCTCCCCACGCTGCGTGGTTCGACCGCAATCTCTTGTATTCAGCCGCAGCCTGCGGAAGGTGATTCGGCAGGCACGCTACCAGGTAACCTTTGATCAAGCATTTGAGGCAGTACTCGACGGCTGCGCCGCGCCCCGGGCAAGCGAGTCCGGCACCTGGATTACCGACGATATGCGCGAGGCATATCTTGATATGCACCAGCTGGGGTACGCGCACTCGGTCGAAACCTGGTCCAATGGGGAGCTGGTGGGCGGACTTTACGGGCTTGCCATCGGCAAAGTGTTCTTCGGTGAATCCATGTTTCACCGCGCAACCGATGCCTCAAAGGTGGCGTTCGCCTATCTGGTACGGCAGGTGGCACACTGGGGTGGTCAGCTGATCGACTGCCAGGTGAGCAACCCACACCTGGCCAGTCTTGGTGCCAAGGAAATGTCGCGGGCTGACTTTGAATCGCTACTGCGCACCGGCCTCGGTGATTCAGCTAACTCAGCTGACACGGAAGGCACACGGGAGCCCGGGTTTCCTCACCTCTGGCCCAGCAGTCCATCGCCGGAGCTATTCGAATCGATGTGAACGTCCCGTAAAGTCGCGCACAGTATCTGAGGCGTCCATTTGTATTTTTTGTGACCGCAAATTACCCTCTGGTGTGATCCTGCGGGAGCAGTTGACCTGAGAAATGCGTGGAGCCATTGATATCGTGAATAAAACGACCCGCCGACCGGCCTATCGTGCCTCCATCCGCGATCGGGGTGTACAGCCGCATACCGGCAAATTTCACATCAGGTTCACCAAGTCATGAGCCAGTTCTCCCAACTGGATTCGGTGCGACTACTGGCCACCCTGCCCCACCCTTGCGGCTACCTGGATGACCAGGAAGCCACGACCGTTTTCGTGGATCCACAAACCCCCGTTGACCAGCGCCTCTATAGCCGTTTGTCAGAAATGGGCTTTCGGCGCAGCGGCAATTACCTGTATCGCCCGCAGTGCACACACTGCCAGGCGTGCATTCCCGCCAGGGTACCGGTGGACTTATTCATTCCGAATCGCAACCAGCGACGCTGCTGGCGCCGGAACCGCGACCTGGATGTATTTCACCTGAAAGACATCGATACCGATGAACATTACGGGCTGTACGCGCGCTATATAGAGCAACGCCATGGCGATGGGGAAATGTACCCGCCCAGTCGCGACCAGTTCCGCAGTTTTCTGAACAACGCCTGGGGTAGCACGCGCTATCTGGAGTTTCGTGCGCGGGGGCGCTTGGTTGCCACGGCCGTTACCGATGTGCTGAGTACCGGCGTTTCTGCGATTTACACCTTTTACGATCCTGACGAAATCAAGCGCAGTCTCGGCAGCTATTCCGTGCTGTATCAAATTGAATGGGCTCGCCGCCTTGGGCTCCCCAGTCTTTACCTGGGCTACTGGATAGCCCAGTGCCAGAAGATGGCCTACAAGAGCCAGTTCCAGCCTTTGGAAATCCTTCAGAACAACCGCTGGTCCCTGAAATCCGACTAAACTTTCCAGCAACAACGTACCGTTCAGTACCAAGGTGCCGGCGCTCCAGCCCAACTGCATCCCCAATGGAAACCAGCCGGTCGCCTAACCCGGTTAGGTTCTTGTATTTAATACCGGCCACCGGTCATTCAGGTGTCCTGAACACAAGTCTCACGGTAAGGCGTGGTTTCGCTTGGCCTGTCATCACTTTTCGTGCAAAATGCACGCCCGTCGTACCGCTGGGTCCCCCTTGAACTGAAATCGTTCACTTGAATGGGCCGAATTTTAAGGCGGAAAAGCTAGTACAAATTACTCAAAGGTTGCTGCGCCGCATGGCAAAAGACGATTACATTGAAATGGAAGGCGAGGTCATCGACACCCTGCCAAATACCACATTCCGCGTGAAACTCGAAAATGGACATGTGGTAATCGCACACATTTCCGGCAAGATGCGCAAAAACTACATCCGCATCTTAACGGGCGATAAGGTTAAGGTTGAATTGACACCCTATGACCTGAGCAAGGGCCGAATTACTTACCGCGCCCGCTAAATTGCCAGCCGGCCTCGGCCGGTCATTGTGCTCAGTGCCCTGCACCGCAGGCGCGGCACATAAAAAAGCCACCATACGGTGGCTTTTTTCGTTGCGGCTAGTGGCTCTTTGGCCTTTAGTCATCGCAGGTTTAGTGAAGAGCCGGTACCGCCGTCCTGATTTTCAGCTGGTCGTCTTCAACGGTCACTTCCACCTTGCCGCCATCCTCCGACAGCTCACCAAAGAGTACGGCTTCCGCCAGCGGTTTGCGCAGCTTCTCGCGAATCAGGCGAGCCATCGGGCGCGCGCCCATCTTCTCATCGTAGCCATTCACAGCGAGCCACTCGCGCGCTTCGCTATCGACTTCGAGAGTGACCCGGGATTCGTCCAGCTGCGCCTGCAGCTCCACAACGAATTTGTCCACCACCGTTTTGACCACCTCAAGATCCAGCGCACCGAACTGGATAATGCTGTCGAGCCGGTTACGGAATTCCGGAGTGAACATTTTCTTGATCTCCTCCATTCCATCACTGCTGTGATCCTGATTGGCGAAGCCAATGGAGCGGCGACTCATTACTTCGGCGCCGGCGTTGGTCGTCATGATCACGATAACGTTGCGGAAATCCGCCTTGCGGCCGTTGTTATCCGTCAGTGTGCCGTGGTCCATGACCTGCAGTAACAGGTTGAACACTTCCGGGTGCGCTTTTTCAATTTCATCAAGCAGCACCACACTGTGAGGATGCTTGGTCACAGCGTCCGTAAGCAAGCCTCCCTGGTCAAAGCCGACATAGCCGGGAGGTGCACCAATCAGGCGTGAAACCGTGTGGCGCTCCATGTACTCAGACATGTCAAAACGAATCAGCTCTATACCCATCACCTGGGCCAGTTGGCGACAGAGCTCGGTCTTGCCGACACCGGTGGGGCCCGCGAACAGGAAGGATCCTATGGGCTTTTCTTCCGCGCCAAGGCCGGCACGGGAGAGCTTGATGGAGGTGCTGAGCGCCTCAATGGCCTGATCCTGTCCGAACACCACCATTTTGAGGTTGTCATCGAGCTTGGCCAGGGCCGCCTTATCGGAAGCGGAAACGCTCTTGGCCGGAATCCGTGCCATTTTTGCCACTACATTTTCAATCTCGGTGACAGAAATGGTGTCTTTACGCTGCTCTGGCGGTTGTAGCGCCTGGTAGGCACCGGCCTCATCAATTACATCAATGGCTTTGTCTGGCAGGAATCGTTCGGTGATATGGCGATTGGCCAGCTGCGCGGCCGCTTCCAGTGCAGAGTCGGTAAAACGCACCTTGTGGTGGTCTTCAAAGCAGGTTTTGAGCCCCTGCAGAATCTGAACTGTCTCCTCCACGGAGGGCTCATGCACGTCAATTTTCTGGAATCGGCGTGATAAGGCACGATCTTTCTCAAAAATGCCGCGATATTCGTTAAATGTGGTGGAGCCAATGCAGCGGAGCTGACCGCTGGAAAGCAGCGGCTTCAGCAGGTTGGATGCATCCATGACACCACCGGAGGCAGCACCGGCACCGATAATGGTGTGGATTTCATCAATGAACAGCACCGCATGTTCACGCTTCTTGAGCTCCGCCAGCAGCGCCTTGAACCGTTTTTCAAAGTCACCGCGGTATTTGGTACCGGCAAGCAGTGAACCGAGATCAAGGGAGTAAATTGTGCTTTCTTTCAGCGGTTCGGGCACTTCGCCGTCCACAATACGTCGCGCCAGGCCTTCGGCGATGGCCGTTTTACCAACGCCGGACTCCCCCACCAGCAGCGGATTGTTTTTGCGCCGGCGAGCCAGAATCTGGGTAACGCGCTCTACTTCTGGTGCGCGACCCACCAAGGGATCGATACGACCGAGAATGGCTTCCTGGTTAAGGTTTGTGGAATAGCTTTCCAGCGGATCTGAGCCACCGGACTCGGAAGCTGCGCCGAGATCTTCGTCCACCTGCTCGGGAGAGGGATCGGGGTTGTTGTGCGTGTTGTTGCCGCCAGAGCTGACACGGGAGATGCCGTGGGTGATGTAATTCACGACATCAATACGGGCAACACTCTGCTGCTTGAGGTAATAAACCGCCTGGCTTTCCTGCTCACAGAATATTGCGACCAGTACATTCGCACCGGTCACCTCTTTTTTACCGGAGGACTGGACGTGAAAAACTGCCCGCTGCAACACGCGCTGAAAGCCGAGGGTGGGCTGGGTTTCCCGCTCGGTGTCATTTTCGGGAATAAGTGGTGTGGTTGAGTCCACAAACTCGAGCAACTCCCGGCGCAATGCACTCAGGTCTGCACCGCAGGCATGCAGGACATCAGCCGCTGATTCGTTGTCCAGCAGCGCCAGCAGCAGGTGCTCTACGGTCATGAACTCGTGGCGTTTCGCCCGTGCACCTTTGAACGCTAGATTGAGCGTTACCTCTAAATCCTTGCTGAGCATCTAAACCTCAAACCTTACTGGCCAATGTCATCCGGGCTTTTTTGGCAAACGCCCGGTATTCCTGAGTTGCGGTGCCGGATAACCGGCCGGAAAATCGCACCTGGAGCTGATACTGCAGGCGCTGGAACAGTTGCTTTACCCCTCTTCGCCGTGTTCATCCTGTTCGTCCGCCTCGATCTCACACAGCAGCGGATGCTCGTGATCTCTTGCGAACTGATTTACCTGTGCGGCCTTTGTTTCCGCTATATCTCGAGTATAGACACCACAGATGGCTTTTCCCTTAGTGTGCACCTGTAACATCAGCTGCGTGGCGCGCTCACGATTCACATAAAAGAAAAGCTCCAGCGCCTCAACCACAAACTCCATGGGCGTGTAGTCGTCATTGAGCATGACCACTTTGTACATTGGCGGTCGCTTGAGTCGAGGCTTGGCCTCGGCCAGTGCGGTGCCGCCCTCCGCACCGTGAAAGTAGTGATCGTCACCACCCTCGCCTTCGTTCGAGTGTAGTTTAATGATTTGTGATTTTCCCATAGTGCCAGTCAATCAGAATTGCGGAATCAGTTCACAGTGCTGGCGCCCCCATTATTGGTAGCAAGCCTGAGTCTCGACTCGTGCGCCCATTTTGGTCGGGTTCAGCTTCTGCGGTGAAAATTGCGAGCGGCCATTGTAACCCCAAACCCCTCCGGGCACAGTCCGCCCAGGCTGATTCACTTGACAAGGGCTGGGGTCTTGGCTACAAGAGGTATTAACCGCGCCAACGCGGTTTAAGGCACTCGCAAAACGTTGTACAAATGACTTTGTGCATCGCAACAAGCGCATGAAGCGCGATAACAATAATTAATACAATTTTTGGCGGCCAGCAGTCGCCCCGGCAATTTAGAGGGATTTCGCCATGCCTACCGGTACCGTTAAGTGGTTCAATAATGCCAAGGGATATGGATTTATTCTGGCTGATGAGGGTGGAGAGGATCTGTTCGCACATTATTCGGCAATTCAAATGGAAGGGTATCGCACCCTGAAAGCCGGCCAACAGGTTCAGTTCGATATTATTCAGGGTGATAAAGGCTACCACGCTGCCAACATCAGTCTGCCGACGACGGAAGCCCCGCGGGCCTCCAGTCCTGCGCCACAGGCTCAGTCCATGCGAGAAAAAGAAACCGAAGACGCCCTCGGCTAACGGCTCGCAACCTCGCATTGCGCTTACCGGGCGCTCGGCTCCCGGTAGCCAATGCCAGCTATAACCCTAAGGTGATGACGCCACAACCCGGCGACAGATCACATACTTTCCTGCGCACCGCCAGTGGCACACACGTGCCAGCCACGGGACCTTGCCGATCCGGCAACTAGAACCCCAGGCTCTCGTCCAGCGCTTAAAAAAGACAAAAAAAACCCCGCACCTTTCGGTGCGGGGTTTTTCATTCGCTGAGGATCAAGCCATGTGCTTGATAACTTCCTCACCGAACTCGGAGCAGGACTTCAGTTCTGCACCATCCATCAGACGCTCGAAGTCATAGGTAACGGTCTTGGCTTCGATCGCACCTTCCACACCTTTAACAACCAGCTCAGCGGCTTCGTTCCAGCCCAGGTGACGCAGCATCATTTCTGCGGACAGGATCAGGGAACCCGGGTTCACTTTGTCCTGGCCAGCGTACTTCGGTGCAGTACCGTGGGTAGCTTCGAACAGAGCCACTTCGTCAGACAGGTTGGCACCCGGTGCGATACCGATACCGCCTACCTGGGCAGCCAGGGCGTCAGACAGGTAGTCGCCGTTCAGGTTCAGAGTGGCGATTACGTCGTATTCGGCCGGACGCAGCAGGATCTGCTGCAGCATGGCGTCGGCGATCACGTCCTTAACCACGATTTCCTTGCCGGTGTTCGGGTTTTTGAAGCTGCACCAGGGGCCGCCGTCGATCGGCTGAGCGCCGAACTCTTCGCGGGCAATTTCGTAGCCCCAGTCGGCGAAGGCACCTTCGGTGAACTTCATGATGTTGCCTTTGTGCACCAGGGTCAGGGAGTCGCGGTCCTGATCGATGGTGTACTGCAGGGCTTTACGCACCAGGCGCTTGGTGCCCTCTTCGGAAACCGGCTTAACACCGATACCTACGTTCTGCGGGAAGCGGATCTTCTTAACACCCATTTCTTCCTGCAGGAACTTAACAACCTTGTTGGCTTCGTCAGTACCGGCTTTCCACTCGATACCGGCGTAGATGTCTTCGGAGTTTTCACGGAAGATCACCATGTCTACCTTGTTCGGCTCTTTAACCGGAGAAGGTACACCGCTGAACCAGCGCACTGGGCGCTGACATACGTACAGATCCAGCTCCTGGCGCAGGGCAACGTTCAGGGAGCGGAAGCCGCCGCCTACTGGAGTGGTCAGAGGGCCTTTGATGCTGACAACGTATTCTTTGATAGCTTCCAGGGTTTCAGCCGGGAACCAGTCGCCGCTGTAGGTTTCAGCCGCTTTTTCGCCACAGTAGATTTCCATCCACTCGATGGCTTTCTCGCCGCTATACGCCTTGCTGACCGCAGCGTCGATCACTTTGCGCATTACCGGGGTGATATCCACACCGATACCGTCACCTTCGATGAACGGAATGATCGGGCTGTTTGGTACGTTCAGAGAACCGTCTGCATTGACTGTGACTTTTTGGCCGTTGGCCGGCACTTGGATATGACCCATTAAGTTGACTCCCGTAACTCTTTGACTAAACGTCCGGCTTTGTGGGCGGAAAACCGGCATAATGCGCCGAATATCCACCGCCGGTCATGGTTGCCGCCCATTGCTTGCGCCGTTGCAGTCGCAGGGCTGGCTAAAAATCGGCGGGATTATATCAGCATCCGCCCATTTTTGTAGTTTCATTACAACTAAGGCAGTAGTCGTCATTTCAAACAGCACCATGAGTCACCTGATCCTTTTCAATAAGCCCTATGGGGTACTCTGCCAATTTACCGACTCCGAAGGCCGCCCCACGCTGGCGGACTATATAAAGGTCCCCGGGGTCTATGCGGCCGGCCGACTGGACTTTGATTCAGAAGGCCTGCTGTTACTGACCGACGATGGCCAGCTACAGCACCAGATTGCGCACCCCCGCAACAAGTTGCCGAAGGTGTACTGGGCCCAGGTCGAAGGCGAGGTAACGGCGGAAGCCTTGTGGCAGCTGCAGAAAGGGGTTTCCCTTAAAGATGGCGTGACCGCACCCGCCGAGGCCCGCCTCATCGCCGAGCCGGATTTGTGGCCCCGCCAGCCGCCGATCCGCGAGCGGAAGTCGATTCCTACTTCGTGGATCGAACTCACCATCCGCGAGGGCCGCAACCGTCAGGTTCGCAGGATGACGGCGGCTGTCGGCTTCCCTACATTGCGACTGGTTCGCCGGAAAATTGGTGATTGGGACCTGGGCGAGCTGGGCCCTGGAGAAACGCGCACCCTGGAGGTAGAGTCCCCCCGGGCAACCTCTATAGAGAGACCCGCGAAGAGACCCGCTAGTCGCGGGAAGCCCCGCGGCGGGAGTGCAAAAAAGCCACGCTCCAGAACAGGCGAAAGCTCCAGTGCCAGAAATCCCGGCGACAGAACCGCCAGTGGAGCCAATGGCGCGAATGGAAAGACACCCGGGAAACGGCGCCCTCCGGCGCGACGCCGGCCACGCTAGGTCCGCAAAACCGCCGATGTCACACGCAGCGACTAGGCTGTTAAAAGAGTATTGGCGCCAAAGCCCTCGCATTGAAAATAGGGCCCGTTTAACCCCCCATTGGTCACAAAGGGGATTCACAGGTAAAATGCGCCCCCAATTTTGCCCCACTGCGGTTGAAATACCGCACTGGCGCCTCACTGTAACCCCCGGTATTCATGTCAGATTCGGACTTGCCTGTGCAGCAAACCTCTAGCGACTCCAGCATTCACGCCTCGGACGACGTCAAGCGTGTCATCGTAGGCATGTCGGGTGGCGTAGACTCCTCGGTGGCCGCCCTACTCCTGATGCAGCAGGGGTATCAGGTGGAAGGCCTGTTCATGAAGAACTGGGATGAGGATGACGGCACTGAATATTGCACCGCACGGCAGGACCTGGCCGATGCGGAGTCCGTGTGCGCCCGCCTGGGTATCAAGTTGCACACGGCCAACTTCGCTGCCGAGTATTGGGACAACGTATTCGAGTACTTTCTCGCAGAGTACAAGGCGGGCCGTACGCCCAACCCGGATATCCTGTGTAACCGTGAAATCAAATTCAAAGTGTTTCTGCAGTACGCGGAAATGCTTGGCGCTGACGCCATTGCCACGGGTCACTATGCCCGCCGCCGGGATGAAGACGGCCGCACCTACCTGCTGAAAGGACTCGACGGCAACAAAGACCAGAGCTACTTCCTGCACGCGGTGGGTGAAGCGGAATTTGCCCGCTCGCTGTTCCCACTGGGCGAGCTGGAGAAGCCCGAGGTTCGGCGCATAGCCGAAGAAAATGGCTTCATTACCTCCACTAAAAAAGACAGCACCGGTATCTGCTTTATTGGTGAGCGGCGCTTCAAGGACTTCCTGGAGCAGTACCTCCCCGCACAGCCCGGTGAAATGCAGACGCCGGAAGGCGAAGTGATGGGTCAGCACAGCGGTCTTATGTACCACACCATTGGCCAACGCCAGGGGTTGGGTATCGGCGGCGTCAAAGGCGCTGGCGACCAGCCCTGGTATGTGGTCGGTAAAGACCTGGAGCGCAATGTGCTGCTGGTTGCCCAGGGCAAGCACCACCCCCTGCTCTACTCCACCGGGCTCACCGCTACCCAGGCGCACTGGATCAATGGCACTCCGCCGGCACAGTCATTCCGGGCTACGGCGAAGACCCGCTATCGTCAGGAAGATCAGGATTGCCAGATTACCGTGGGTGAGCATGGTCAACTGACCATTGCATTCGACCAGCCCCAGCGGGCTGTGACCCCCGGTCAATCGGTCGTGATTTATCAGGGGGATGTTTGCCTGGGTGGCGCGGTCATAGATCAGGCAACCGGGATAGGCGAAGCCGGTCTCGACGCACAGGGAAAAAAATTGGCAGCAGGGAGCAACCCTTGAGTAACTGGCGAGAACAGGCACTGGCACTGGCGGGCGTTTTCCAGGCGGCAATTCTCGTTGAGCGCCTGGCGAAAACAGGTACCGCGCCGGCGGAGCAATTGGAAACTGAGGTCTACAGCCTTTTCCAACAAAACCCGGAAACTACCGACGATGTGTTCGGTGGGGTCGAAAAAGTCTTGCCCGGATTGCGCGCAGCCCGCCAATTGCTGGCTACCCGTACCCACCCGGAGTACACCGACTGCCTGCGCTATGTACTGTCCATCCTTTATTTGCAGCGTCAGCTGACGAAGAAACCGGACCTGCTGTCCATTATCGGCAGCAGGCTGGAAAAGGCACAGACGCAAACGGACCACTTTGGCATTGGCCACGAAAACGTTTACGCCAATCTCGCCAGTATTTACAGCGACACCCTGAGTACCTTCCGCTTCCGCATCCAGGTGCTGGGAGATTTCAATTTCCTGCAGCAACAGCGCATCGCCAACCAGATTCGCACCATGCTATTCGCGGGAGTGCGCGCCGCCATGTTGTGGCGGCAGCTGGGTGGCCGCCGCCTGCATTTGCTGTTTCAACGCAAGAAACTGATATCCGCGATGGACGCCTTGATCGCGAAATACGAATCACTGGAACACTGATTTTTTCAATTTTCCGCCGCACTTGTGGGATTCCTTCACCAGCGGCAGAGCTCAATACCGGAGAGACACCATGACTGTCGAGTTGTCCGCCCTTACCGCGGTTTCCCCCATAGATGGACGCTACGAAAGCAAAACCGCCCCGTTGCGCGACATTTTCAGTGAATACGGCCTGATCCGCGCCCGCGTGGAAGTGGAAGTGCGCTGGCTGCAACAACTGGCCCGTCACGAAAAGATTGCGGAAGTCCAACCGTTCACCGGCAATAGCAACCAGATTCTCGACCAGATTGTTGCGGAGTTTTCCCTGGAAGACGCCGAGCGCATCAAGGAAATCGAGCGCACCACCAACCACGATGTGAAGGCGGTGGAGTATTTCCTCAAGGAAAAAGTAAAAGGCGACGAGCAGCTGAACGCAGTGAGTGAGTTCATCCACTTTGCCTGCACTTCCGAGGACATCAACAACCTGTCCCACGCGCTGATGCTGCGCGCAGGTCGCGACCAGGTCCTGCTGCCGGCGATGAACCAGATCGTCAACGAAATCGCTACCCTGGCGAAAACCTTTGCCGACGTTCCCATGCTGTCCCGCACGCACGGGCAGACAGCCAGCCCCACTACTGTCGGCAAAGAGCTGGCCAATGTGGTAGCACGCCTGCGTCGTCAGGTACAGCAGATTCACGAAGTGGAACTGCTGGGGAAAATCAACGGCGCCGTGGGTAACTACAACGCCCACCTGTCCGCTTACCCGGATGTCGACTGGCAGGTAAATGCGGAAGCCTTCGTCACCTCACTGGGACTGACCTGGAACCCGTACACTACCCAGATCGAACCCCACGACTATATCGCCGAGCTGTTCGATGCCATTGCGCGCTTCAACACCATTCTGATCGACTTCGACCGCGACATCTGGGGCTATATCTCCCTGGGTTATTTCAAGCAGAAAGTAGTTGCCGGTGAAGTCGGCTCTTCGACCATGCCGCACAAGGTCAACCCCATCGATTTCGAAAACTCCGAAGGTAACCTGGGTATTGCCAACGCAGTCTTCCAGCACCTGGCGGCAAAGCTGCCAGTTTCCCGCTGGCAGCGCGACCTGACCGACTCCACCGTACTGCGCAACATGGGCGTTGGCGCTGGCTACTCGGTGATTGCCTATGCCGCCACCATGAAAGGTCTCGGTAAACTGGAAATCAACCGCGCGCGTCTCGAGGAAGACCTCAACAACGCCTGGGAAGTGCTGGCAGAGCCGATTCAGACGGTCATGCGCCGCTACAACATCGAAGAGCCCTACGAGAAGCTAAAAGCACTGACCCGCGGCCAGGGTATCAACAAGGATACGCTCGCCGCCTTTATCGATGGCCTCGATATGCCGGAAGCCGCCAAGCAGTCCCTGCGTGAAATGACGCCGGCCAGCTACATCGGTAACGCCATCGACCAGGCAAACAATATCTGAGCCTCGCTCAATCCACATTTTCGGAGATGTCGCCATGACGGAGTCGGGCTTGCGTAACACCATTCAACCGCTGACCCATCTTGGCGATATCCCGGTGGAGACCTTTTTGCGGGAGTTCTGGCAAAAAAAGCCATTGCTGATCCGCAACGCCTTTCCCGATTTTGCCTCCCCCATATCCGGCGAAGAGCTCGCCGGTATGGCGCTGGAGGAGCAGATTGAATCCCGCTTGATTGAAGAGCAGGGAATCGAAGGCCCCTGGCAGCTGCGCTGCGGCCCCTTTACCGAGCAGGACTTTTTCAATTTGCCCAAATCCCACTGGACGCTGCTGATCCAGGCGGTTGACCAGTGGATTCCAGAAGTTGCCGCGCTTAAAGACCACTTCCGGTTTATTCCCGACTGGCGTCTGGACGATATCATGATCAGCTACGCTGCCGATCAGGGTAGTGTCGGCCCCCACTACGATTTTTACGATGTATTCCTGCTGCAGGCGGAAGGCAATCGCCGCTGGCATCTGGGCCCCAAGGCCGATGCCAGCAGTCCACGTGTGGAGGGCACCCAGCTCAATATCCTGCGGGACTTCGAGTCCGAGGCCAACTGGCTACTGGAACCCGGCGATATGCTGTATCTGCCACCACAATTCAGCCATTGGGGTATCGCCGAAGGTGGCTGCACCACCATCTCCGTGGGCTTCCGTGCGCCTTCGGCCCGCACCATGCTGGAAGACCTGGCAGCAGAACTCAGCGCCGGCTTGCCGGATCACTACCGCTACACCGACCCGGATCTGACACTTCCCGCAAACCCATCAGAAATTGATACCGCTACCGTGAGCCGTGTGCAGCGGCAGCTGGCAGAGTGGCTGCAGCAACCGCAGAACATCGCCCAGTGGTTCGGAGCCATCATGACCGAGGCCAAGTACCCGGATACCGTGGCGCTGGATGCCGGCAGTGCTGAGGACTGGCGCGAACACCTCGCCGAGGGGGGCGAATTGATGCTCAACCCCGGTTCCCGCTGCGCCTTTTGCCGTGACCCGGCCAGCCTGTTTATCGATGGCGAGGCATTCCCTGCCCCACTCCTGTTCGCCGAGGGCTTCTGCAACACCCGCAGCCTCACCCAATCGGATGTAGACGGCTATCCGGAGCTGATGGCCCATGGCGGCCTGCTGGATCAGCTGGTTTCCCAGGGCAGCCTGATTTACCCTGAGCTGCTCGACGATGAGGAAGACGAAGAAGACTGGGAGGAATAAACATGAGCCTGTTTGTGCGCCTGGCCGACTGGCAGACAGATAAAGCCACCATTCGCGATATCCGGCAGAAGGTCTTTGTGGAAGAGCAGAAGGTTCCAGCGGACCTGGAATGGGATGAGCACGAAGAGACTGCCCAGCACTTCCTGATTTACCACCACAATAAGGCAATCGGAACCGGACGCCTGACCGGCGGCGGCAAAATCGGTCGCATGGCCATATTGAAAGAAGCCCGCGGACTTGGCGCCGGGCTGGAACTGCTCAAGCGTATCTGCAAATTTGCCCGTATCTCTGGGCAAAAAAATGCCTACCTGAATGCCCAGGTACACGCGATCCCCTTCTATGAAAAGGCGAGCTTCACCGTGACCGGGGAGGAATTCATGGAGGCTGACATCCCCCATGTGCGCATGGAACTCACCCTGAGCGAAAGTGAGCCCAGTGAAAACCTCGACGACTGGAACCGCTGAGCCAACACAAGGCTCGGTAGCAATAGAATCCGGTAACAATAGGGTTCGGTATCGGTAATAAAAAAATTGGATCTGACCGCCAACGCAGTCAGATCCAATCAAGGGGGATCAAACTCTTTGTCTTCACTTTCCGCCAGGTTGTTTTTTTGCAACACAACCTCGCGGGAAGCGCTCGAGGGGAACTCTTTAAGAAAGCCCTTTAAGGAAACCTTTTAAGAAAACCCTCTAAGTAAGCTATCAGGCTACGGCCTTGAACTCTCTCGCATCCCAGATCGGCACCACGTTTTTGCGCTCGATCACGTCCACATCAATCCCGCGGGCAGCCGCAGTCTCGATGAAGTCGGCGATGGTTTCTGCCACGTCGTGATTGATATACACACAATTGCGTTTGTCGAGAATCACGTGCGCATTGTCTGGAACTTCACTCAGCTCCTTGCGAATGGCGCCCTTGTTGAGGAACGTCACTTCTTCTGCCAGCTGCATATTGATCCGAATACGATCACCCTCTTCCTTATCCTGTTTTTTATGCAGGAAGTGAGAATTGAGGTAGTTGCGTCGCAGCAGTGCAAATATCGCGGCCACCATACCGACACCAACACCGGTCAACAGATCCGTGAACACCACGCCCAGCACAGTGATCACAAACGGCAAAAACTGCTCCATGCCACTGTCCCACATCTTGCGGAACAGCGCCGGCTTGGCCAGCTTGTAACCGGTGAGGATCAATACGGCCGCGAGAACACCCAGGGGAATCATATTGAGCCAGGTGGGCAGTGTCGCCACGCACACCAGCAACAAGAAACCGTGGCAAATCGTCGACGCTTTGGAGCTCGCACCCGTCTGCAGGTTAACCGAGCTGCGTACAATTACCTGAGTCACAGGCAGGCCACCGATCAGGCCAGACACGGAGTTACCCACGCCCTGCGCCACCAGTTCACGATTGGTGGGTGTGGTGCGTTTCAGCGGATCCATCTTGTCGATGGCTTCCACACTAAGTAGGGTTTCCAGGCTCGCAACGACGGCAATCGTCGCCGCAACTGTCCACACCAGCGGATTGGACAGTTGTGAAAAGTCGGGCAGCGTAAACAGGCCAACAAACTCATTGAAACTGGTCGCCACCGGCACAGTCACAAGGTGGGATTCATTTAGCCCCAGGCTCGCAGAATGGCCAAACAACAGGTACAACACCACGGCAGAAAGCACCGCCACTACCGGACCCGGCACCATGCTGAGCCAGCGGGATTTTTTTACCAGCGGGGTTTCCCAGGCTATCAGCAGCGCGAGTGACAGCGCGAAAATCACCAGCACCCCGGGGTGCACACCTGCCCAAAGTACAGACAGGCCATCGCTCATTGAAGCCCCATCATCCAGACCGAAGGCATAAGGAATCTGCTTCAACACGATGATCAGACCGATACCGGTCAGCATTCCGTTGATCACGGACGAGGGAAAGAAATAGCCGAAAATGCCGGCCCGGAGCAATCCGAGCAGTATCTGCATCAGGCCACCGATCACCACCGCCAGCAAAAAGATTTCGAAGGAACCCAGGGTTTCAATCGCGCTCAGTACGATAACGGTGAGGCCTGCTGCCGGACCCGAAACGCCGAGCCGAGACCCGCTCACAGCCCCCACCACAATTCCGCCGACAATACCGGCAATCAAGCCGGAAAACAGCGGGGCGCCCGACGCAAGTGCGACACCAAGGCAGAGTGGCAGCGCGACAAAAAACACCACGACACTCGCGGGAATGTCTTTTTTGAAATTCTGCAAGTCCATCACCGTAACTCCTGTACTACTTTTCAGTCATCGTGATCGACGGAACTAATCACCAGAGTGACCAGACAAATTGATCCAGACCTGGCCACAGGAGCACGGCAGAATACGGGCAGTCGCTTTCAGCAACCTTTCACTGCACCCGATAAATGAATGTCTGCAGAGTCAGGTACAAATCCGCGGAATCGTGTATCTTTCGCTCATCTGAAGTGTCACTGAATCCCCTATTTCATGAATATTTTGCTGGTAGAAGATGACCCACTGATCGCGGAGGGTTTGTTGCAGGCTCTCAAGCAGAGTGCCTATACCGTGCTGCATGCCCCTTATGCCGAGCGCGCCGAAGGCTTGTTGCACGCCAATGATGTGGACCTGATGATTCTCGATCTCGGATTGCCAGATATGGACGGCCTGGAACTCCTGCGCCGCGTGCGTGCGCGCCAGAGCCGTGTACCGGTGCTGGTATTGACGGCCCGCGACGGCGTTGAACAGCAGGTCGCCGCCCTGGATCAGGGGGCCGATGACTACATGGAAAAGCCCTTCGACCTGCGGGAGCTGGAAGCGCGCCTGCGGGCACTGCTAAGGCGCAGCCACAATCTTTCGACGGACGAAGTTACCTTGGGTTCACTGCAATTGAGCCCCTTCCAGCGCACCGCGTCCCTGAATGGCGAGCGCCTCGAACTACCCGCGCGGGAATTCGAGATTCTCGAAATCCTCGCCCTGAGTGCCGGCAAGGTGGTTACCAAAGCGCGCCTGGCGCACCGCCTCAGTCGCGAGGGCGATGAAGTGGGCGATAACGCGGTGGAAGTGTATGTGCACCGCCTGCGCCGCCGCCTTAAAGACTCGGGACTCGCCATTCGTACCCAGCGCGGTGCGGGTTACGTGATGGAGAGCGCTGATTGAACACCCGCCTTGATTTGCGCTCCCTGCTACTGCTGCTGGTGGGCGGGCCGCTGTTTGTGCTGCTGCTGATCGAGATGATGATCACCTTCGGCATCGGCCTGCATGTGACCAATCAGGTGTTTGACCGCTGGCTATTAGACTCGGCCTACTCCCTCGCCCAGGAAGTTCGCCGGGAAAATGGCGAGCTGGTGCTCTACGCAGACGAGGCAGCCATCGAGGTTTTCGAATGGGATGAGCTGGATGAAGTTTACTACCGCGTTTCCACCCTTAACGGGCAAGTGCTCGGCGGCAGGAGTGAGTCCTGGGTCAATGCCAATATCGATACTTTGAAAAAAGGACCAGTATTTACCAATTTGCAAATTGAAGGCGAGTGGGTTCGCAGTGTCACGGTACTCGCCAATGCGGATACCCCCGCTGATACTGCGGTAGTGAGTGTCGCGGAAACCCTGCACAAGCGCATCCCACTCTCTCGCACACTGATGCTCGATGTGGTGCTGTCCAAGGCGGCAATGATCGTGGTGACACTGCTGGTCGTCGCCTTTGCCCTAGGTCGCGGGATTCGCCCCCTGCTCAAGCTCAGCCAGGATCTCGCCAATCGCTCCCCCCGGGACCTGACCCCCATCAGCACCCAGGCTGCGCCCAAGGAAGTACACACGGTAATCGACAATACCAACCGTTTGCTGGGACGGTTGGACGACGCGTTTAGCGCGCGCGAACAATTTATTGGCAATATTTCGCACCAGCTGAAAACGCCGCTGGCTGGTATTAAATTACAGGCGCAGCTGGCACTGCGGGAACAGAACCTGGAAACCGCGCATCAGGCGCTGGAACGCATCTGCCAGACTACCGATGCCATGACCCACCTGAATAATCAGCTGCTCAAACTGGCGCGCGCGGAAACGGCATCAGGCCGGGGCCTGCGCAATGAACCGGTCGCGCTGGACAATGTGGTACGCGAGGCCGCGGAAAGCCTGCGGGAACTGGCTCGGGGCCGAAGCGTGGAGGTGCACCAGGAT
The DNA here is from genome assembly GCF_009903625.1 of Microbulbifer sp. ALW1. Taxonomy (NCBI): domain Bacteria; kingdom Pseudomonadati; phylum Pseudomonadota; class Gammaproteobacteria; order Cellvibrionales; family Microbulbiferaceae; genus Microbulbifer; species Microbulbifer sp. ALW1. The sequence goes on along the minus strand of NZ_CP047569.1, from coordinate 3,031,119 downwards.
TTCAGTGGCGAATCTCTGGACACATTTAAAGTGCCCGGCGACTACTTCTTGTTGCGGGAGCTGGTATGGAACCTGATGGAAAATGCCATTCTCTACGTGCCGGAAGGCGGCAATGTGTGGGTGGAGCTAATCCGGGAAAACGACAAAATTCGACTTGCGGTAAAAGACGACGGGCTGGGCATTCCCCGCGAACACTGGCCGCAGATTTTTGAACGGTTTTTCCGCTCAAAAATTACCGGTGAAGGCTGCGGGCTGGGTCTCGCCATCGTGAAAGAAATCGCTTTCGCCCACGGTGCCACGGTCGCATTACAGGAAGCACCCGATACCACGGGCGCTTGCTTTGTCTGTACTTTTCCAGCACTGCCCGCAAGGTGAACGTGAACAGTAGCCCTGACAAGGCACTGTGAACAGTAGACCTGAAAAAGCACCGTGAAAACCGTTCTTTAAACAATCCGCTGGGGAGCACTGCTGGGTTCCAGGCGGATTGCAATGTACTTGGACGTAGGGGTAAAGCTGCCAATGCCGTAGCTTTCCAGGGGCACTAACGGGTTCGCTTCCGGGTAGTAAGCAGCAGCCTGCCCCTTGGGAATATCAAATTCGATCAGCGTAAATCCCTGCACTCTCCGATCCACATCGTCACTCCACAGAGAGACAATATCCACCAGCTGACGGTCGGCAAAACCCAGGCGATGGATATCGTCCTTGTGCGCGAACAACACCCGTCGATTGCCCGTTACGCCGCGATAGCGGTCGTTTAGTCCATACACTGTGGTGTTGTACTGGTCGTGGGAGCGCAGGGTCTGCAACACCAAATCCGCCTTGCGCGCGCCCTCTTTGCCGATTTTGTCCAGCACGGCTTGCGGTAATGGCGCAGGTAGCGTGTGGCTAACGAAATTTGCTTTGCCATTTTCTGTCTTCCACTGGCGCAGGCCCGCGGAATTCTGCAGGTAAAAGCCGCCGGGAGTTTCCAGCTTGCGATTGAAATCCTCAAACCCCGGGATTACATCGGCGACCAGCTCGCGAATACGCCCGTATTCTTCCACCAGATGTAACCAGGCTACCGGTCTTTCTCCCAGGGTCGCCTGGGCAATCCCTGCAATAATCGCCGGTTCCGAGCGCATCTCCTTCGACAGCGGCTTCAACTGCCCAAATGAGGCATGCACCATACTGAAGGAATCTTCTACGGTGACCGCCTGGGCGCCACTCGTCTGCATGTCGATATCCGTGCGCCCAAGGCAGGGCAAAATCAATGCGCGCTTGCCCGTTACCAGGTGGCTGCGATTCAGCTTGGTACTGATCTGCACGGTGAGATCACAATTGCGCAAGGCGCTGTGGGTGCGCTCGGTGTCTGGCGTGGCCTGGGCGAAATTGCCACCGAGACCGATAAACACTTGGATCCGCCCTTCCAGCATGGCTTCGATCGCCTTGACCACATTGACCCCCGCGTCCCGCGGCATCGGCATCTCGAACCTTTTCTCCAGCGCATCGAGAAACGGTGCCGAGGGGTTGTCATCAATCCCCATGGTGCGATCGCCCTGCACATTGCTGTGACCACGCACCGGGCACAAGCCAGCGCCGGGCCGGCCGACCTGGCCGCGCAGCAACTGCAGGTTGGTTATCTCCTGAATGGTGGCCACAGAATGTCGATGCTGGGTAATGCCCATGGCCCAGCAAATGATCGTGGCCTTACTGCGACTGTAGATGTGTGCAGCGCGCTCCAGCTCATCCAGTGCCAGTCCGCTGTAGGAAACAATTTCATCCCAGCTCGTTGCCTCCACCACTGCGCGGTAAGCTTCATAGTCCGCGCAGTGTTCCTGAATAAACGCAAGATCCAGCGGGCCAGCCTCTCCGGCCTGCTCCGCTTCATCCTGCCACTGGAACAGGAATTTGGCGATTCCGCGAATCACCGCCATATCACCGCCGAGAGACGGACGGAAGTAATCCGTATTCATGGCGAGTTCGCCACCGGTGAGCATCTGCAGGGCATTTTGCGGCGCCTGGAATCGCTCCAGCCCGCGCTCCCGCAATGGATTGAAAACCAGCACCTGCGCCCCGCGCGCAACGGCTTCACTGAGCGGTTCCAGCATTCGCGGATGATTGGTGCCCGGGTTCTGGCCAATAACAAATATGGCTTCAGCCTTATCGAAGTCTTCGTAGGTGACCGTGCCTTTGCCGGTGCCAATACTCGCCTTCAAGGCCACGCCACTGGCCTCGTGGCACATGTTGGAGCAGTCCGGCAGGTTATTGGTGCCATAGCTACGGGCAAACAGCTGGTACAGGAACGCCGCCTCATTGCTGGCACGACCGGAGGTGTAGAACGCCGCTTGATCCGGTGACGCCAACTGTTTGAGCGCGTCGGCAATCAGGGTAAACGCGTCTTCCCAGCTAATAGGCCGGTAGAAATTGCTGCTGCCGTCGTAAACCATCGGCTCGGTCAGGCGGCCCTGGTATTCAAGCCAGTAGTCGTCCTGGGCCAGCAGGTCCGGCAACGCGTTGCTGGCGAAAAATTCCCGGTCGACGCCGCGCCCTGAGGCTTCCCAGTTCACCGCCTTGGCACCGTTTTCACAGAAACGAATACGCCCCTCTTTTGGCGCCTCACCCCAGGCGCAGCCGGGACAGTCGAAACCGCCGTTCTGGTTGGTCTGCAGCATGGCACGCAGATTTTTGAACGGCTGGCGACTGTCGAGCCAGGCGTGGGCCACGCTGCGCAGAGCCCCCCAGCCAGCGGCTGGTCGTTGGTAGGGACGGAAGCGAAAGCGGTCGACGGGAGTTTTCATTGGGCATTCCTGAATCGATTTGTTGCCGGATCAGCCGATGGCACTAATTAACGGGAACCACTGTAGATACGCGGCATATCGTCTTTTGGCTGGTGCACTAAGTTAAGCCGATAGCGCCTGGCCCAGCGCACACTGATATCCGACGGCGATGACAGAGTGACGAGTGTTCCGACACTGGCGCGCACCGATTTCTGGATCAGTTCCAGACTGCAGCGGCTGGTGACGGCGACAAACCCATGCTGAAGGTCCAGCCCCTCGGCCAAACAGGCGCCGAGTAGCTTGTCGAGCGCATTGTGTCGGCCGATATCTTCCCGACACAGGCGGGTATTACCGGCTTGATCCACATACAGGGCGCAGTGCATGGCGCCGCGCAACTGCCGCTCTTGCTGCACGGAAAGGAACCTATCGCGCATTTGCGCCAAGTGATGGACCGGGGGCAGAGGCAGATTCTGTTTCCGGGAGCACTGCGCATCGGCGGATGCTTCACGTGAAAGTACGTCAATAGACAACGCTTGAGAAAGTGCCTCCACCCCACAGAGACCACAGCCGCTGGTACCGGTCATAGTGCGACGCTGATGCTTCAGGCGATTGAGGGCGCGCTGACTAAGGGTGATTTCCAGTAGCACCCCCTCTTCCACGGTGATCAATTCCACATCCAGGATCTGTTCGCGCTGCTCGATGATTCCGCTGGTAAAACTGAACCCCAGAGCAAAATCATCCAGATCATCCGGCGTCGCCATCATCACTGCGTGGTTGAGTCCGTTGTAACTGATGCCCACTGCCACCTCTGACGCCAGTGGCTGTATCTCGTCTCGAGGGCTGCCACTATCAGCTGCAGGACAATAGTGTTGATAGGATTGTTCGCTGTACTTCATACGAAAATGTGCGGAATAACGGCGGCTTCTATTGCATGGAATTGGTTGAGCTTACACAAATATTCCGTTGTTTGGGCGCCCATAAATTTGTACCCCATAAAAAAGCCCCGCGCGAAGCGGGGCTTTTTATTTTCATTTTCATTGGTGACACTCGAGCCATTGTTGGCTTCAACCAATAATCGCCAATGTCGTGACTGCCTCGGCTATCACGACTATCGCTGGCTGGCCTTGAATTCCCGGCGGCGACGGTGCAGAACCGGCTCGGTGTAGCCATTGGGCTGGGCACAGCCTTCAAATACCAACTCACAGGCAGCCTGGAAGGCAATGCTGGCGTCGAAATTCGGCGCCATATCCCGGTAGCTCGGATCCGCAGCATTCTGGCGGTCAACAACGGCCGCCATGCGCTGCATGGTTTCCTCAACCTGCGCCCTGGTGCAGATACCCTGCTTCAGCCAGTTGGCAATATGCTGCGAGGAAATCCGCAGGGTAGCGCGGTCTTCCATCAGGCCTACATCGTGGATATCCGGAACCTTGGAGCAACCAACGCCCTGGTCAATCCAGCGCACCACATACCCGAGGATACCCTGGGCGTTGTTGTCCAGTTCACGCTGGATTTCCTCCGCGCTCCACTGGGGGTTGTCTGCCACCGGCACCGTCAGGATGTCGTCGAGACTGGCGCGTTTGTGCTTTGCCAGCTCTTCCTGCACTTTCGCCACATCGACTTTATGGTAGTGGAGTACGTGCAAGGTGGCAGCGGTGGGCGACGGTACCCACGCAGTATTGGCCCCGGCCATTGGGTGACCGATTTTGGCCTGCATCATGGCCGCCATCATATCGGGCATGGCCCACATACCTTTACCGATCTGTGCGCGACCTTTGAGGCCGGTCGCCAGTCCGGTGTCCACATTCCAGTCTTCATAGGCGGCAATCCACTTGGACTGTTTCATTTCGCCCTTACGGATCATCGGTCCCGCCAGCATGGAGGTATGGATCTCGTCGCCCGTGCGATCCAGGAAACCGGTATTGATGAATACCACCCGTTCTTTGGCAGCGGCAATACAGGCTTTGAGGTTAACCGTGGTGCGGCGCTCCTCATCCATGATGCCCATTTTCAGAGTGTTGCGCGCAAGACCCAAGGCATCTTCGATACGATTGAACAGCGTATTGGCAAAGGCCACCTCTTCCGGCCCGTGCATTTTCGGCTTAACGATATAGACGCTGCCGGCGCGGGAATTCTTGATATCGCCATTGCCGCGCAGATCGTGGATGGCGATCAAGCTGGTGATCATACCGTCGAGGATACCTTCCGGTACTTCATTGCCGTCTTTATCCAGAACGGCATCGTTGGTCATCAGGTGACCCACATTGCGCACGAACATCAGGCTGCGCCCCGGCAGGGTCAACTTGCCACCTTCTGCTCCGGCGTATTCGCGATCCGGGTTCAGTGTACGTACAACTTCCTTGCCGCCCTTGGACAGGGTTTCCTTCAGGTCGCCCTTCATCAGGCCGAGCCAATTGCGGTAAACCACCACTTTGTCTTCTGCGTCTACCGCAGCGACGGAATCTTCACAATCCATAATGGTGGTGAGCGCCGATTCCAGCAGAATGTCTTTGACACCCGCTTTATCGGCTTTGCCGATGGGGCTTGTACTATCGATCTGAATTTCAAAATGCAGGCCATTGTGATTCAGCAGGATGGCCTCAGGCGCTTCCTGATCACCGCGATAACCGGCGAACTGGCGACTGTCTTTCAGGGCTGCCACTTTGCCATTGCGCAATACGGCTTCCAGCAGTGACCCGTTGATACGGTATTCACGCACTTCGGTATGGCTGGTGCCGTTGAGGGGTGCAGCCTGATCCAGGAATTCGCGACCATAATCGATCACCTTGCTGCCGCGCACCGGATTGTATTCGCCGCCTTTTTCCGCCCCGTCCTCTTCACCGATTACGTCGGTGCCGTAGAGTGCGTCGTAGAGGCTGCCCCAGCGCGCATTGGCCGCGTTCAGGGCATAGCGGGCATTCATTACCGGCACCACCAGTTGGGGGCCCGCCATGGTGGCGATTTCCGGGTCGACATTTTCCGTCTTCGCAGAAAAATCGGCCGGTTCTTCTACCAGGTAATGAATTTCCTTGAGGAAATCCTTGTACTTGTCCAGATCGCGATAGCCCTGGGGATTGTCGCTATACCACTGGTCCATGCGCGCCTGGATGGCATCGCGCTTCTCCAGCAACGCACGGTTGACCGGCGCCAGGTCATTGACGATTTTTTCAAATTCCGCCCAGAACACATCAGCACTGACTCCTGTGCCGGGGATTGCCTCTTCCGCAATCAATGCGTGCAGTTCTGCAGCGATCTGCAGACCGCCAATACGGACTCTTTCCGTCATGTCTGACCTCATGGTTCTGGTGAATTTAGACTGGTAAGTTGCGGCATTCTAAACACGCCAATTGGCATACCGCTAATTTATAGGTGGAATCTTCACTATTCGTTAGATGAATTTAATTCCGCTTGTCGCCGGTGAATCGACTCAGAGTTGCCGCCCCACATCGAGAATCAGGCGCCGCATCCAGCGATGGGGTGCGCTCTGCTGCAACAGTGGGCTCCAGGCCATTTTCAGCTCCAGCGGGGGGATCTTGAGCGGTGGCTCTCGCAGCACGACCCGCGGATTACTGGATGCCAGCTGGGCCAGCCGTGTGGGCACGGTGACAATCAGGTCACTCTGTTCCGCCAGTAGCATCGCCACCTGATAGTGGCGGGTAAACACGGAAATATCCCGTTTCTGGCCCAGCCGACCAATGGCCTCGTCCACCCAGCCCAGGCGCTGCACGTCTTCCGGATTGACCCCAACCCCAACTCCCATACCGGTTTTGCTCACCCAGATATGCTGTGCCTGCAGGTAACTGTCCAGATTGTAGTCCTGGAGGATGGGGTTATCGGCACGCAGTACGCAGGAAAAGCTGTCATTCCAGATGGTGGCCTGGTGGAAGCTCTGGGGCATGGAATCAAAACGGTTGATCACCATGTCCACCTTACCCTGTTCCACGTCCACAAAGCTCACATCACTGGGGGTCATGATGTCTAGACTGATACCGGGAGCACTCACGCGCAGCTGCTTCAGCAGCGGTGGGATCAGCGTGGATTCGGCGTAATCACTGGCCATGATACGGAAGGTGCGGCGGGCATCCGCGGGCGCAAAATCCCGATTCGGCTGGATCACCTGGTCGATGGCGGCCAGGGCTTCCCGCACCATTGGCTGCAGCTCCATGGCACGTTCGGTGGGCATCATGCCCTCCCGGGTGCGCACCAGTAGCGGGTCGCCGAAGAGTTCCCGCAGGCGCTTGAGGCCATTGCTCATGGCGGGTTGGGACAGACCCAGATGATTGGCAGCGCGGGTCACATTGCGTTCGCGCAACAGGACATCCAGGTAGACCAGCAGGTTGAGATCGGCTCTTTCCAGGTTCATGGGCAGGGGCTCTCTAACGACGGTGGCGCCGCATTGCAGTTCAAGTCAGACACAGGTCAGCGCATGGATTCAACAATCGCATCACAGACCCACTATTCAGACCCGCCATCCAGCACATTCATATTTTGGATAGCGAGAATAATGACAATAAATTAGCCAAATTATGCCAGCACTCCTAGGATACGCACAACCTACTCGCAGTCACCTTTTTGAGGAAACACAGCATGTCCACTTACACCAAAGACATCGAAGCGGCCGCCAAGCTCTGTGAAGCCAACGGAAGTTCCTGGGATGCCATCAACCCGGAATCCGTGGCCCGCATGCGCGCCCAGAATAAATTCAAAACTGGCCTGGATATCGCCAAGTACACCGCCGATATCATGCGTAAGGACATGGAGAACTACGACAAGGACTCCTCCAAGTACACCCAGTCCCTGGGTTGCTGGCACGGTTTTATCGGCCAGCAGAAGATGATTTCCATCAAGAAGCACTTCGAAGGCAATACCGACCGCCGCTACCTCTACCTGTCCGGCTGGATGGTTGCCGCGCTGCGCAGTGAGTTCGGCCCGCTGCCGGACCAGTCCATGCACGAGAAAACGGCAGTAGCACACCTGATTGGCGAGCTCTACACCTTCCTGCGCCAGGCAGATGCCCGCGAGTTGGGTGGCCTCTTCCGCGAGCTGGATGCCGCCCGCGAAGCCGGTGACGAAGTTGCACAGAAGGCGGTACAGAACAAAATCGACAACCACAAAACCCACGTGGTGCCGATCATTGCCGATATCGATGCGGGCTTTGGTAACGCGGAAGCAACCTACCTGATGGCCAAGCAGATGATCGAAGCCGGCGCCTGCTGTATCCAGATCGAGAACCAGGTTTCCGATGAGAAGCAGTGCGGTCACCAGGACGGCAAAGTAACCGTTCCCCATGAAGACTTCCTGGCCAAAATCCGCGCCGTGCGTTACGCCTTCCTGGAGCTGGGTGTCGACAACGGTGTGATCGTTGCCCGTACCGACTCCCTGGGTGCAGGCCTGACCAAGCAGATCGCTGTCACCAAAGAGCCTGGTGACCTGGGCGACCAGTACAACGCTTTCCTGGACTGCGAAGAAGTGGACGCCTCCGCGCTGGCCAACGGCGATGTGGTCATCAATCGTGGCGGCAAGCTGCTGCGCCCGAAGCGCCTGGCTTCCAACCTGTTCCAGTTCCGCAAAGGTACCGGCGAAGCGCGCTGCATCCTCGACAGCGTAACGTCCCTGCAGAACGGCGCTGACCTGATCTGGATCGAAACCGAGAAGCCCCACGTGCGCCAGATCGGCGGCATGATGGATGAGATCCGCAAGCAGGTGCCAAACGCCAAGCTGGTGTACAACAACAGCCCGTCTTTCAACTGGACCCTGAATTTCCGCCAGCAGGTATTCGATGCCTGGAAAGAAGAAGGCAAAGACGTATCCGCCTACGACCGCGCCAACCTGATGAGCGCCGAGTACGACGAGTCCGAACTGTCTGCCGCGGCTGACGAGAAGATCCGTACCTTCCAGGCTGACGCTGCCCGTGAAGCCGGCATCTTCCACCACCTGATCACCCTGCCGACTTACCACACTGCGGCCCTGTCTACCGACAACCTGGCCAAAGAGTACTTCGGCGAGCAAGGCATGCTGGGCTACGTGAAAGGCGTACAGCGCAAGGAAATCCGCCAGGGTATCGCCTGCGTGAAGCACCAGAACATGGCCGGCTCCGACATGGGTGACGACCACAAAGAATACTTCGCCGGTGAGGCGGCCCTGAAAGCGGCCGGTAAAGACAACACCATGAACCAGTTCGGTTAAGCGTATCCCTGAGAATCGCTATACACCCCTTCAAGGGCCGCTCTGCGGCCCTTTTTTTATTGGCGCTATTTTGAACTAGGCTTAGTGCAAGCCCGCAACAAAACAGCGTTCCCTATGCCGTCTTGCAGCCAAGTTCTTGTTCTGAATTGCGGAAGCTCCTCGCTCAAATTTGCCATCATCGATCCACACAATGGCGATCTGTCCCTGTCGGGTATTGGCGATGCCCTCGGACAGCCAGAGCCGACCGTCAGCTGGACCCTCGATGGCGAGAAGCACACCGCCAAGTTGCCGGAAAATGCCCGACATACCGAAGTGATCCAATTTCTGGTACAGGATATTCTGGGGGAGCGCGCGGACTTGCGTGACTGCCTGATTGCCATAGGGCACCGGGTAGTACACGGTGGTGAAAAATTCTCACACTCGGTACTGATTGACGACGCCGTGGTCGCCGCCATTCAGGCGTGTGTGGCACTGGCCCCATTACATAACCCGGCCCACCTGCTGGGCATCGAAGCGGCCAAAGCGGCCTTTCCCCGGCTGCCCCAGGTGGCGGTGTTCGATACCGCTTTCCACCAGTCGATGCCCCGCCATGCGTTTATCTACGCCCTGCCCTACAGCCTTTACCGGGACCACGGTATCCGCCGCTACGGAATGCACGGCACCAGCCACCGCTTTGTGACCGAGCGCGCCGCCGAACTGCTCAATTTGCCGGTAAATGAGGTCAATATCATTTCCGCGCACCTGGGCAACGGCGCCTCGATTACTGCGGTACGCGATGGCCACAGTGTGGACACCAGCATGGGCCTGACACCGCTGGAAGGACTGGTCATGGGCACCCGCAGTGGCGATGTGGACCCGGGGCTACTAATGCACCTGGGCAGCCGCATGGATTTCTGCCTGAAAGAAATCAACGACCTGCTCAACAAGAAAAGCGGTTTACTCGGCATTTCCGAGCTCAGCAACGACTGCCGAGCCCTGGAGCAGGCGGCCGCCGAAGGCCACAGTGGCGCACAACTGGCGCTGGATATTTTCAGCTATCGGCTGGCGAAATATATCGGTGCGTACCACGGCATACTGCCGCAGGTGGATGCACTGGTGTTTACCGGTGGTATCGGTGAAAACTCCAGCCTGATCCGTGAAATGGTGCTCGCCCACCTCACAGGTCTCGGCTATGAAATCGACAGCGAGCGCAATACCCGTGCTCGCTTCGGCGAAGAAGGTCCCATCTCAAGCGATCAGTCCGCCGTCACTTTGGTCATTCCCACCAACGAAGAGTGGGTCATCGCCCGGGATGCGGCGGAACTGGTGCCCCCGGATACCCCCAACCACGACCCCAGCATCCGGGAATGACGAAGGAATAACCCATGTCACGCACAATTATGCTGGTGCCCATCAGTGTCGGGGTAGGTATCACCTCGGTCAGTATCGGCATACTGCGCGCCCTGGAGCGCAATGGTGTCGGCGTCAGCTTTTACAAGCCGATTGCGGAAAGCGTGAAGCAGGAAAAAAATCGCGATCGCAGCAACGAAATATTGCGCAAGGCATCCAGCCTGAAAGTGCCGGATTCCTTCAGCATGAACCATGTGGAATCACTGATCGGCCGCGGTGACCTTTCCGACCTGCTGGAAGAGATACTCGCGCGCTACCAGGAGGGTGCCAAGAAAGCCGATGTCACCATCGTTGAGGGACTGGTACCCAATGCGGAAAATCAGTTTGCCAGCCAACTCAATCTACAGATCGCAAAAACCCTGGATGCAGATATTGTGCTGGTGGTCTGCCCCAATCTGGATTCCACACAGCAATTGAAAGACCGCCTGGAAGTGGCCATGGCTACCTTTGGCGGCGCCAAGGCTGGGCGCGTTGTCGGTTGTATTGTCAACAAGGTAGGCGCGCCCTCGCAGGTACCGGATGCTCCCGGTGCGGATATTACCGGCGTGTTTGAAGGCCCCAGGGTGCGCCGCGGCAATCTGGAGATTCTCTCGCTGTTTGGCAAAAGTCCATTGCCGATTATCGGCTGTATTCCGTGGAACGCCGATCTGGTGGCGCCGAGGGCGAAGGACCTGGCGGATCATTTCCAGGCGGAAATCATCAACTACGGAGAGCTGGATACCCGGCGTTTGCACAGCGTGACCTTCTGCTCGCGCTCTCTGGGCAATATGATCTATCGCTTTGAGCCCGGCTCCATGCTGGTGACTTCGGGCGACCGCCCGGATGTGATCGTCGCTGCCTGCCTTGCCGCGATGAACGGTATCAAGATCGGCTGCCTGTTGTTGACCGGTAGTTATTACATAGAACCCATGGTGCGCAAACTCTGCGCACCCGCGATGGAAACCGGGCTGCCGGTAATTCTGGTCAATACCAATACCTGGCAGACGGCGCTGCAATTACAGTCCTTCAATACCGAAACCCCCACCGACGATATGGAGCGTATCGAACGGGTGCAGGACTTTATTGCCGGTCACCTGGACAATCACTGGGTGGAGTCCCTCGGCCGCGATTCCAATCGCCCCAAACGATTGTCGCCCCCGGCCTTCCGCTTCCACCTGACCGAACTCGCCCGCCGCGCCAACAAACGCATCGTACTGCCCGAGGGCGACGAGCCGCGCACGGTAAAAGCCGCGCTCATCTGCGCTGAGCGCGGCATTGCACGGCCGGTACTCTTGGGCGACCCCAAGGAAATCCACCGGGTTGCGGAACAACAGGGACTGTCGCTCAACGACAAAGTGGAAATCATCGACCCGAAAAACGCCCGCAACAAATACGTCGACCCTATGGTCAAGCTGCGCAAAAGCAAGGGGCTGACGGAAATCGTAGCCAAGGAACAGCTACAGGATAACGTGGTGCTCGGCACCATGATGTTGGCAGAAGATGAGGTGGATGGCCTGGTTTCCGGTGCGGTGCATACCACTGCCAATACCATCCGCCCTGCCCTGCAACTGATCAAAACGGCTCCCGGTGCCAGCCTGGTATCTTCGGTATTTTTTATGTTACTGCCGGATCAGGTGCTGGTGTACGGCGACTGTGCCATCAACCCCGATCCCAATGCTGAGGAGCTGGCGGACATCGCCATTCAATCTGCCGATTCTGCAAGTGCCTTTGGGATAGAACCGAGAGTGGCCATGATCAGCTACTCCACCGGAACGTCCGGTACCGGCAGCGATGTGGAAAAAGTGCGTGAGGCAACCAAGCTGGCACAGGAAAAGCGCCCGGATCTGGTGATTGACGGGCCGCTGCAATACGACGCCGCCATCATGGAAAATGTCGCTGAAAAAAAAGCACCGGACAGCCCGGTGGCCGGGCGTGCAACGGTCTTTATTTTCCCCGATCTCAACACCGGCAATACCACCTACAAAGCAGTGCAGCGCAGTGCTGACCTGATCAGTATTGGGCCCATGCTCCAGGGCATGCGCAAACCGGTCAATGACTTGTCGCGGGGCGCACTGGTGGACGATATCGTTTACACCATCGCACTCACGGCGATTCAGGCGAGCCAGCTCAAATAGTCTCGAATCTACACATCGGCTGAGAGGTCGGGACGCCGCTCTGATGGCTCGGCCACCTCTCCCAGCGGTCGGTTGCGATCCACAAACCGCAGCAGCGCCCCGGCAACCAGATATGCTTCCAGCCGGTGCTCAAAGGTATCACCGTACTCAAAATCCATGCGTGCCAGGCAGTCGTGGATGCCCTTGTACTCCGGTGCCCGACTTTTGCAGGCGACCAGTCCTTTGCGCAGTACCGGCCACAAGTCCCAAATCTTGCGGCCCTCTTCCTTCAGCGCTTTGAGGCCGATGGCCAGTTGCGCTTCCTCCCGGGTGAGATCTGTACCCAGGGGGTAGTAAGGCAACAGGGTCAGCCGATGTCCCTGATTGAACACCGCCTGGATATGATCCGGGGTGTTATTGCTAAAGTTTTCCGGGATAACGTAGTCCGCTTCCACCTTGCCGGCTGCCCTGGCCTTTTCGAGCAGCTCCTTCTGAAAGCGTGAATCCGTAATGGCGAGCATGGTGACAATCACATCGCGGTCGGTTTTGCCGCGCAGGTCGGCAACGCCGTACTCGGTTACCACTATGTCACGCAGGTGACGAGGAATGGTGCAGTGGGGGTATTCCCACACAATGTTGCTGCGAATTCGGCCATCGCTAATGCGCGTACTGGCGAGTGCAATCACTGAGCGACCACCGGGCAGTTCATGTGCCTGGGCAACAAAATTGTATTGGCCACCAACCCCACTTACGACCTGACCGTCTTCCAGGCCGTCGGAGATCACCGCGCCGTTCAGGGTGACCATCATCGCGGAGTTCACAAAGCGCGCCTGTTGCCGCTGGGCAACTTTAAGGGCGTGCCCTTTTTGCAACTCGTTAATGAAGTCGATGCCGGTCATATTGATGCCCTCCAGCTCACTCGCCGGCATGGCACGCAGCGCGCGGTACATGCCCGTAGAGCCCAGATAGAAACCACCGTGCAGCCAGATTCCTCCTGACAGTTTCTGCCCCTCACAGCGACCCATCAACTTCTTGCGGCCGACGCTGCTATGCAGGTCACACTCTTCCATCTCACCGTGTTCGTCGAGAAAACGATGGCCACGCCAGCTATAGCTGGGATCCACGATGCCAGCGGACTGGAGAAAAGCCGTATCCGCTTCCGTCAATGGACACTGAATACGGCCAGCCTCCCGCAATGCAATCAACAGGTCTTCGCCAACGGTGTCTGTGGCTTTATCTTCATTCAATATTCGCTGCACGGCCGCATCCGCGTAGACCGCGCGTTTCAGGACTCCGGCGCGGCGCAGATGCAAAAAGCCTTCCGGTACCATTTCGCTGGCGCCGTAGATGCCCCGCTGAAACACGCCGAGTTCCAGCGGCAATTTGCACAGTGCTTTATCAGTATCCAGGTTCAGGGAAGTCAGTATGTCGCGGTAGTCCAGGTTGCTGCAGTGACGCAGGCGCAACACATGGCAAATGGCATCGCCCAGGGCACCGATACCCACCTGCAGGGTACCGCCATCCTTCACCAGGCCGGCGATATGAAAGGCCAGGGCGTAATCCGTCAGGCGAACAGGAGGATTGGGGGCGGGGAAAATTTCGCGATTGAAATCCTCTCCCTCAAGCAGAAAATCGAACATGGCAGGGGCAACCCGGGCGTCGCCACCCATGAACGGCAGCTGCGGATTGACTTCGCCCACCAGGGTGATGGGGGGATAACCCCGCTCTTGCGCCAGCTCCAGTAGCGGCAAGGTCAGATCCGGATTGCCACTCAGGCTCAGATCACCACTGCCGTCCGACGCCGGCGACACCATCTGCGCCACCACATTAACACCTCGGTCAAGCAGATCCCGGGGTACATGGGTGTAATTGGCGCTGACATAACTCTGCTGTGCCGACGGGACTCTCAAGAAGCTGCCGGGCTGGATAAAAAACTCACAAACCTCGATATTTTTTGGCAGCAGCCCCTTGCGGCGCGCCCGGGTGTAAGCCAGATCCTGGTAGTCTGCGTACAATCGGTCGAGCAATGGCTGCACAAAACGCCGCTGTAATTCATTGCCAGCGCCAGGACGCTCCAGTGTCAGCGCGGTAAAGATGGTCAGGGATATCTCAGGATCCTGTTCCGCCCGGGCATAGAGGGCGTTGGCAAACTGGTTGGCTTTGCCGATACCCAGAGGCAAACCGAGAACGATGCGTTTGCCTACTTTCTCCAGTACCGCATCGACGCAATCTACGACTGCATTGAATGTTTCCGGTTGTGCCATTGCAGACTCTTTCCTAGCTGTTACCGACCTTCGCCAGCCGCCATGGATGGATTGCTTATTTCAGTGAGTCGAAGTGATCCACCTGTATCGCCTTGTCCACGGCAGTCGCTGTCACCTTGATCCTGGCCGCTTCCTCTGCAGAGATCAGGTTCTTCTCCACCGCTTTATCGATGGTGGCCAGGTTCAACGGACGCAGGCCACCCTTCTTCATTTTCTCGCGTATAGCATCTGTCTCATGACTGCGGAGAAATGCCTGCTCGACAATATCGATACCGTCGCCACTGGTGCCGGGGAACACCCCGCTGGTCAGGCGGTCCCGGGTTTCCGACGGTGCCATAATCAGTTCCGCGCAAGCCCGTGCCTGGCGATCCGACGCAGAGCGGATGCTATGCCCCCAGGGCATGGTCAAAAACTGCATCAACTGGCCGACAAAGCGCATGGGAAAATTGTGGAACACCTCGATCAGGCTGACCTCGATGTTGTGGAAGCCCGCACGCATGGCAAATTCCAGCAGCGGACGGTCCTCCTTCGGGCTGCCGTCATCGTGAAAACGTTTGAGCGTGGCACTCATCAGGTAAAGCTCACTCAGCACATCCCCGAGACGCGACGAAATGAGTTCTTTGCGCTTTAACTCACCGCCCAGCGACATGAGTGAAATTTCTGTGACCAGCGTGAGTACCGCCGAGTAGCGGTTCATCTGTCGATAGTATTTTGCCGCGTCGCCTACACCATGGGGACTACTGGCAAGTAGCCCGCCGGTCCACCCGTGGAAAACAGCGCGACAAAAAGTTTTAAGCTGGAACAGGAAATGTTTGGGCAGCAGAGCATCCAGTTCTTTGATACCCGCCTCATTGTCCGGGTTGGTGGCGGCCTCCATTTCCTTGAGCAGGTAGGGATGACAGCGGATGGCACCCTGACCGAAAATCATCAGGCTGCGCGTCAGAATGTTTGCTCCCTCAACGGTAATCGCCACCGGCACCGCCCGGTAAACGTTACCCAGATAATTCAATGGCCCATCCATGATCGCCTTGCCTGCGTGAATATCCATGGCGTCGTTGATGGATTGGCGCAGACCGTGGGTCGCGTGCGCCTTCATGATCGCCGAGACCACAGCCGGCTTGCGCCCCTGGTCCAGGGCTCTGGTAGTGGTTTTGTGGGCCGAATCGAGTACATAGGCGATGGCTGCAATCTCAGCCAGGCGGCGCTGTACCCCTTCAAACTTACCGATGGGAATACCAAACTGCTCGCGGATATGCGCGTAGGCGCCGGTGGTGCGCGCTGCCAGTTTGGCGCCGCCGGTCGACAGCGATGGCAGTGAGATGCCCCGCCCCGCGGCCAGCGCACTCATCAGCATATGCCAGCCGTGGCCTATATTTTCCTGACCGCCGATGATCCAGTCCATGGGAACAAACACATCTTTGCCCCAATTGGGACCATTCATAAAGGCCTGCATCGCCGGCAGATGGCGTTGACCAATGGTTACCCCGGCCGTATCCGTCGGCACCAGCGCCACGGTAATGCCCAGCTCCTCTTCCTCGCCGAGAATATGATCCGGATCGTAGAGCTTGAAAGCGAGGCCTAGAATCGTCGCCACCGGCCCAAGGGTGATGTAGCGTTTGTGCCAGTTGACCCGCATCCCCAGTGTTTTCTTGCCTTCGTATTCCTGGTAACAGACCACCCCGTTGTCCACCATGGCCGCCGCATCGGAGCCGGCCTCGGGACTGGTGAGGCCAAAGCAGGGAATCTCTCGGCCATCCGCCAGTCGCGGCAAAAAGTGGCTTTTTTGCGCCTCGGTGCCATGGGCTATCAAGAGCTCACCGGGTCCCAGGGAATTGGGCACCATTACCGTTACACCAACACTGGTGCTGCGAGTGGAAATTTTGGTGACAATCTGCGCGTGGGCGGTGGGAGAAAAGCCAAGCCCGCCAAATTCTTCAGGAATGATGATGCCAAAGAAGCGATTCTTTTTGAGAAAGTCCCAGATCTCCGGTGATATATCGTGATCGACATAGGAAACCTGCCAATCATCTACCATCTTGCAGAGTTCTTCGACGGGGCCATCCAGAAACGCCTGCTCTGCATCGGTCAACTCGGGGGGGCCCATTTTCAGCAACTGATCCCAGTCCGGTTTGCCTGAGAGCAATTGCGCGTCCCACCAGACCTCGCCCGCCTCCATGGCTTCCCGTTCGGTGTCTGAAATGGGAGGCAGAACTTTCTTGATCCATTTCAATAACGGTGCAGTGATCCACTTCTGGCGCAGGCTACTCATTATTTATCCTTGTCTGACGATGACGAATGGCACCTGATGCACAAAACAGCGGCGCAACGCAGGATCACGTTGCAGTACATTCAGGGTTCAAAGAGATGTTTGCCTGCAACTATAGTCCGGAAATAAAGACTGCAACTTGTGGCAACAGCGACCGGAATTTGGCCTCAGGCAAGAGCCAGAGTGCCAATTCCACAGAAAATGATCAATGCCGCGACCATTCGGCGAACAGAAAAACGTTCGTTCAGTAGTAACACCGAGATCACCGAAGCGAAAAGAATACTGACCTCACGGGTCGCAGCAACGGCCGCCACCGGCATCATGGAAGTGGCCCACAGTGCGATGCCAAAACCACCAGACGCCAACACGCCGGAAAATGAACTCCGCACAAAATGGGTCCGGGCAAACGCCAACCCTTTCAGCGGACGGGTGAGTAATACCGCGAAAATGACACCGCCGCCGGACAAGATTTCCAGCCAGGCCACAAAACTGAGGGGGTTGGGTACACTCCGGACCCCCGCGGCCCCAAGGGTGGTGTAACCGGTTATGGCGATACCGGTACCGAGGGAGTAAAGGATTCCGGAGCGGCTGACACGCAGCTCCTTCATGATGAGTGCGAAAATGCCACAGGTCACCAGCAACACGCCGGTGATCTGTAGGGGCTGCAGGGTTTCATCCAGGAACAGGAGCGCCGCGGAAGCCACCATCAACGGCGTGACACCACGGGCGATCGGATATGCGGTGCCGTAATCCAGCGCCCGGTAGGAGCGAGAAAGCAGGAAAAAATACAGGTACTGGAACAAGGCGCCGCCCAGCAGGAACGGCAGTGCATTTTTGCTGGGTAATGGTAGTTGTGTCGCCAGCGCCGCGCCTACGAGCAGGCCAACACTGCGAATCATCGCCAGCTGCAGGAAACCCTCTTCACTGTGCTTGACCACCGCATTCCAGATGGCATGCGCAAGCGCAGATAACAGGACCAGTGCGAATAAAATAGATTCCGTTATTACCAATTTACATAAGTGATTGGGGAGAAACTATCACGCCGTTATTATCAGCGTACAAATACTCTCCAGGTTTAAAGGTGACGCCGCCAAAAGTCACTGCAAGATTGCGTTCACCGATCCCTTTTTTATCGGTCTTCATGGGGTGGCTTCCGAGCGCCTGTACTCCTAACTCTAGTTCAGAAATGGCATCCACATCGCGGATACAGCCGTACATCAGGATCCCCTCCCAGCCATTCTGGCAGGCTTTTTCCGCCAGTAGGTCCCCAAGACAGGCTCGGCGCATGGAGCCGCCGGCATCTACAACCAGCACTTTCCCTCGTCCATCTTCCGCCACCAGCTCCCGCACCAGAGAGTTATCTTCGAAACATTTGATGGTGACTATCTCGCCTCCAAACTGCTCCCGGGCCCCGTAATTTATGAACATGGGCTCAACTACCTGTACCAGGTCGGGATATTCATCACAGAGGTCAGGGGTAGAAATGACGGAAGTGGCCATGATTGAGGCTCCTGTGTAGTGAGAGATCCGGGAGATGAATTTGCACGTTGCGATGACAATACAAAACGGCATCTTAGCCGGTGGCAGGAAGCGGCACAGCCCGACAATAAAAATGCCGGGTATTACCCTGATGGATAATCCCGGCGCAAGGCTTGCCAAATAAAGCAAAAGCGTCTGCGAGCAAGCAATCTGACATTCTGAATAGTTCGCTATCCATGCGGGAATGATGATCCGGCCATCGCCATGCCCAATTCTTTACCCTTCCCTGTGTTCACGCTATCGAATAGCTACGACCTCTTAATAGCTCACGGAAACCGGCATACCGACGCGGGCATATTGGAAAAACTTCCGAGCCATATGCGGGGGCATGCGTACACAGCCGTGGGATGCGGGATAGCGCGGTACATGTCCGGATGCATGCAGACCGATACCGCCGTTGAAACGAATGTAGTGATTCATTTTCGCACCGCGGTAATAAGTACCGGAAGGACGGCGGTGTTTACGGGTATCCACGTCGGCTTTCACCACCCGACCGGTACTGCGATCGACATAACTCCCATAAATACTCGAGCGGTGGTTCGGGCGTTTTGCCAAGACACGGAATTTGCCAGGGCTGGTACTGAAGCCTTTTTTACCGGATGAAATCAGTGAAACACCCACCAGGCGGCCACCTTTGTAGAAGTAGGCTTTTTGCTCCGACAAGTTAATACGGATGGACGGTGAGCCTGAAGAGTTCATGGCCGCTTGATCGTCGAACCAGTTGGCACCGGTGTTTGCATCAGCAAGGGACGGCCAGAGCCCGCCCATCAATGTGGCAATCAATAGAACCAGCATCACCATCCAGGAACAGCGCACACGATGTTCGAAACCACCGTTAAATGCATGGATCGTCGCCGCCATACCACCGCCACCCGGCGAACTGGCGACGGACATCAATTCTCGACTGCCGTTGTTTGGTCTGTACGACGAACTTCTTTGCATCTTGACACCTCTATCACTACCTCAATCAATAACCCCTGCTTGTGTAAAAAAGGCTGGCTAATGGAAAAAAGCTGGCTCGATCAAACACATTGTCATCCTGATGGCCGAAAGGCGCAGGACACAAAGACAGAGACTGTTTCGATTCTATTGATTGGGGGTTAGGTGCTTAGATTGATTTCAATGGGGTCTGCCCGCTTTTATGGAAATTGGCAATCGCCTTAAGGTTTGACCCGTTGAACCACAAGGTTGTGAACCGCAATCCAGGTACCATGGGTTCATCGAAAGTGCCTGTAAAGTAGAAAAATATTTCTGCTACGCCCATAAAAAAAGCGACCAAAATGGTCGCTTTTTTAAGAGTCAAGCCGTGCCGGCATCAATTAACCGGCATTTTTGATCTCAGACTTTCTGGTTGGCGAGATATAACCAGGTATCCACTGCGGTGTCCGGGTTAAGAGACACGCTATCGATCCCCTCTTCCATCAGCCACTGTGCAAAGTCCTTATGGTCAGACGGGCCCTGGCCACAGATGCCTACATACTTGCCGGCCTTTTTACAGGCGCGAATGGCCTGCGACAGCAGGATTTTCACCGCCGGATCGCGCTCGTCAAACAACTCCGCAACCAGCCCGGAATCCCGGTCCAGCCCCAGGGTCAGCTGAGTCAGGTCGTTGGAACCGATCGAGAAGCCATCGAAGTACTGCAGGAACTCGTCCGCCAGCAACGCATTGGACGGCAGTTCACACATCATGATGACCTTGAGGCCATTCTCACCGCGCTTGAGGCCGTTCTCTTCCAGCAGTTCGATAACCTGGCGGGCCTCGTCCGGCGTACGCACGAAGGGCACCATAATCTCAACATTGGTGAGCCCCATTTCGTCGCGTACTTTCTTCAGTGCTTTACACTCCAGCGCGAAACACTGACGGAAATCCTTGGAGCGGTAGCGCGCGGCACCACGGAAGCCCAGCATGGGGTTTTCTTCACTGGGCTCGTACATTTGACCGCCCACCAGGTGTGCGTATTCGTTGGACTTGAAGTCCGACAAGCGCACGATCGTGCGGTTGGGCGCGAAGGCCGCAGCCAGGGTGGCAATGCCTTCCACCAGCTTTTCTACGATGAAGTCTTCCGGGCTGGCGTAACCACCGATGCGATCGCGAATGTTCTTCTGCAGGTCTACCGGCAGGCGATCCAGCTCCAGCAGCGCCTTGGGGTGAATACCGATCATGCGGTTGAGAATAAACTCCAGGCGCGCCAGGCCAACGCCCTGGTTGGGCAGGTTGCTGAAGGCAAACGCACGGTCGGGGTTACCCACGTTGAGCATGATTTTGAACGGCAGGTCCGGCATATCGCTCACTTCCGTGAGAGAACGCTCGAAATCCAGCTGGCCGGCCATCACAAAACCGGTGTCCCCTTCCGCACAACTCACGGTCACCGGAGTCCCGGTGGCCAGCTTCTCGGTAGCGTCACCACAGCCAACGACCGCGGGAATACCCAATTCACGGGCAATAATGGCCGCGTGACAGGTCCGCCCACCACGGTTAGTAACAATGGCACTGGCCTTCTTGAGCACCGGCTCCCAGTCCGGGTCGGTCATATCGGTGACCAGTACTTCCCCGTCCTGCATCTTGGCCATATCTTCCACCGACTCCAGCACCCGTACCGGGCCGGCGCCAATGCGCTGGCCGATGGCGCGGCCCTCACACAAGATGTCGCTACGCTCGTGCAGCTTGTAGCGCTCGATACTGGTACCGGTATCGCGGGAGCGCACGGTTTCCGGACGCGCCTGAACAATAAACAGCTTGCCGCTGTCACCGTCTTTGGCCCATTCAATGTCCATGGGACGCTGGTAGTGCTCTTCGATACGGCGAGCCTGGATCGCCAGGTCGGTCAGCTCTTGGTCGCTCAGGGCAAAGCGCAGGCGATCCTGCTCCGGTACCGGTACGGTTTTGACCGAGCGCCCACATTCGCCGCTCTCGTCGTAGATCATCTTGATCGCTTTGCTGCCACGGTTGCGACGCAGAATGGCGGGACGGCCCGCTTCCAGGGCCGGCTTGTAGAGGTAGAACTCGTCCGGGTTTACCGCGCCCTGAACCACCGTCTCACCCAGGCCATAGGCCGCGGTGATGAAGATGACATCGCGGAATCCGCTCTCGGTATCCAGGGTAAACATCACCCCGGACGCGCCGGTCTCACTGCGCACCATGTGCTGAATACCGGCAGACAGGGCCACGCCCACATCCGCGTAGCCGGTGTGCACACGGTAGGCAATGGCGCGATCGTTGTAGAGTGAGGCAAAGACTTCTTTGACCGCTTCAAGCACCGCGTCGATACCGCGGATGTTCAGGAAGGTCTCCTGCTGGCCAGCGAAGGAAGCGTCCGGCAGGTCCTCTGCAGTGGCAGAGGAGCGAACAGCAACGGCGGTCTCACCGCCACCCAGGGCCTGGTAACCCGCGCGGATCTCTTTTTCCAACTGCGTGGGGAATGGGGTATCCAGCAGCCACTGGCGGATCTCTTCGCCTGCCGCCGCCAGCGCAGTGACATCTTCCACGTCCAGACCCTGGAGTCGCTCGGCGATTCGGGTGTCCAGCTGGGCACTGGCCAAAAACTCGCGGAAAGCGTCTGCGGTGGTGGCAAAACCACCCGGCACGCTGACTCCTGCGCCGGAAAGCGACGAGATCATTTCCCCGAGCGATGCGTTTTTACCGCCGACTTTGTCAACGTCCGCCATGCCCAGCTTCGCGAAATCGAGTGTGTAAGTGGTCAATGGATTGCCCTCTGCAACTGCTGTTTCTGGCGGCAGATTATAAGGATGGGTTTTGTAAATAATACCCCGCAAACTCCGGTAAAAATGCGCTATTTTTGTTGTAATTCTCCTACAAAAATCTGTGAAACTTACTTCGGCGCCCACGCTGTTACTCAGCATAAACTGCAGAAAGTAGCGCCTGTGGCCAGCATTCCGTCTGGGAAAAAACACGACTGCTGATATACCATTGCGCCAGGTCGTACCGCATGCGTGGCAAGCGCCTTAGTAAATACGCAAGAGTAAATACGCAAGGAAGTAACATCATGAATGAGCAAAGCGGCAACAACCCACCGGGTCAGGTGACTCCGTATAAAAAACGCACCGCTTTTTTTATTTCCGACGGCACCGGCCTTACCGTGGAGGGCATCGGCCACAGCCTGCTGGCACAGTTCCGGGATCAGCCGGTTGAGCAGGTGACGCTTCCCTATGTGGACTCCGAGGCGCGCGTCAATCAGGCGTTACAGCGTATTGAGCAGGCCGCTAGCGAGTCCGGTTTACAACCCATCATTATTACCACCATCGTTTCCGAACAGATCCGAAAGCAGTTACACCAGAGCTCGGCCCTGATGCTGGATGTCTTCGAAAGCTACCTGGCGCCGTTGGCCAATTTGTTTGGCAAGGACCCCACGCGGGCGGTGGGACTTTCTCACGGGATCGCCAACGACAGCCGCTACAGCGCGCGTATCGACGCAGTGCACTTCGCCATGGATAACGACGACGGTCGGCGCACCCGGGAGTTTGAAAGTGCCGATGTGATTCTGGTGGGTGTTTCGCGCTCGGGTAAGACCCCTACCTGTTTGTACCTTGCCCTGCAATTCGGTCTGCGCGCAGCCAACTACCCCATTACCGAAGAGGACATGGATTCGACCTCGCTGCCGAAAATACTTCGCCCGTTCCAGCACAAATTGTTCGGCCTGACCATCGACCCGCGACGCCTGATGAGCATTCGACAGGAACGTCGCGCCAATAGCCGCTACGCCTCTCCGGAGCAATGCGAGTTTGAAGTGCGCCAGGTAGAGCAGATGTTGCGGCGGGCACAAGTGCCCTACCTCGACGCCACTGAACTCTCTGTTGAGGAGTTGGCCACCCGCCTGATGTCCCAGGCCGGGATAGAACGCAAAATCAGCTAAATTTAACGGAAGAAATCGGTTAAAGTAGCGCCGCCCAAAAGGCGCACTTTTCAGCCCTGGGGCCCGAAAGAAACCTGAGCGGGGATCCCGCCGGAAGTTTGGTTGACGTTTTGCACATTATCTCCCTGCCCTATTCCACCAATACCGGTGTAGCCTTTGCCGCACTGGCAGACCTTCCCTGTCCGGTTTGGCTGGATTCCGGGCAGCCCGGTGCCCGCGGTGGTCGCTTTGACATTCTGAGCGCCGACCCCATCAATAACCTTACGCTTACCGCGGATGACCCGGCCCCTTTCGAGGCACTGGACGACCTCCTGTGTGAACTGGCTCCCCAGGAAGTGGACCAGCAATTGCCCTTTTGCGGTGGCGCCATTGGCTACGCGGGATACGAACTGGGCAGCAGCGGCAACTACCTTCCCCCAGACACACGCAAAACACCGCTACCCGCCGGCCGGTTCGGGCTCTACACCTGGGCACTGATCGTTGACCACCAGCTGCAGGCGAGCCATCTGGTCTTTCACCCCGCGTGTACGGACATTCAAAAGCGCGACCTGGAAGCCCGTTTTCGCGCGCTAGACTGGCGCCAGCCACCGCGCTGTAGTGAGGCCTTCCAGTTGCGCTCTCCGTTTCGGCATGAGTTTGAGGCGGACAACTACCAACAGAAAATTCGCCGTATTCTCGAATACATACAAGCGGGCGATATTTATCAGGCCAACTTTACCCAGCGCTTTAGCGCCAGTTTTGAAGGCAATCCGCTCTCCGCCTATCTGGCACTGAGAGAAGTGGCTGCAGGCCCCTTTTCCGCATTCCTGTCTCTGCCCGAGGGGCAAATTTTAAGCTTGTCTCCGGAGCGTTTCATTCTCGCGGACGGCACCTTTTTGCAGACGGAGCCGATTAAGGGCACGGCACCGCGCAGCGAGGACCCGGCGCGAGACACGGCACTCGCGCAAGCATTGACCGCGAGCCGTAAAGATCGCGCCGAAAACCTGATGATCGTGGACCTGTTGCGCAACGATTTTGGCAAGGTGTGCCGTCGCGGCACTGTGCGAGTACCGACGCTGTTTGAGCTGCAAAGCTTTGCCAATGTGCACCATCTGGTGAGCACCATTACCGGCCAGATACCGGAAGACTTCGGTTTTGCTGACGTACTGGCAGCCACCTTTCCTGGCGGCTCGATTACCGGTGCCCCTAAAAGACGGGCCATGGAGGTGATACGCGAGCTGGAGCTGAGCCCAAGGGGTGTTTATTGCGGGAGTATTGGTTACATCAGCAGCTGTGGTCGTGCCGATAGCAATATCGCGATCCGGACCCTGACCGCCAGTAATGGCACCATCCATTGCGCAGCCGGTGGCGGTATCGTGGCCGACTCCGACCCTGCAGCCGAACACCGCGAGTGCCTGCACAAGGTGCGTTTACTCCTGGAAACCCTGGAAAAGCGGTTTTCCTGACCATTTGCAGCGGTCTGCCTCTCGCCAGCGCCCTCCTCCCAAGAGCCTGGTGCAGCCAGTTGCTCCGGTTATAAATCTATCGCCCTTGGGTATTTCCAATGGTTTTCCAACTCTGCTAGATTCCGCGCCAACCTATATTGTCTCAACGACAGACACTCCTACCCGGTAACGAATGCCGGGCCGCGAATCATAAGGCCGTGTTTCATGCGCATTACCCTGGTCAAAAAAATACTCGCCGACGGCGCACTCTGTGCCAAGTGCAACGATGTACAGCAGAAACTCCAGGAAAACGATCAGGAAAAATTTCTGGATGAGGTGCTTATCGCCGATGAGCGAGATCCGGAGAGTGCCGGCATGCAATTGGCGCAGCGCCTCAATGTACAACGGGCCCCTTTCTTCGTTGTGGAAGAAGAAGGCAAAGAACCCGAGGTCTATACGGTGTACTTCAAATTCGTGAAAGAAGTGCTGAACCGGTAAGCCGTCGCGCATCTCGGTAAACCCCAAAACAAAAAGCCCGGCTGAAACTGCCGGGCTTTCTAGTTTAATTGTTTACTTTTTGTTTCGAGCTTTTCGCAACCACGGATTCAGGAAACTGAATCAGTAGACGGGCAATTCGATATGCGAGAAGAGCTCGTCTACCTCCGCCCGTGACGAGGCCTGCGCAGCCTGCTCCACCAGTTCACGCGTCAGGTGCGGTGCAAACTGCTGGATAAACTCGTACATAAATCCACGCAGGAAGATCCCTTTGCGGAACCCGATCTTGGTCACGCTGGATTCGAACAGTTCACTGGCATCCAGTGCCACCAGGTCACTGTCTTCGTCTTCCACGGCGGCCATATCCGCGACAATACCGATACCCAACCCCAGACGCACATAGGTCTTGATCACATCCGCATCCGCTGCGGTGAAGACCACCTTGGGAGACAACCCTTTTTCCAGAAAGGCTTCGTCCAGCTTGGAGCGGCCGGTAAAGCCAAACACATAAGTGACGATGGGATACTTGGCGACCTCCTCCAGCGTGAGCTTGGAAAGCTGACACAGTTCGTGGCCGCGAGGCACGAGAATGCAACGGTTCCAGCGGTACACCGGCATCATCACCAGATCACTGAACAACTCCAGGGCTTCGGTGGCAATTGCGAAGTCTGCCGTCCCGTCTGCAGCCATCTCAGAGATCTGCATCGGCGTCCCCTGATGCATATGCAGGGACACTTCCGGATAGCGTGCGATAAAGCTCTTGATGACCGTGGGTAACGCGTAGCGTGCCTGCGTATGCGTGGTGGCAATGGCAAGGCTACCGCGCTTGTCATTGCTGAACTCCTGCGCCACCTGCTTGATGTTTTCCACCTTGCGCATGATTTCGCCGGCGGTCTTTAGAATGGCCTCTCCCGCAGGTGTCACTCGCGTCAGGTGCTTGCCACTGCGCGCAAAAATCTCCACACCCAGTTCGTCCTCAAGCAACCGGATCTGTTTACTGATTCCCGGCTGCGAGGTGAACAGACTTTGTGCCGTGGCAGATACATTGAGGTCGTGGTGAGCCACTTCCCAGATATAGCGCAGCTGCTGCAGCTTCATAGCCTCTCCCTGTCGAAAACTGGCAATGGCCTGTTAATACGCAACAATGCTCATTTTTGCGCCAGCAGTTGGTTATAAAAACTTGGTGACATTATTCGGGAAAAGCATAGCAGCGAAACGACTGGTGAGCCAATAAGGGTCTGCACCAGCATTTCAAAAGCGAGGAATTGGTTACGAAAAGTGACTTTTCGGGGAGAGAAGCACGCCAACCTGCAAGGATTACAGAAAATAGTTCTCAATTCCGCCAGGATTTACCCCAGACTCAGTCTTCCAGATTGGCAACGCCGTGGGGAACATGGCCGGTGGCGACATGGGCTGCCGCAGAGGCACAGTGATTGGGCTGGTCGTCAAAAAAGACATCGGCACCAAATGCCCCCAGAAACTCCCCTTTTGGCAGTCCGCCCAGGAAGATGGATTCGTCAATACGGATATTCCAGGCGCGCAGAGTCCGTATCACCCGCTCGTGTGCAGGGGCTGAACGGGCAGTGACCAGAGCCGTTCTGATCGGGCATTGTTCCGGCCGAAACTCCGATTGCAATTGCTGCAGCGCCTCAAGGAAGCCCTTGAAAGGCCCGCCCTGCAAAGGCAGGCGCGCCGAGGCGCGCTCTGCGGTCGTAAAGGCGGCCAGGCCATCCCGCTTGAAGATCTGCTCTGCTTCATCAGAAAAGATCACTGCATCGCCATCAAAAGCAAATCGCAGGGTGTCATCGCCGCGTTGGCGGGCACCTCCGGGGATCAGGGTCGCCGCAGCAATCCCCTGCTCCAGCGCCCGCCGCACATCGCTGCCATCGGTGGACAAGAACAGGTGGCAGCCGAAAGGCGCGATATAGCGGTAAGGGCTACCGCCGTTACAGAAGGCCGCGCGACTGATATTCAGCCCATAATGTTCGATGGAATTGAAAACACGCAGCCCGGTATCCGCACTGTTGCGCGACAGGAGGATGACTTCCACCCTGGGCTCGCCGTCCAGTCGGCTGTTGATCTGAAGAAATTTCTCCACCAGGGAAAAGGCTTCCCCCTTGGGCAAGACGTCGTTCTCTCGCTCTATTTGGTAGGCTGAAAACGCCTCAACACCCTGCTCTTCGTAGATCTGGTGGCTTTCACGCAAATCGAACAGGGCCCGCGAGGAAATGGCGATAATGAGCTTATTCGTAGGTTTTGCCTGCGCTTGAGTGGCCTCACTCATGGTCATGCAACGCCCTCAAGGCGCCTCCACATCATCCAGCCCGGAGGGCTTTTCATCATTGCGGTGGGACTCAAGTAACACCAGCAACATATTCAGCAAATCTTCTCTGGTGCGCTCGGAGCGCACGCCCTGCTGATTCACGATGACCAGCATCATGGCATGGCAGGTTTCCAGGGTAGCCCTGGCAAGCCGGTTGGTTTCGTTCGGAGGACAGGTGAAACCGAGGCGACGGAACATATCCACCAGATGATTGATCACCATTTCATCGTGGCGCTCATCCAGTTCGTGGAGTTCGGGAATACCCCACATGGCCTGCACCAGTGGCAATAAACCGCGCTGCTCCCGGTATACCGATACCCAGCGCGAGACCAAATCATCCAGGAATGCCTTGAGGCTGAGGTTTTCCAGGTCGGCCGCCGCCAGCTCATCCAGGCGCTCGGTCAGGCTGGCCAGCCACTGCTCGCCCATGGCGTAGAGAATCGCGTGCTTGTTGGGAAAGTAGTGGTAAACCGAACCGACAGAGACACCCAGTTCTTTGGCGATGAGGATTGTGGTGAGGTCGTTGAGCCCCACCTGCTCCAGCAGGCGACCGGTGGTATCGAGTATCTGCCGGGCCCGTTCACGGGCGCGGGCCTGTACCGGCTCCCGCCGGGGTGACAACTGATTTTTACGGCGTTTCTGTTCTGCTGTCGACACTGCTTGATCCTTTCAACTGAAGGGCCTTTTTATCACAAATTGTCGACCCATTAACAAAAAAACCGGCGGAGTTCGCCGGTTTTTTTGCTCATCCTGTGAGATGAAAGAGACTCGTTAGAAGCGGTAATCCAGGCTGACCCCCGCAACACGGCCACGGGACGGGTCTGTCTGGGTTGCTGGCAGGTTGTAGTCCGCCGCCGCGTAACCCCAGTGGTAGAACTCTTCGCCAGTCAGGTTCTCGACGTAAACGCCGGCGGTCCAGGTTTCTGCCGGAGAAGTCAGAGACGCACGCAGGTTAACAACCCCGCGGCTGTCCAGTTTCACTTCGTCGGTGTTTTCCAGGTCGGAGAACTGCTCACCGGTGTAGGTGTACTCGCCGGTCAGCGCCATAGAACCGAAGCCGATGTCTTTGGTGTACGTCAGCACAGTCGCGGAGGAAAACTCCGGAGAAAATGCCATTTTGTTGCCATCGCAGGCATCACACAGCTCTTCCGGAGCACCGCTGAATTCGGTGTTCAGCCAGGCAAGGCCCATGTACAGGTCCAGGTTGTCGGTGATCAGCCAGCGCGCATCCACTTCCAGACCCTGACCTTCGCTCTCACCCACGTTGCGGGTAACCGCCGCAGCGCCAATAAAGAACGCCTGCTGCAGGTCCTCATAGGTGTACTGGAAGGCCGCCGCGTTCAGTGCCAGTCGGTTGCCCAGCAGGCGAGCTTTTACACCCAGCTCGTAGGAAAGCACCTGCTCTTCATTGAAGTTGTTGGGCTCCGCGGTAGAACTGTCCACGGTCCACTCGTAGTCTTCCAGCCAGGTGTCTTCATCTTCGGCAAATGCCGGATCGGTTACGCGATAGGTCAGGTAGTCGAAACCGCCGGACTTGTAGCCGGTCGCCACACTGGCGTAAGCGGTGACGGACTCAGAGAAATCGTGATTCAGGGTCGCGCGACCGGAAACATTACTCCAGGTGTTATCACCGGTGATAGGACCATCGGTAAACATGGCCTGGTAGTTCCAACCGCCAGTCCAGGTGTCGGGCCAGGGGGAGTCTACGGTGTATTTCTTCTGGTCTTCGGTATAGCGAATGCCCAGGCCGAGGCTGGTGGCGTCGCTCAGGTCGAAGGTAGTGTTGGCGAACACACCCCAGCCAGAATACTCACCGCGAGTGAAGGACTCTTCAACGGACATGCCGTCACCGATCATGACATTGCCGGGGATTGCCATACCGGCAGTCGGCGCGTATTCCCAGGGATCGCCACCGGTCCAGAAGGCATCGTCCATTTCGTCAGGATACGCCAGAGCCAAATCGGCACAGGTCGCCGAAGAATCCACATCCAGCTCGTAATCCACTTCCATGGCACCGGCACAGATAAAGTCTTCCGCGTCCACACCGGCGAAGTAAGCGTCCAGGTCTTCCTGGTAATAGCTGGCACCCAGCACCCAGTTGAAGGGGCCTGAATTATTCGAGGTCAGGCGGAACTCCTGACTGAAGAAGTCACCGGACTGGTCGCGCACGAAGGTATCGATCGGCAGCTCGGTGCCATCGAAGTCTTCGACGTAGGTGTAATCGTGGGTCTTGTAACCGGTAATGGAGGTAAAGGTGGTGCTGTCGAAATCGTGTTCGACGGTCAGTACCGCGTCACCAATTTCCGACTGGTCGGTACCCTGCTGGTCGTTGTAGACCTCATCGTAATCGCCGTCGGTGCCAAGCGCGCGGTAGATGGTGCCGTCGCTCATGCGATCTTCATACTGGGCAAGCAGGGTCACAGTGGTATTTTCAAACCCGGTAAATACCCCAGTGAAACGCATCGCGTCCGCTTCACTGGCGCCGAGCTTGCGGCCACCGGCGAGGTTTTTCACATGACCTTCCTGCTCCTGGTGCATACCAGCGATACGGACTGCAAAATCCTCGCTGACCGGCATGTCCACGGCACCCTCAAAATCCGCACGTCCGTACTGGCCGGTGCTTACAGAGATTTCGCCACCGAAGGTTTCACCTGGCTTGCGAGAGGTCATGGAAATAGCACCGGACGCCGTGTTGCGGCCGAACAGAGTGCCCTGCGGGCCCTTGACCACTTCCACACGCTCGAGGTCGAACATGCTCGGTGTCGCACCGGTGCGGCTCTGGTAAACGCCGTCGAGGAATACCCCCAACGCAGGATCACTGCCGGAGCCAAAACTGTTGTTGTTCACACCGCGGACAGATACAGAGTCGAAATAAGAATCTGTGGTTTCACCGGAAATACCCGGTGTCATCGCGAACAGGTCCTTGAAGTCACTCATGTTGGAATTTTTGATGGTGTCACCGGTAAAGGCACTGACGGACATCGGAACGTCTTTCAGTGACTCTGCACGCATCTGCGCAGTTACGGTAACTTCCTCAATTTCTGGCGCAGCGGCGGCAACACCGCTGAAGGTAAATACTGCTGCACCAACTACGGCGCTGACAGCAGAGGCCAGCAGGTGTTTTCTGGCCAAAATCGGCTGATCAGATAGCGTCATCGTTACTCCCCGTGGGTTATTTTTATCGGGTGTCTGCCTATTCATACCACTCAGGACGGACCCGGCAATTGAAGTGACCGGTTTGTTATCCCACAAACCGAACAATTATTCAATTATGGTTTAGCTAAAAATTGAACGAGTGCCTCCAGACGCACGCTCAGCAGGTTTTAGAGAAACCACTGAAGTTACCGGCCCAGCTTATCCTTCAAGCTGTAATAGAGCATTCCCGCTACCAGCCCGGGCCAACGCAGCAGCGTTCCACCTGGGAAGCTGGGCGTCGGAATGCGCGACAATACATCAAATCTTTCCTCTGTGCCCGCAATCACTTCAGAAAGGATTTTCCCGGCAAAAGTGGCCGTAGGGACACCGTGCCCCGAGTAGCCCTGGCTGTAATACACATTGGGTTCCAGCCGGCCGATACTGGGCATGCGGTTGAGGGTGATCGCCAGGGTCCCGCCCCAACCGTAGTCGATGCGGGTACTGGCCAATTGCGGATAGATTTCCAGCATGTACTTGCGCACGAAGGCGCGAATATCCTGAGGGAAACGGGAGGTGTAATTCTCGCCCCCGCCGAAAACCAGCCGGTTATCACCGGACAGCTTCCAATAATTGATCACAAACAGCGTGTCTTGTAGCGCGTAGTCGTTCGCAATCAATTCCCGTGCCAATTCTTCTGGTAGTGGTTCGGTCGCCAGCACGAAGTTATTGATCGGCATGATGCGCCCGGCCATCCGGGGTTCCAGGTTCCCCAGGTAGCCATTGCAGGCCAGTACGACATTTTTGGCCTTCACCTGGCCTGTAGCAGTGTTGACCACACAGGGGTTGCCACCGTGGTAACTGGTGACGCGACTGTGCTCATAAAACTGCACCCCGGCCTTTGCCGCTGCGGCCGCCAATCCAAGGGCAAAGTTGAGCGGATGCAGGTGCAGTGACCCGCTATCAATCTGGCCACCATAAAAGCGCTCCGACCCCACCAGTGAGCGCACCTCGTCTTTGTCGGCATAGCGCATCTGCTCGTAACCGTAGCGCTGGTTCAGTACATCGACTTCTTCTTTCAGCCAGGCATCGTGACTGGGCTTTGCGGCCAGGTGCATGATGCCCCGTTTCAGGTCACACTGAATCTGGTGCTTGTGAATCAGCTCCTCGACAGTCTGCACAGCCTCCAGCCCCATATCCCATAGCTGCCGCGCGGTTTCCAGGCCCAACATAGCCTCCAGGTCTTCCTGGCCTTTGCGCTGCCCTACCCCAACGTGCCCACCGTTACGCCCGGAAGCGCCCCAGCCGATACGCTCTGCTTCGAGCACCACCACCTTGAAGCCGCGCTCAGCGAGATGCAGCGCTGAAGAGAGCCCGGTATAACCCGCACCAATAATGCACACATCTGCTTCAACCGTCTGGTCGAGCGCACTATATGAGGGCGCATCATTGGCGCTGGAAGCATAATAGGAATCGGTGTGGCCGAGCAGTTTGGTCACGGTTCCGCTGGCAGACATGGATAACTCTCCGAAAAAGGGTTGGTCTACGGTTTTACGGTGAGCCCATCTGTTATTGAGCGACCCACCGCTACTCGCACTCGGGCCCTCGACGAACCCCACGCAAGAAAAAACCGAAGCATTATTCAATATTTCTTGAATGATAATTCGGTTTCTTGCCATAATCAAAGTCCGCCGTGCGATCTACAACAAAAAAGTTGCCCCGATCCGATGACGACGGCCTCTCGATCCCACTATTTGCGGGATGAGAGCGGGATATATACTAATGAACCCCATCCGGGGAAAAGGCCTTCTATTAACAAGGTGTACCATGGACAAGATTACCCAGTGGCTCGCAGAACACTCAATTTCCGAGGTCGAGTGCCTGGTACCGGATATGTCCGGAAACGCACGGGGCAAATTTACCCCCACCGATAAATTCCTCACCGAAGACAGCCGCCTGCCTGAAAGCATTCTGGTGCAGACAGTTACCGGTGACTACGTCGACGAACACAATGAGCTGGTAGACCCGGCAGATACCGACATGCTGCTGGTACCTGATCCGGACTCCATCCGCCTGAACCCCTGGGCCAATGAGCCTACCGCGCAGATTATTCACGATTGCTACACCCGGGATGGCAAGCCCCACCCCATCAGCACACGGAATATTCTCAAGTTTGTTCTCGAAAAATACGCAGAACAAGGCTGGCAACCAGTGGTTGCACCGGAGGTCGAGTTCTACCTGATCAAACGCAACCTGGACCCCGACGAAAAGCTCTCGGCGCCCGTCGGACGCTCAGGTCGCACAGAAAAAACCCGACAGTCCTACAGCATTGATGCCGCTAACGAGTACGAGGCCATCATCGAGGATATGTACGATTTCTGTGAAGCCCAGGGCCTGGACGTGGACACCCTGATTCACGAATCCGGCACCGCGCAGATGGAAATCAATTTCCTGCACGGTGATCCCCTGAAGCTGGCAGACCAGGTATTTACCTTCAAGCGTACCGTGCGTGAAACCGCGTTACGCCACGGTATCTACGCCACTTTCATGGCCAAACCCATGGAAGATGAACCCGGCAGCGCCCTGCACCTGCACCAGAGTGTGATCGACGTTAAAACCGGCAAAAATATTTTTGTCGATGAAGATGGCGTGGAGAACGATATCTTCATGCACTTTATTGGCGGCATGCAGAAATTCACCCCGGGTTTCATTACCTTCTTCGCGCCGAACGTAAACTCTTACCGCCGGTTCACACCAGAGATGGCCGCGCCTACCAGTTTGCACTGGGGTTATGACAACCGCACCACCGGATTGCGCGTACCCGACAGCTCCCCCCAGGCCAAACGTCTGGAAAACCGCTTCCCCGGGGCCGACTGCAACCCTTATCTGGCGATTGCAACCTCTCTCGCCTGCGGTTATCTCGGCATGATGAACAAGGTCAAACCAAGCAAGCCCTACGAGGGCGACTGCTCACGTGAACCGATTACCCTGCCTCGTACCCAGGAGCACGCTCTGAGCCTGCTGGCGGAGTGTCCGGAAGCGGTAGAAATGTTTGGCGACACCTTTGTGCGCGCCTGGGCTGCCATCAAGCGCGACGAGTACGAAGAGTTCAACCGGGTAATCAGCTCCTGGGAGCGTGAATACCTGCTGCTGAACGTTTGATTCGCACGCTGTAGCGGCAGTTTCAATTCGTCACAAACAAAAAACCCGGCATTTGCCGGGTTTTTTGTTGCTTACTGAGCACCCATCATTTGTGATCCGGGTCTTTCCAGTAATCTTTCACCGTGTCCTTCATCTCCCGCGCCAGAATGGAAATACCAAACAGGTTCGGCAAAGTCATTAAGACTATCGCCACCGCTGACAAATTCCAGATCACGGTAGTGTCTTCAATGGCCGCCCAGAAGAAAGCCACCACATACACCAGCCGGTACGGCATAACAGCCTTGGGACCGAACAGGTAAATCATTGAACGGTCACCGTAATAGGACCAAGCAATCGCGGTAGAGAAGGCAAACAGCAGAATACCCAAGGTTACAATGTAACTACCGTACTCTCCGAAGAAACCTTTCTGGAAAGCCCGGTTGGTCAGCGCCACCGAGTGCAGCAGGGAGTTCCCCCAGACATCCACATTCGGATTCACCAGACGTCCATCGTTCACATTGAGCACACCGGAGTAATTGTCACCAGCTACCCGGAACTCAACGTTTTCTGCCACCGAGCGAGAATTAATTACGGTAAATTCATTTTTGTTCAGCGGCAGGCCATCAGCCACCACAATGGTGCCGGTAAAAGTACGCACATCACTGTCGAGGCCGCTCAGGAAGCCGAACAGCTGCTTCACATTACCCTCATCCTTGTCATCGTAAGTGCCGGCGACCACACGCATGTCCGCGCGCTCGAAGCGGTTCATATGCTTCTCGGTCCATACACCGGAAGAAAGAATCACCAAGCCGGTCAGGGTACAGATGATCAAGGTATCGATAAATGGCTCGAGCAGGGAAACCATACCTTCCGATACCGGCTCATCGGCACGCGCCGCGGCGTGCGCAATAGGTGCAGAGCCCTGGCCCGCTTCGTTAGAAAACAGACCCCGGTTTACACCGCGGTTGAACGCATATGCGAAGCTCGCCCCAAGGAAACCACCGACGGCGGAACTGCCGTTGAACGCATCAGAAAAGACGGACGCAAATGAAGGGATGATATTTTCGTAGTTATACAGGATCACCGCCAGGGCGCCGACGATGTAGAGCACCGCCATTACCGGCACAATGGTGGAGGTCACCTTCGCAATACGGGTAATACCACCGATGATCACCAGGCCCAGTAGTATGGCCAGCACACCGCCAGTGAGCATCTTACTGAGGCCAAAAGTGTCGTACATCGCTTGGGCGATATTATTCACCTGCGGCAGGCTACCAGTACCAAAGGAGCTGATCACAGTGGCAATGGCAAAGATAACAGCCAGCCATTTCATGTTCAGGCGGCGCTCCATATAGAACATGGGGCCACCGGCATAAAAGCCGTCTGCTGCTTTAATACGGTATTTGTGTGACAGGGTTACTTCGACAAATTTGGTCGTCATCCCCAGGAAGGCCGTAACCCACATCCAGAACAGCGCGGCGGGACCACCAAGGAAAATTGCGAGGCCCACGCCACCGATATTACCGGTGCCTACGGTACCAGACAGTGCGGTTGCAAGCGCTTGGAAGTGAGAGGTATCGCCTGGGTCACTGGGTTTGTCGTATTTGCCCTGTACGATTTTAATCGCATGGCCAAAGTAACGGATTTGTGGAAAACCCAGATAAAGAGTGAAGAAAAAGCCTACACCCAAAAGTACCCATGGAAACCAGGGCGCAGACCCCAGCAAACCATCCAGGGTCAACAACAACTGATTGAACGATTCCAAACCAACCCCCACTGCAATTATTCTGTGTAATTAATCACCAGGTTGCTGCGATAAAATACAGCGACTCAAACCTGGCTTCTGCAAGTGCCGGGCAGATTAGCAGCTTCCCCTCAGGGAGAACAGTAATCCGCCAATCATCAGCAGCATAGTCCTTATTTCTGCCAAGAATTAAACAAAAAACTAATTTTTTTGCCAAATTCGGCAATTCTGTCGCAAAACTTGTCGTCAGTCATCGGCAATCCTGCCGCCTCAATCCTGAGGCAGCCCCCCTGCTCCCCCAGGCTCCGCATAAATTCGGCCCGGTGTGGAAAGACCCCGAACTGCCCTCCGGTATGTACAAAAACCAGATTGCGCACACCAGCGTACTTTCCGGACTGAATATCCTGCAACAAACCGTAAAACGCTTTTCCGGTGTATACCGGATCCAGCAAAATTCCTTCCAACCGTGCAGCTTCAGCAATGGTCCGGTACACCTCAGCGGTTGCCAGACCATAACCGGGCCCGATGTAATTGTCGTCGACACGAATTTTGCTGGGATCAAACGCGCAGGACTGCGTGTAGCGCGTACGCCAGTCTGCAATGTCTGCGACAATTTTGTTGACGAAGTATTCTGTATCGTCGCAAACGGCGTAGCCGGTGACCGTGGTTTCCGCGCCCAATAACTGGCACCCCAGTGTCAATCCGGCCTGTGTGCCACCACTACCACTGGCACATATCACCTGCTCGGGGGCAAACCCCAGTCGCCGGCAGTCCTCCAGCAACTCCTCCGCGCCGCGGATATAGCCCCAAATACCCAACCCATCACTACCGCCGGTGGGAATGGCAAGCGCCTTGTCTCCCCGTTCCTGATAGTACTGCTCCCAGTGTTCAAACAGGGATGGCAATTGATCCAGGTATTTGCGCAGCGGATAAACCGAAACCTCTGCACCGGCCAGGTAATCCACCAGCAAATTGCCATCGGCCTGTTGCTCCTCTTGCTGCAGCTGTCTGCCGCCTCGAAGAATCAAGTGAGCCCTTAAATCCGTTTTTGCCGCAGCCAGCGCGGTTGCCCGGCAATGATTCGACTGAATACCGCCACAGGTAATCAGGGTGTTGCAATCGGTGGCCTTCGCCTCGGCAATGATAAATTCCAGCTTGCGGAGTTTATTGCCGGACAGGGCGCTTTCGGTAAAGTCGTCGCGCTTGATCCAGATTTTCGGCCCCCCAAAAGGTAGCGAGTACTTTTCGCTAATTCTTGGGAGTGGCTGGAGTGGTGTGGGCAGGTTAGCCAGCGGTTCCCTGGCTGGGTACTGGATACTCAACGGCGTTTCCCCTTTCTTCAATTACAAAAAAACCCGGTTGATACCGGGTTTTTTACGATCACTCAAGCCACTATCGACCTGAAACGATCAGATATTCTTGATGGTGCCTTTGGGCAGTACCGCGTGTACCGCAACCTTCTGGAACTTGAGCTTCATATTTTCGCCCACTTCCAGAATCAGGTAGTCATCGTCTACTTTTTCTACGCGCCCCAGCATGCCGCTGGTGGTCACTACTTCATCACCTTTTTTAAGCGCACCAACCAGTTCCTGGTGCTCTTTCTGGCGCTTGCGCTGCGGACGAATAATAAACAGCCACATGAACACAAACAGGCCACCGAACATCAGCAGAGTGATCAGCGGGTTCCCTTGAGGAGCCGGAGCTGCCTCTTGTGCCATTGCAGCAGGAATAAAGAAATCCATGGTCTAAACCTCGATAGAGTCAGTCAAAAATCTGGGGCCAACTCTAACGGCTTTGACAAAATGAGGCAATCCAGAGCACCGGTTACCCGGTACACTGGATTACGTGATGCGAGGTTTTTAGCCGATAGTCCGCTTAAAATCGCTGGCGAACCTGACGGCGATATCCTGTAGGCGACATGCCGGTCCAACGCTTGAAGGCGCTGGTAAAGCTGGTTCTGTCTGAGAAATCCAGGATTCGGGAAATACCATCCACGCTGAGAGCAGTGTCCTTAAGGAAATGCACCGCATGGCGGAAGCGAACGTGATCGCGCAAAGAGGCGAAACTCAGGTTGTGCTCCTGCAAGCGACGCTGCAGGGTCCGGGTGGACATACTGAGGTCCGAAGAGACCGGACGAATTGCCAGAGATGCCTTTCCAATCCGTTGTTCCAGCACGTCGATGACACGAGCGGCGATACCGAAGCTGGTTGCCTCCGGTGGCGCCAGCAACTGATCAAGAATGTTCGGATCCCCGGACAGTCTTGCCTGCTGCAGTGGTTTGTCTTCTGAGAGCGAAGCTTGGTCTGGCTGAATATGGTTCATAGCTGCTCCTTGATGGGTTCCTTGAGCCGCGGTTTATTGTTCTACGCCCGCTTCCTGCGAGTCCCTATTTACCACCGCCAGCAAAAAGTCATATAAGACAGTTGCTGACTACTACTTGGGTGCGGGGGCGCACCTGAAAACAGGCATCGAAGCCTACCCAGAAAGATTACTTTTTGTACTACTTCCTCGCACCACACGCAATCGTTCTGGGCCAGACGGTTGGGCGGCGCTCCTTTACACAAGCCAGTATAGACCATCTGTGGAGAATGCAAGGGACGACAGTAAATTTTTTTTAATCAGCGCACAAAAAGATACTGCCGCCATGTCCCGGGTCACATTTAGTGACAGTGTCGCGCGGAGCTGATCACACCAGGTTTTCGTCGATCCACTGCAAAACATCGTCGTGGTGGGTTTTGGTTTTGACCTTATCGATGATGTGTTGCAGGCGGCCGCTCTTATCAATAATAAAGGTGGTACGCAGCAGGCCCATATACTCCCGCCCCATAAACTTCTTCAATCCCCAGCAACCGTATTTGTCGGCAACCTTATGGTCTTCGTCGGCCAGCAAGTCAAAGTTCAGGGTGTGCTTTTCGATAAATTTCTGCAGTTTACTTTCCGGGTCCGGGCTCAGGCCGAAAACCACAGTATCTCGCTTGGCAAACTCCGCTGCGCTGTCACGAATTCCACAGGCCTGCGTGGTGCATCCCGGCGTGAGTGCCTTTGGATAAAAGTACAGAACAACGTTTTTCTGATCGCGAAAATCTTTCAGCGCAACCTTCTCGCCATTCTGGTTATTCAGGCTGAAAGCCGGTGCAAGATTACCGATTTTAGGAAATGCCATAGTCCCTCCCCTGCTATTTATTCATTAAAGGAACGCATTATATCCAATGACGGCCTGAACTTCTGATAGATCAGAAGTCCAGCAGCTGGAAGCTTTTTTCCTTGCGGGCTCGCAGGCCCCGACTCCCCAGCTTTTCGACCAGCGCCGCTTTTTCCGCGTCTGTCAGAAATTCACCGACCTCCAGACAACCCTCGGGTCCGGTAAAGGTAACGCTAGCGGGTTCCGATGGCGTTGCCCCCATGCGTACCAATACCGCCAGGCTGTGGCGATCAAACTCGGTGTGATAACTGGGGCGCTTCAGGTTTCCCCGGCCGCAATCCAGCACTACCCGGTCATCATTGATCCGGATCACCTCCCGCCGGGTCCCTTCCAGGTAGACATAGCCGAACAGCACGGCCAGCAGCAGTACCTCGAGAAATGCGAAGGGAATTACCATCCAGGCACCTGCGAGCGCAAAGGCGACACTGATACCAAGGGACACCGCAACAAGGGAAATAAACACCCAGAGGTTGCCTGCCAACGATAGGGACTGATTGGGCGCAAGCAGGATGCAGGCCCGGCGCGCACCGGCGCCACCGACTTCTTTGACCATGGTACATCTTCCATCACTGTGCTGGTTTCAGTGTAGGACAGCGGAGTTTCGAACCAAGAGTCACGTGCCCTTACCCAGCTTCTATACTGGGCAAGCTGGTTCCCGGCGCTTGCCGAACCTTGCTGGCCTTTGCCCCGGATACAGGGCTGGATTTTCCCGCGCCCAGCGGGCAAGATGCCGGCGTCTGATTTTCCGGAATGCGTGACCAAAAGCCACGCCATGCCGAATGTATATAACCGCGTAAGCCGCCGCTCGAAAGCCCTCAGGGTTCCGCGTGGGCCCAAGGCGAAGCGGCACACCAGCCCGCGCGTACAACAAGAGCACCATCATGCAAGTTGAATCCATCGACACACTCCTTAAATCCAGCCAGCGAGAAGGCGAGACCACCCGCGTACAGGGCTGGATTCGCACCCGCAGAGACTCCAAAGCCGGCCTGTCGTTTCTGGCCGTGCACGATGGCAGCTGCTTCGATCCCATCCAGGTGGTTGTAGAGTCCTCCGTCAACAACTATCAATCGGAAGTCCTGCGTCTGACGACCGGTTGCGCCGTGGATATAGAAGGCACCATCAAGCCCTCAGAAGGCAAAGGCCAGGCCATCGAACTGCTGGCCTCCTCAGTGACCGTGGTGGGCTGGGTGGAAGACCCGGACACCTACCCCATGTCGCCCAAACGCCACACCATGGAACACCTGCGCGAACATGCCCACCTGCGCCCGCGCACCAATGTGAGCGGCGCGGTTGCCCGGGTGCGCAATTGCATTGCCCAGGCGATCCACCGCTTCTTTCACGAGCGCGGCTTCAACTATATACACACGCCAATCATCACCGCCTCCGACTGTGAAGGCGCCGGCGAAATGTTCCGCGTCAGCACGTTGGATCAAACCAATCTTCCGCTCACGGACAAAGGCGATGTTGACTACGCCGAGGACTTCTTCGGCGAAGAAACCTTCCTCACCGTGTCCGGCCAGCTGAATGTTGAGAGCTACTGTCTCGCCCTTTCCAAGGTCTACACCTTCGGCCCGACTTTCCGTGCGGAAAACTCCAACACCACACGCCACCTGGCGGAGTTCTGGATGGTGGAACCGGAAATTGCCTTCGCCGACCTGGCGGACTGTGCCAATCTTGCAGAAGAAATGCTGAAGTATGTTTTCCGCGCGGTCCTCACCGAGCGCCCGGATGACATGGCCTTCTTTGCCCAGCGTATCGACAAGGACGCGATTAGCCGCCTCGAAAACATCATCGACAACGACTTCGCGCGTATCAATTACTCCGATGCCATCGAGATTCTGGAAAACTGCAAAGAGAAGTTTGAGTTTCCGGTTTCCTGGGGTATCGATCTCGCCTCTGAGCACGAGCGCTATCTGGCCGAGAAACACTTCAAGAAGCCGGTTATCGTGTTGAATTATCCGAAGGACATCAAAGCGTTCTATATGCGCATGAACGACGATGGCAAAACCGTCGCTGCGATGGATGTACTGGCTCCGGGGATTGGCGAAATTATTGGTGGCTCCCAGCGCGAGGAGCGCCTCGACAAGCTGGATGCGCGCATGGATGAGATGGACATCCCGAAAGAACACCTGGACTGGTACCGCGACCTGCGTCGCTACGGCACGGTGCCACACGGCGGTTTTGGTCTCGGATTTGACCGTATCGTTTCCTATGTGACCGGCATGGGCAACATTCGTGATGTGATCCCCTTCCCGCGTACACCGCGCAATGTGAAGTTCTAAGCGGTGACACGCTAGACGGCGAAGCTCCTGGGATTCTCCAATCCCAAGAACAAAAAAACCCGCACACTGTGCGGGTTTTTTTGGCTTTAAACTTGGTAAAAGTCAAAGCTTACGGCAGCAGGTGTGCAACCGCATCGCGCTCTTCAGCCAGTTCGGTCTCGGTAGCGGTCATCTTCTCACGGGAGAAATCATTGATCTCCACGCCCTGAACGATTTCCCAGTCGCCGTTTTTGCAAACAACCGGGAAGGAGTAGATCAGGCCTTCCTGAATTCCGTAGGAACCATCGCTGTATACACCCATGCTGGTCCAGTCGCCTTCGGCAGAACCCAGTGCCCAATCGCGCATATGGTCGATGGCAGCATTGGCAGCGGAAGCTGCAGAAGAAGCGCCACGCGCCTTGATGATGGCTGCACCGCGTTGCTGAACAGTCGGGATGAAGTCGTTCTCGTACCACTCCTGCTCAACTTTACCCATGGCGTCTTCGCCGTTTACCTTGGCCTGGTGCAGGTCAGGGTACTGGGTCGCAGAGTGGTTGCCCCAGATGGTCATGTGGGTGATGTCGTTCACGGTGGAATCGGTCTTGTTCGCCAGCTGAGTCAGGGCACGGTTGTGGTCCAGACGGGTCATGGCGGTGAAGTTGCGCGGATCCAGGTCCGGCGCATTGCGCTGGGCGATCAGTGCGTTGGTATTGGCGGGGTTGCCGACAACCAGAACTTTCACGTTGCGCGCAGCAACATCGTTCAGGGCCTTACCCTGAGCAGAGAAGATAGCGGCGTTGGCTTCCAGCAGGTCTTTACGCTCCATGCCGGGACCACGCGGACGAGCGCCAACCAACAGCGCGTATTCAGCGTCTTTGAAGGCAACGGTCGCGTCGTCGGACTGCACAATGCCCGCCAGCAGCGGGAAGGCGCAATCTTCGAGCTCCATGGCAACGCCTTTCAGCGCTTCCAGTGCAGGAGTGATTTCCAGCAGCTGAAGAATGACCGGTTGATCTTTACCGAGCATTTCGCCGGAAGCGATGCGAAACAGCAGCGAATAGCTGATCTGGCCGGCGGCGCCGGTAACTGCAACACGAACAGGTGCTTTCACGATTAATCTCCGTTGTTTTCAGGCGCCTGCATTATAGGGCTTTGCAAATTAATTTCATTAGCCTTTAGTCGGTAACTGACCAAATTTGTCAGACCAAATTCGTCGTAGAGCCTGGATAACGAGTTTTTAGGGCTTCATATAGCTGTACACTGAAGTTTTCTGCTGAACTGTCCAAAATTTGTGCAAGCTCGGCGAGATGCTCATTGTCTTCTCGCCCACTCCAGAGTTTCTGATAGCTGCCGTCTTTGTAGCCGTGATCCTGGCGAAAACGATTCAACACATTTTTGCCAACATAGCGGAGGTACAGGTCTTCAAACGGCATTTCGCAATCGCTCATTAATTGCGCAAAACCGACCAGATCAAATTGTTTTTCAACCAGAGTATTGCGAGTAAAGGATTCCAGGTTTTCACGGAAATCCCCAGCCACCGGGCGCTCACTGGATAACTGCTGCTGCATTTTTTGCGCAACCGCTTCCGGCGATCCCTGCTGTAATTCGAGGCTGAGCCCGAAGTGCCAGATATCCACCAACTCCAGCTTCACCTGCTCCATTTCCGGCTGCTGTTTTTTCCACCACTTCCAGCCGTAGTGATCCAACAATTCGGCACTTTCAACCCAGATTGCACGGTACCAGGGAAAATTCTGAGCGCGCCAGTTTTCATTCACTAGCGTATTTATCTCGTCCTGCAGAGATAACATCGTGTGTAATTGCTGCTGCAACATATACAGTTCCTGATTGTTCAATCGGCGCGCACTCAGGCGGCGCGGGGGAAAAGACGGTAGAAGTTTTCGCTGGTACGTTCAGCCAGTTCTTCATAGGCCAGCCCGCGCAAATCGGCGATAAATTCGGCAACCTCGCGCACATAGGCTGGAATATTGGGCTTACCGCGATACGGTACTGGCGCCAGATACGGTGAATCGGTTTCCACCAGCAACCGGTCCAGTGGCACCTGGCGAGCCACCTCTCGCAGTTCTTCGGCATTTTTGAAGGTGACGATGCCAGAGAGTGAAATGTAATAGTTGAGGTCCAGTGCCGCCTTGGCCATCTCCCAGCTTTCGGTAAAGCAGTGGAGTACGCCGGCATGCTCACGGCTTCCGTGGCTGCGGATCAGGTCAATCGTGTCTTCGCGGGCATCCCGAGTATGTACGATCACCGGTAAGCCAACCTGCCCCGCTGCCTGCAAGTGAGCAATAAAGCTCTGTTGCTGAACCTCTTTGGTTTCGGTGCTGTAGTAGTAATCAAGACCGGTTTCCCCCAGGGCAACGACTTTAGGCCTGGTCGCCAGTTCTTTGAGGGTATCCACATCTGCCAGCCCGGAATCTACATCCAAGGGGTGCACCCCAACAGAGCACACCACGTCGTCATAGCGCCCGGCAATACCGACTACATCGTCGATGTTGTCGAGACTGATCCCGACACACAGAAATTTACCCACGCCGCGGCTGCGCGCCAGCGAGAGTACGGCATCCAGATCGCCGTCAAATTGATCGAGTTTCAGTCTGTCGAGGTGACAGTGGGAATCTACCAGCATGAATCGGGGCCTTTGAATCCGGACCTTCTGAGAACACCAGCCAGAGGTGCTCTAAAAGGCGCAGAGAATTGAGCTGTGGATTATACAGATAGGAAGCTTGTGGCGCGCGGCGGGTATCGGAATTGCCAGTGCCAATGCAAAGGCGAAAGGCCCTCCGAATGAGGGCCTGACACGTGAGCTTACAGCGTGTGGGTAGGACGACTGGACTCGAGAGAGCCCGCCAGCAAGGTTTCGATCTTGCTCTGCGCGGTATTTTCTTTGTCGCTAAATTGAATACCGATGCCCGGCGTGCGGTTGCCCTGTGCACCGCTAGGAGTAATCCAGACTACTTTACCGGCAACCGGGAGTTTTTCCGGCTCATCCATCAGGCTCAGGAGGAGAAAAACTTCATCGCCCAGGTTGTAGGTCTTGTCGCT
The DNA here is from genome assembly GCF_009903625.1 of Microbulbifer sp. ALW1. Classification (NCBI taxonomy): domain Bacteria; kingdom Pseudomonadati; phylum Pseudomonadota; class Gammaproteobacteria; order Cellvibrionales; family Microbulbiferaceae; genus Microbulbifer; species Microbulbifer sp. ALW1. Next base: position 2,986,979 of record NZ_CP047569.1, on the reverse strand, counting down.
ATTGATGAACAGGCCACCATTTTTCACAAACGGCATATAGGCCGCATACAGCACGGATTTGTCCTGGATTTTCAGTGACAGGATGCCATTGCGCGCACCGCCCCCCATACCTTTCATACTCAACCCTGTATCGTCTACTGCCAATGGACTGGCGTATTTGCTCTTGTTATTACGCCCGGCAACGTCCTTCGCTGCGGGGCGGGCTGTCGCGATAAGTTACCCCGAGGACCAGAGGCTGTCTACCGCCTGACTCACGGTTATCGAAAAAGCGCCGCCCAACGAATGAGCAACTCTTCCATCAGCAATCGCTTGTTGGGGTTACTGTTACCGGCAAGCAAGCCCCTTGCCTTCAGCAATTGATCGTAAAATCCGAACAACGGGCGCAATCCCTCGTGACCGTTACCCGGCAGCCTCTGCAACAGCGCCATAATCTCCCGGTCTGCGGGCTGGTCCGTGCTACGCACTTTCAACATCTGGGCCAACCAGCTTTGCCAGAACTGCAGCAAAAGGTTGAGGTCCACCCCCTCCCCTGGCGACTCCCAGCGTCCGGCCAGAGTCACAGGACTCTCGTTGCCGCGGCTCAGCGTCGTCAGGTCCCGTAAAAACTGTTCGCGCAGCTCTCGGGATTCCGGCTCCATGAGGTTGACCGCCAACAGCGGCGCCCCTCCGGCGAGGTTTAGTGCACTGGTGGCCTGGTCACCTTCCACCCCGCTATCGCTCAGCCAGCGCAATGCGGCCTGCTGTGGCGGCACGGGAAATGCGATGGTCTGGCAGCGACTGCGGATCGTCGGTAGCAGCCCGGAAGGGTTGTCGGTAATTAGCAGGAAAATCACGGAACCGGAAGGTTCTTCCAGGTTTTTCAGTAGCGCATTCGCCGCATTGATGTTCATCGCCTCGGCGGGTGCCAGCCAGACGACCCGGGCACCTTCTCGCGCACTGGTACGGCCGACAAATTCACCAAGCTGGCGAATCTGCTCGACTTTGAGCGGCCCCTGCTCTTTCTCCGGAACAACGCGGATAAAATCGGGGTGAGAGCGCGCAATGCGAAGCTGGCAGCCACGGCACTCCCCACAAGCCAAGCCATGGCGAGGCTGATCGCACAGCAAGAGCGCGGCAAAAGCGTCCGCAAAACGTCGCTTTCCCAGCCCGGGTTGGCCACTGATCAGTAACGCATGGGGGCAGCGGCCCGCAATCCACTGGGCACCGAGACGCTGCCACTGAGATGCCTGCCAGGGAAGTGGTGAAGGAATTGGCAGTTGCGGTTCCGCTACCGGAACTTCTTCCTGCCCCTTGGGTGACTTGGCCTTCGCCTTACTCATACGGCACCCGCAATTGTCACCAGCACCTCTTCCAGCTGTCGTTGCACCTCCGATAGAGAGCGCGCAGCATCGATAACCGCATAGCGTTCGGGGGCAGCTTCCGCCCGCGCCCGATAAGCTGCACGCACTTTGTTAAAGAACGCCAGCTGCTCGCTTTCGAAACGATCCGCTGCACCGGTAGAAGCCGCGCGCTGCAGGCCAATCGCCGGGTCAAGATCCAGAAGTAAAACCCGATCCGGACGCAGTTCGCCCTGCACCCGCTGCTCCAGCTCTTCAATGAGCGCACGATCCAAGCCGCGACCACCACCTTGATAAGCATAGGTAGCATCGGTAAAACGGTCGCAGATCACCCACTTCCCCGCCGCCAGCGCGGGCTCGATAACCTGGCTCAGATGCTGTGCGCGGGCCGCAAATACCATCAGTAATTCTGCAGTGGGGTCAACCGCCTCAGTGCGCTTTGCCAGCAGCAAACCGCGCAATTCTTCAGCCAGCGGAGTGCCGCCCGGCTCCCGGGTTTGCACATATTCAATGCCACGACTCTCAAGCCACTGGGTGACAAAGCGCAGATTGGTCGACTTCCCTACGCCCTCGCCACCTTCCAGGGTGATGAATTTGCCTCTGGTCTGATTTGACATGCATTCACTTACAATCTGGGCGGACGTGTGTTCTTAGCGTCCACATTCTTGGAGTCCACGATTAAAAACCACCGAATGACCGGCACAATCAATCACTGTTTTTGACGTCTGCCGGGCTGGAGCGATAGTCCGATCGACGCTTCAATTGATACTCACGCACCGCGCGATTGTGCTCCGACAGCGACGAAGAAAAATGGTGGGAGCCATCTCCCTTAGCCACAAAGTACAGGCTATTCCCCGCTTTCGGGTGCAAGGCTGCGTGAATCGCCTCCTTGCCAGGTAACGCGATGGGCGTCGGTGGCATGCCACTGATCACGTAGGTGTTATACGGTGTGGCGCCACGCAGGTGCGCCCGCGTTAAATTGCCCTCATAGCGATCACCCAGGCCGTAAATAACCGTAGGATCCGTCTGCAGGCGCATGCCTTTGCCCAGACGCCGGACAAAAACACCGGCGATTTCATCGCGCTCCCAGGGAACCCCAGTCTCTTTTTCAACGATGGAGGCCATGATCAACGCCTCGTAGGCGCTACTGTAGGGAAGTCCGTCTGAGCGTTGCTGCCACTCCTGCTCAAGTACCATCTCCATTCGCGTGAATGCCTGCTGCAACAGGTCCAGATCCGACGCGCCGGAACGATATACATAGGTATCGGGGAAGATGCGCCCCTCGGGGTTTCCGTCTATTGCCAACGCTGAGGCAGCGGCTGCAACAGATTCACCGGCTGCGGTGTGTGTAATCTTTTTCGCATTGCGAATTTGTGTCAACGCCTGGCTGAAGGTCCAGCCTTCCACTAACGTCACTCGATACAGGGTGACATCACCGCGATTCAACCGGCCCACCAAGTCCATCGCATTGCTGCCCGCGGGAATCATGTACTCCCCCGGATGAATACTGCTCTGGTCTTTGAACCTTGCGTATAAACGAACCCAGCGGGGTGAACGCAATACGCCCTCGGATTCAAGGCGATTCAGGATGCGGGAAAGGTTACTGCCCGTTTCAACATCGATGCGCAGCCCGTCGACAGGAACTGACAGGGGCTTTACCAGTGCATTTTGCGCGTGCCAGAAAGCCGCCGCACCGACGATCAACCCCAGGAAGAAAAGCGTAAAAAACCAGCGCAACCAACTGCCACCGAAATTCTTTTTAGCCCGACCAGAGGACGCTCGATTACGAGGAGATTTAGCCCCGGACGTTTTCTTTTTTTTATCTACCACAGTGCCTCTTTTTATCTACCTGGGAGTCTCTCTTTATCGACAAGGGTGCCTATCTTTATCGACAAGGGTGTCTCTACCATAAATTTTCGGCGATCAATTGCTGCAAACACCCTGTGGCAGGACCGGTTGCCAGCACCGCCTCCCCGAAGCCGACCACAGGAACCACACCGCGCACACCGTTACAAACTGCCAGCTCATCGGCCAGAGCAAGATCCCGGAGGGAAAACCTATCTTCGCTGATTTCCACGCGACCGGCCAGCCAGCCAAGCATCACCCCTCGCACCCCGCAAACGTCGAGGCTCGGAGTCATCCAACGCCCGGCTTTGTGCAGCAACAGGTTCGAACGCAAGCACTCAATGACCAACCCATCGGCATCCAACAGCAACCCTTCTTTGAGCGGCGCATCCGCCTCTGGTTCCGGCTGAAGCGCTGCTTCTCCCCCGGCCTGATCATAAATTTCGCGCCGCAACAATTTACAGCCCGGCACGACGGCTGGCGCCTCACTACTTCGCGTTTTCGCCAGTAAAAAAGGAGACGCGGAGGCCGACGGATCCAACCGTGTTTCGCAGCGCTGCAGCACCACTCCCCTACCCCAGGGAGAAACCGCCTCAAGTGGCACCGCGTAAAAGTCCCAACGCACACCTTGATCAAGCAGCCCGTAGCGAAAACGTATGCTTGCACCGTATGGCCAGCTCGCCGTCATCTTGGCAAGCTGCTGTGCACTCTGCTGAATCTGAGCAAGCTCCGAGGTACCTACCGCCGCACAACGCGCAAAACGAGCCATGTGCAGAGACAACAAAGGAATTGTGCCGGATTGGGCACGCATGGTTTCCAGCAGACCCGCAGAGAAATCAGCGTCGGCCGGCAACGTTTCAACGGCACCTGCAGCAGTGTAAGAAACAGGTGTCGGCAGCTTTACCATGGGAGCAGTCGGAATGTTGGACAAGAGGTGGCCCCGGCAAACTCACTAAAAGCTACCGGGGCCTTTTACAGACTCAGGCGTCGCATTAAACCCGCTGGAAAATCAGCGAACCATTGGTACCGCCAAACCCGAAAGAGTTGGACAGCACGGCGTCGATCTTCATTTCCTGTGCGGTGTGTGGAACCAGGTTGATACCTGTACAGTTCTCATCCACATTATCCAGGTTGATCGTAGGTGGAGCCACCTGATCCATGATCGCTTTCACGGAGAAAATCGCTTCAATCGCGCCGGCAGCACCGAGCAGGTGGCCAGTCATGGATTTGGTGGAACTCACAGCAACCTGGTCCAGGCTGCCTTCAAAAACGGAACGCACAGCGGCGATTTCCGCCTTATCACCCAGGGGCGTCGAGGTGCCGTGGGCATTGATATATTGAATCGCCGAAGCGCTGAGATTTGCATCCTGCAGAGCATTCGCCATCGACAAGGCTGCACCAGCACCATCCTCCGGCGGAGAAGTCATGTGGTGGGCATCGCCGCTCATGCCAAAGCCGCTCAATTCAGCGTAGATTTTCGCACCGCGCGCTTTTGCGTGCTCGTATTCTTCCAGCACCAGCACACCGGCACCTTCACCCAATACAAAACCATCGCGGTCTTTGTCCCACGGACGGCTCGCCGCCTGAGGGTCGTCGTTGCGGGTAGAGAGTGCGCGCGCTGCACAGAAGCCCCCAAGCCCAACAGGCGTGGTTACCATTTCTGCGCCACCGCAAACCATCACGTCCGCATCACCATACTGAATGGTGCGCAATCCCAAACCGATCGCGTGGGTACCAGTGGTACACGCAGTGGTAGTGGACAGATTCGGCCCTTTCATGCCGTATTTAATCGACAAATTGCCGGAAACCATGTTGATGATGGCACCGGGCACAAAGAAAGGAGAAACCCGACGGGGCCCCTTCTCGGCGATCAACAACGCATTGTTTTCAATCGCAGCAATACCACCCATGCCAGAGCCGATACAAGCACCAACACGCGGGGCATTCGCTTCAGTAATTTCCAGGCCACTATCTTCCACAGCCTGAATACCGGCGCTCAGGCCGTACTGCAGGAAAATATCCATCTTGCGCGCTTCTTTGGCCGCAACATGAGGCTCGGGGTCAAAGTTTTTTACCGTCGCAGCAAAACGTGTGGTGAATGCTGAAACATCAAAACTATCAATAGGCTCAACACCACTCTTGCCTGCCAGCAAAGCGGACCAGGTCTCTTCAAGGGTATTGCCCAGCGGGCTGACAGTGCCCATCCCGGTAATAACTACTCTTCTACGCGACACTTGCGCCTCCCCCGAAATCAATCAAACACGCCGGAAAAATTATTTGCTTACCGGTCGCTTTTACAAGGTTCAAATAGACGGAGAGCCGCGCTATGCAACATAGAACGGCTCTCGCAGTACAACAGTAACGGGTAACGGCTACCCCTTACTTAGCTATCCAGCAGGAATCAACCAAGGTTCTGGTTGATGTAATCGATGGCCAGCTGAACAGTGGTGATTTTTTCTGCTTCTTCGTCAGGAATTTCAGTTTCGAATTCCTCTTCCAAAGCCATTACCAGCTCAACTGTGTCGAGGGAGTCAGCGCCCAGATCTTCAACAAAGGATGCTTCAGGTTTTACATCTTCTTCCTTCACGCCCAGTTGTTCAGCAACGATCTTTTTTACGCGCTCTTCAATGCTGCTCATGATTCAATTTAACTCCTAGTGGATAAAAATCTGTTTTGGTCACTGTTTGAAATATGTCCACATCATGTGGTGATTCAGTAACCGGCTAACACAGCTTATGGTTAATGCGAGGCGGCATTGTACCCTGATTTTTTCGGGATGTAATGCACCGCCTCCCAGCAACCTTTGAATGATAAAAAATTCTTTATCAATCAATCACTTATGGCAATTTTCTCGAAAGAAAATTAGCCCATATACATGCCACCATTCACATGAATGGTCTCTCCGGTCACATAACCGCCAGCATCGCTGGCCAAAAATGCAACAACAGAGGCAATCTCTTCCGGCGCACCCAGTCGGCCCAACGGGATCTTTCCGAGCAGTACATCGCGCTGCGCTTCTGGCAGCACTTTGGTCATGTCGGTATCAATGAAACCCGGAGCCACGGTGTTGACGGTAATTCCACGAGAACCAACCTCGGCCGCCAGCGCGCGAGCAAAGCCCCCCACACCAGCCTTGGTTGCAGCGTAGTTGCTCTGGCCAGCATTGCCCATGCTGCCAACAACAGAACTGATATTGATAATGCGTCCCCAGCGCGCTTTGGTCATATCCCGCAAGCAGCTTTTGCTAACGCGATAGACTGCCGTGAGGTTGGTATTCAGCACGGAATCCCACTCATCATCCTTCATCCGCATCAGCAGATTGTCCTGGGTGATACCGGCATTGTTCACCAGAATTGTCGGAGCACCGAATTCCGCCTTCACGGATTCAAGAACGGCTGCAATACTCTCGGGGCTGGTGACGTCCAGCTCCTTGCCAGCACCTTTGACGCCCTTCTCCGCAAAACGTGCAGAAATTTTTTCAGCGCCGCCGGCACTAGTGGCAGTACCAATTACGATAGCACCCTGCGCGCCGAGCAAATCGGCGATTGCAGCGCCAATACCGCGGCTAGCACCGGTAACCAGCGCCACCTTACCTTCCAGTGAAGTTGTATAAGACATATTTTCTCCAGACATCCCTTTCGCGCCACGACCCTATTTGGTGCGCACCAGCGAAATAGGTTCCTCAAATTATTTTGCAGTGGAAATTACGGCTTCTGACAGCTGTGCCGGCATTTCAATATTGACAGCCGTCAAGCCACGGTCAATTCGCTTGGCCAGTCCCGCAAGAACCTTGCCCGGCCCACACTCGACCAGTTGACTGGTGCCGGCCGCAGCCATCGCCTGGACGCAGGCCGTCCAGCGAACCGGGCTGTAGATCTGCTCGATCATCAAGGCTTTGATTGCCGACGGGTCTGATTCGGGTTTGGCATGCACATTGTGAATCACCGGGGTTTCCGGCGCATGAAAGACAGTAGCTTCAATCTGCGGTGCCAGCTTTTCTGCGGCCGGGCGCATCAGCTCAGTATGGAAAGGTGCGCTTACTGGCAGCGGCAGTGCGCGCTTGGCGCCCGCAGCTTTACAGGCCTCAATAGCCCGTTCAACTGCACCGGCGCTACCGGCAATCACCACCTGGCCCGGAGAGTTGTAATTGACCGCAGCAACCACCTCACCTTGAGCCGCTTGAGCACAAGACGCTTCGACCACCTGATCATCCAGGCCAATCACCGCAGCCATGGCGCCCTCACCTGCAGGTACAGCCTCCTGCATCAGACGACCGCGCTCGCGCACCAGGCGCACCGCATCTTCAAATGCGAGCACACCGGCACACACCAGTGCGGACCATTCACCGAGGCTATGGCCAGCCATACGTGCAGGAGTAACGCCCCCCTGCGACAACCAGGCGCGATAAAGCGCTACGCTGGAGGTCAGCAGCAGTGGCTGAGTTCGCTCAGTGAGATTGATATCTTCCTGGGCGCCATTCTGGCAAAGATCCCAGAGGTCATACCCCAACACGGAAGAAGCTTCGGAAAAGGTTGCGCCTATTTCAGGAAAGGCCTGGGCTGCTTCTGCCAGCATACCGATCTGCTGGGAGCCCTGGCCGGGAAATACAAACGCCAAAACTGGATTGGTCATGGAACATCCTTCAACCAAATAATGGGAGCCTTAACTGGTTGGGACCGCGCGACTGCTCAATGACCATTCACATCGGAAGACACCGAATGATTGAACAGCTCCAATTAATCGCAACCCGTCTGACGCTGGGCCTGCTGAGCCATGGCTCGCCCTAATTGATGCGCGAGATCAGACTCCGCACACTCTTTCGCCGTCAGCATGGCGCGGTAAAACGCTTCGCTACTGGCACCGCCATGACTCTTGATGACGTTGCCTTTCAGCCCCAAAAAGCTGGCGCCATTATAGCGACCGGGTTCTAGCTGTGCGCGCCATTTTCGCAACAGATTTATGGCTAATTGGCCAAAAAAGCGCTTGATCGGCGCTTTTTTGTCGATCGTAAATGTTTTTTGACCTATGAGTCGTATGACGCCCTCGGCGGACTTCATGGCGACATTACCCATCAAGCCATTGCATACGACCACATCCACGACACCGGTAAAAATATCGTGCCCCTCGACAAATCCCACGTAATTAATCGAAGGGTCCGCCTGCAGTAACTGCCCCGCACGACGAATTTCCTCGGTACCCTTGTGCTCTTCAGCACCAATATTCAGTAGCGCCACGGATAGCGCATCTCTGCCGGAAAAAACGCGCTGCGCCTCTACGCCCATACGCGCGAACTGCACCAGGTCTTCAGCGCCACAGTCGATATTCGCTCCGAGGTCGAGCAAAAAGCAGGAGCCGTCGGCCGTAGGCAGGGATTTACCCAGTGCGGGGCGCCGAACCCCCTCAACGGTTCCGAGCATGCTGCGCCCGAGGGCCAGCAGAGCGCCGGTATTCCCGGAGGTAACCATAGCGCCACACTCACCGCTGGCCACCGCCTGCAGCGCTCGCGCCATGGAGGATTCCCGCTTGTGCCTTAAAGCCTGAACCGGGTTGCACCCCTGGGTAATCACCTGGGCACAGTCAACGACCTCGAGGCGCTCACGCACCGAAGGGGGTTGCTTGATAAGAAGGGATTGCAGTTGGGAGCGTGGGCCGAAGAGCTTGAGCTCTGCCCGAGGGAAGCGGATAAGAAATCTTGCACAGGCCGGAACGACAGAGCGGGGACCTAAGTCCCCGCCCATCGCATCCACGGCCAATCGTAATTGGCTGGACAAAGCTTACTCTTCTTCGGAAGAGCCGCCGACATCAATCACTTTACGACCACGGTAAAAACCGTCTTTGGTCACGTGGTGACGGTGGTGCTTTTCACCAGTAGTCGGATCCACGGACAGAGTCGGTCCGCTCAGTGCATCGTGAGAGCGACGCATACCGCGACGGGAACGGGTTTTTTTGTTCTGCTGAACAGCCATTTGGTGCTCCTAAACATAACTAACAGTTAACACCGGAACCGGGGCGCCTACCGGCGAGCCCAAACCCTTCAAACAGCCCTCAAGACTTGTTTGACGAACCCTTCAACTGTTCCAGTACTTTAAAGGGGTTTTCTTGTTGCCCTGCCGCCTCAGACACCTCAGCACCACTTTGGAATGTATCTTTGGAGACGCATTCCTCGTCGTGATAAGCCACCATTGGCAGGTTGAGCAAAATCTCATCCTCCAACACCTGATACAGATCCAGCTCATCGCCTTCCTGTATCACCGGATCCAAAGTTTTGGGCAATGCATTGCCCTGCTCTTCAGACCACACAAAGCCCCAGGCCACATCGGCCTCAATCTGCTCACTCACCGGCTGCAGGCAACGCTGACACAACAGCTCAACTTGCAGCTGAATGTGCCCGGTGGCCACCTGATGACGCTGCAGGTCGCGGGCAAACGCCAGCTCAACCTTTACATCACCAATTACCGACTCGGTGGACGAAACCAGACGCGGCAAAGCATCCCACGGCACAGTACCGTCCAATTGCTGCTCACGCTGCACCAGTTTTCGTGCATCAATGCGGCGCGGAAGCGCAGATTTATGGGGGGGTATCGACATAAGCGCGCAATTCTATGGACTCACCCGAGCCTTGTCAAAACAATTCAACCACCGCATGATCATTCGCCGGAACGCCCGCCGTAACGGGGTTTCCGCCAACACCCAAAGCCGAACCCGGTACATTGCCGCGACAATCACAACAACCCAGACACACCAGGACAGCTGCCACCATGCGCCGACTGATTCTAGCCTCAAGCTCCCCCTATCGCCGCACACTGCTGGAGAAACTGGGATTGCCTTTCGAATGCGCCGCGCCCCATATAAATGAAGAAGCATTGCCCCAGGAGAGCGCAATCGCGCTAGCCAGCCGACTAGCCACCGAGAAAGCACTGGCACTGACGGGTCAATTTCCTGACGCACTCATCATCGGCTCCGACCAGGTGGCAGAGTGCCAAGGGAAACACCTGGGAAAGCCCGGCACCGAAGAAAACGCGGTAGAACAGCTGCTTTTCTGCTCCGGCCAGGCGGTCAACTTCCACACCGGACTCTGCCTGGTAGACGCGACCAACAACACCCACACCACTCTGTGCGAAAAGTTCACGGTAATCTTCCGCCAATTGAACCGAACAGAGGCTGAGCGCTACGTGCAGCTCGACAAGCCACTGGATTGCGCAGGGTCGTTTAAAGCGGAAGCTTTAGGGATAGCACTATTCGAAAAAATGGAAGGGAATGACCCAAACACACTTATCGGACTACCATTAATTCGACTAATTGAGCTGCTGCGCCAATATCAGATGGACCCGCTGAAGGCGCAATAGACACGCTCAGCAGCCCACAAGCCACCCATCAGGCCACAAGCGGAGGCCAGCACAACAACTCGCCGAAATGGTCAATGATCTGCTGTGGGCGGCACACATCAAGACGTTCCCGACTGTGCACACCATAACTGACACCAATGGCGGGCATATTGATTGCCGACGCCATTTTCAAGTCATACTCGGTATCTCCCACCATCACCGCGTCGCCAGCACTGCATCCCATCTCAGCAAGAATCTCACGCAGCATCAGCGGGTCCGGCTTGGACGCGGTCTCATCAGCACAGCGACTGGCGGCGAACAAGTGCCCCACTCCATGCTCTTCAAATTCGCGCTCAAGTCCGCGCCGGCTTTTACCGGTCGCAACCGCCAACCGGTGCCCAGCACACAGAAGCTGGTCCAGTGTTGCCAGAACACCATCAAATAGCGGCAAAGGCTCGGCCCGGGCCGCCAGCCACTCTTCCGCATAAAAAGAGCGCAACTGATCCCGCTGCTCGCTGTGCGCCTCGGGAAACAGGGAGGCGATCGCCTCTGGCAGACCGAGACCAATGATATTGCCGATCGCCGCAGGCTCCAGCACAGGCAAACCAACCCGGTCAGACGCTCGCTGCATACAGGCAACGATGCGCGCCTCCGAATTGCAGACAGTCCCATCCCAATCAAGAATAACCAGCACTCAACTTCCCTCTATAAGCTTCGCCCATCAAGCCGGCAAGGCGTTAACCTATGGCTTGCGCAGATTCGACAGCACCACCTCCAGCTCGGCAGGCAGGGGCGCTTTAACATCAACCCTAGTTCCATCGGGCAAGGTGCACCTTACTCCGGCAGAGTGCAGAAACAGGCGCTTCAACCCCTGCTCACGAAATGCCGCATTCACCTCATCCGCGGTGTATTTGGTGTCCCCCGCCAGCGGGCAACCCACAAACTGCGCGTGCACACGAATCTGATGAGTACGACCGGTCACCGGTTCCGCAGCGACCAGGGTAGCCCCAGGGAACCGCTCTTCGACCTGAAAGCGCGTCGTCGACGGCTTGCCGTCGCCGTCCACCACCACCATGCGCTCACCACTTTTCAGGGTGTTTTTCTTCAGCGGCGCCTCGACCAGCTTGCGGCCACGAGGCCACTTGCCTGCCGCCAACGCCAGATAAGACTTACCCAGCTTGCCCGCACGCAACTCGGACTGAACATGCAGCAGCACCGAACGCTTGCGCGCCACCAGAATGGCCCCACTGGTATCGCGATCCAGCCTGTGCACCAGCTCCATAAACGGACTCTTCGGGTACATTTGGCGCAGGGCCTCAATCAACCCGAGACGAACGCCGCTGCCACCATGCACCGCCAGACCGGCAGGCTTGTTGACCACCAGCAGTCCACCCTTGTCATACAGTATGGACGCCTCAAGCAGGCGCCGCAGCTGGTCACCTGCAACCGCCGGCGCCGACTCCTCAGACATGCGGATAGGCGGCACTCGCACCTGATCACCGCCCTGAACGCGGTACTCTGCCTTCACCCTTCCTTTATTAACGCGCACCTCCCCCTTGCGCAGAATCCGGTAGATCCGCGAACGGGGGACTCCCTTGAGTCGCGCCTGCAGGAAATTGTCGATCCTCTGGCCGGCCAGCTCTTCAGGCACAGTGAGGAACTGCACGCCGACACCACTCTGCAGTGACGGGCGACCGCCGGCATCACTTGCGGACTCACCAGACTCCTTCACTTGAGGATCCTCCTGAGAAACGGCTTGAGAATTTACCCGGCGGGAGGTGCGGGGGTTACGGGGGGACTTTTTTGGGGGGTTGCTTCGCATGGGGCGCATGATAGCCGCAAGCCAGGGGCTTTTGAAGCGGCGTGATTGATGCTGAATTGGCACCGTGGTATATTCGGCCGGCCTGAATTGGGGCTGGTTTTCGGCGGTGCACGGTTTTTCTGCTATACAAAAACTCAGGTGCCGCTCTTGAGAAAATACCGCCAGTCGGGCCGGTGCGCGGATTGCCGCGTTATCAACAAAACTTTGTCGGTGAGACTCCTCGAGAGCGCGTCGCAAGATGGTGCCCAGGGAATGCAGCCAAAGCTGTCACTCCTGAAGCTCTCGCCGACCTTACCCCGCCAAATGCGGGATTTTTGCGAAGGTAAGACGGGCTGACGCCCGCAGCGCTTGAAAACAAACTCGACTCGTTACATCACGCTCTGAGAATCAGACGCCAGCGACCGTACTGGCCCCCGGCGCGCCGCCAGAGATGCCAATGCACTCCAGGGCCGTCGGTAACTACCAGGCATTGACCACAAGGGCCCAGCCACGAGCCGGCCCCAGAGCCAGAAGAAAGATGTGACCCATGCTCCCCCAAACCGGGAAGCAGTTGGGACCCGCCCCAGTACTTATCGGGGCCGGCCCAACAGGATTTGAATGCTGTACTGACTTCGTCGGCATTCAGAGTTAACAAAGTATGCAGCCCCACAGGCACCCGTTTGAGGTGACCCCTGTCTTGAGGCGCATACGACCACGGCGATGAGTGACCGGGCATCCCCCGCTGCCACCGCCGTACCCTCTCAAGCCCTGCGAGCTTCAGCGGTGTTTTACCTTCGCGCAATTGCAAGGATAAAACTAACGCATGAAGAGAATGCTGATCAACGCAACCCAGCCGGAAGAGCTGCGCGTTGCCCTGGTCGATGGCCAATGGCTGTACGACCTCGACATCGAAAATCGCACCCGCGAACAGAAAAAAGCCAACATCTACAAAGGTAAAATCACCCGCGTAGAACCCTCCCTGGAAGCAGCCTTTGTTGACTACGGCGCAGAGCGCCATGGCTTCCTACCCCTGAAAGAAATCTCCCGCGAATACTTCAACAAGTCCCCGAAAGACATCGATGGCCGCATCAAAATCAAAGATGTAGTCAAAGAAGGGATGGAAGTCATCGTACAGGTGGACAAAGAAGAACGCGGCAACAAGGGTGCCGCCCTCACCACCTTCATCAGTCTCGCCGGTCGCTACCTGGTACTGATGCCGAACAACCCGCGCGCGGGCGGTATTTCTCGCCGCATCGAAGGCGACGAGCGCAGCGATCTGCGCGACGCCCTGTCCAGCGTGGAAGTGCCTTCCGGTATGGGCATCATCGTGCGCACCGCCGGCGTTGGCCGCAGCGGCGAAGAACTGCAGTGGGACCTCAACTACCTGCTGCAACTGTGGACCGCCATCAAGAAAGAAGCGGACGAGTCCAAAGCACCCCACTTCCTGTTCCAGGAAAGCAACGTCATCATCCGCGCCATTCGCGACTACATGCGCGACGACATCGGCGAGGTGATCGTCGACGATAATGGCGCCTACCAGCTGGCTGCAGAATTCGCTCGCCAAGTCATGCCGAACTACGCCAACAAGGTGAAGTTCTACGACGATAATATCCCGCTGTTCAATCGCTACCAGATTGAAAGTCAGATCGAGACCGCCTTCGAGCGCGAAGTGAAACTGCCCTCCGGCGGCTCCATCGTAATCGACATTACCGAAGCGCTGATCGCCATCGACATCAACTCCTCCCGCGCCACCAAAGGCGGTGACATCGAGGAAACTGCGCGCAACATCAACCTGGAAGCGGCAGACGAGATCGCTCGCCAGCTGCGCCTGCGCGATATGGGTGGCCTGGTGGTCATCGACTTTATTGACATGCAGAACAAGTCCAACCAGCGCGAAGTTGAAAAGCGTATGGAAAAGGCGCTCGGCATGGACCGCGCCCGCGTTCAGGTTGGCCGTATCTCCCGCTTCGGCCTGCTGGAAATGTCCCGTCAGCGCCTGCGCCCGTCTCTGAGCGAAACCACTCACCGCGTCTGCCCCCGCTGTAGCGGCCAGGGCACCATTCGCGGTACCAAGTCACTGGCCCTGTCCATCCTCCGACTGGTGGAAGAAGAAGCGAAGAAAGAGCGCAGCGCAGAAATCCGCGCGATCACCCCGGTGAACGTCGCCACTTACCTGCTGAACGAAAAGCGCAAGGCCATCTCCAACATTGAGGCCCGCAACAGCACCCGTGTGGTAGTGGTCCCCAACGCTGACCTGGAAACTCCGCATTTCGAAGTACTGCGCCTGCGCGACGACGACTCCGGAACCCTGGAAACTTCCTACAAAATCTCCGGCACCATTGAAGAAGCCGCAGACAAGAACAAGGAAGATGAGCCACTGCGCGCCCCTGCCCAGCCGGCAGTGCAGCAGATCGCCCACACGGCACCGGCCCCCACCCCGGCCGCCAAGCCCAAAGCGAAAGCCAAGCCACAGGCCGATGAAAAGCCTGGCCTCTTCAGCCGCCTGATCAGCGCCATCACTGGCCTGTTCAGCAGCGAGGAAGACGACGACCGCAAGAAACACAAGAAGTCCAGCGGTCGCGGCAAGGGCTACCAGCAGCGCAACCGCAACCAGCGCGGTGGCCGCGGACGCGGACGCAACCAGCGCGGCAACCGCCGGGACGACCAGCGTCGCGACGAACGTAGCGAAGAGCGCAAAGATGACAATCGTCCCAAGCGCGGCGACAAGCGCCGTGACGACAGCGAAGCCGCCGAGCGCCGCAGTGACAACCGCATCGATACCCGTGACAGCAACCGCGATAGCGGGCGTGACGGACAGCGCGATGGTCAACGGGAAGGCCAACGAGAAGGACAGCGTGAAGGACAGCGCCGTAGCCGCCGACGTCGCGGCGGTGATCGTGGCGAACGCCGCAACGACCAGCAAGGCACCGCCGCAGAAGTCGAAAACACCAATCTCGACAATGCAGCAGCCACTGTAGATTCCAGTGATGATCAGCAGCGCCCTGCCCGTCGCCCCAGCAATGTACGCGCCCGCCCGCAGCCCCGTCGCCGCGGCCGTCGTGGTGACAGCAGTGCAGAAGGCAGTGAAGAGGCGAGCACCCAGGCCGCTACCGAGCAGCAGGAACTGAACCGCGAAGTCAATGAAGCCATTGACACCGCGGAGCGTGAAACCGGCAACAAGCCGACCAAACGCGAACAGCCTGTCGCCAGCACTGAGACCAAGCCGGAGCGCAAACGCGAGCCAAAAGCGAAAGTCGAAGAGCCGACCGCAGAAGTTGCCCCGCAAACGCCATGGGCCGATGCCAAGCTGAAATCCGAGCAGAAAGCAGACGAGCCCAAAGCTGAAACCGCAAAAGCCGCGGAGTCCGCCGAAGAAGCGACTGCAGCCAAGCAAGAACCGACCGCCAAAACAGAAGCGGCAGCTCCTGCTCAAGCCGAAGCACAAACGGTAGCGCAAGCGGAAGAAAAGGCGCCAGAAGTAATAGCCGAGCCCGAAACTGCCAAGCCAGTAGCAGAAGCGACACCAGCCATTTCCGAGGAAGCACCGGCTGAAAATACTGAAGCCGAAATTGCTAGCAGCGAAGTAGAGCCAGCGGTAACTGAACAGCCTCAACCTGCTGGTACTGCTGAAGCAGCTAGCGAACCAGTGACCGCTGAAGAAGCAGAAGCAGTGGCTCCGGCCGCTCCGGTAGAAGCCGCACAGCCAGCGGTCGCCTCTACCGGCGGCAAACTGACACGCGCCAGCAATGACCCCCGAATCAACCCCAAACCACTGGGCGAGTTCGAAGTCATCACCGCGCGTCCAGAAGTTGGTGAACTGCGCCCGCTGGATACTGCACAACCAGCGGATATCGAGCACAGCCCGCGCCCATTGCAGCGCCCTGCCAACGACCCCCGCGTCAAGCGCAGCGCGCCAGTGGAGAGCACCGGAGATTCTGCGGAAGCCGGCTGAGTTCTCAACCAGTAAAGACAGTGGGTTAGCTGTTCAAAAATGCAGCTAACCCATTGAACTTACTAAAAAAATTGCCTGCGCACTTGTACCGGGAAAACATGCCGGTATAATGCGCCGGACAAATTGGTGGGGTGGCTGAGTGGTCGAAAGCGGCGGTCTTGAAAACCGTTGACTGTAACAGGTCCCAGGGTTCAAATCCCTGCCCCACCGCCATATTGAAAACCCGGCTTTATGCCGGGTTTTTTTATGCCTTCACTTGCAGATTTCCCTGCAGTTCCTCAGCGACCAAAACCGGCGTTACGCGAACCTCCGCGTGCAACGCTATAAAGAAAGGTTCATTGAGTCGCACCAGCTCTCCTTGATGCTTTGCCTCGAAGATAAACAGCGCGGCGCGCTTCCCTTCACGCACAAAAAAGTACGCCGCTTCCGGCTTTGCTTCCTTCTCGAAATCCTCAAAAGCTTTTTGCAAACTCCCGTCACTGACGGCCGCGTTCCCTTTCTCCACCGGAATGACCACTTCCATCATTAATCGCATCTCACTTCCCTCACTGAAGAACGCCCATAAAAAACCATAGGAGAAGGTTCAGAGCATTAACGAAGCTTGTTGTGCCAGCGCGTGAAGAGTTCGTGATTTCTGCCGATACTGCTGTGAGCAATGAACAAAGCACCTGACACCACCGCCATCACGTCCCCAATGGTCGACACCGACAGTATCCTGTCGTTCGCTATCGCCCTGGGGCTCGGCCTGCTGATAGGTCTGCAGCGGGAGCGCACTGGCGACCGCCTGGGCGGCATCCGCACCTTCCCCCTGATCGCACTGTTCGGCGCACTGACCGCAGAGCTCAGTCTCTACACGGGAATGAGCTGGCTGATGCTCACTGGCCTGCTTGCGATGACGGTATTGATCCTGCTTGGGAATGTGGAGCGTCTGCGCGGTCATGACGACTACAGTGGTGTCACCACAGAAGTGAGTGCACTGCTGGTGTTCTTGTTAGGCGCCTTCCTGGTCCTGGGTGACAAAACGGTGGCGGTCGCGGTTGGCGGCACCATTGCCGTGCTACTACATTTCAAGCCCGGCATGCACGCCTTCGCCGAAAAGCTTTCGGAAAAAGACCTGCGCTCAATCATGCAGTTTGCAGTGCTGTCACTGATTATTTTGCCGATACTGCCGAATCGCACCTTCGGGCCCTATGACGTGCTCAACCCCTTTTCAATCTGGCTTCTTGTCGTGCTCATCGTGGGCATCAGTCTTGGCGGTTATGCCGCTTATAAACTAGTCGGCGCGAAGGCGGGCACGCTGCTAAGTGGCCTAATCGGTGGACTTATCTCTTCAACTGCGACGACGGTGACCTACGCCCGACTTGCCCGAACACAGCAGAAAGCGGTAGGCCTGGCAGCCCTGGTGATACTGATCGCTTCGACCAGTATGTTTATTCGCATGTTCGTGGAGGTAAGCGTCGTTGCACCGCGCATGCTCGGCGCATTACTGCCACCACTGATTACGCTATTCACGTTAAGCCTGCTGGTCTGCGCCCTCTCCTTCTGGCGGATACAACAGCGGGAAAGCGCCATGCCCGAGCCCAGTAACCCGGCAGAATTAAAACCAGCCCTTATTTTTGGTGCCCTGTACGCTCTGGTGATCCTTGCCATTGCCGCCGCCAAGGAGCACTACGGCCACCGCGGCATCTATATCGTTGCCTTGATTTCAGGATTTACCGACGTGGATGCAATTACGCTTTCAACCGCCAATCTTGCCGGGTCTGGCAATCTCGCCACCAATACCGCTTGGCGAGCCATGGTAATTGCGAGCCTTGCCAATCTGGCTTTCAAGGCGGGCGCGGCGGGATTTCTCGGGGGGCTTCCCCTGCTTCGACAGGTTCTCACCCTCTTTGCCATACCTTTTTTCGGCGGTATCGCCTTGCTCTGGTTATGGCCATAGCAGAATTCTGAATAGCGTCACGCCACGAGTATTTCACTCGAATATATAGCGCCTGATGTAGACACACCCGTCACTGTGTTAGCTAGTCTTAAAGGTACAAACATATCGACCCCGATTGGCTCTTTGGGATTCAACCCCCAAAATGCAGACTCCACCGGAACATTATGGCGTGAAATTTTCCCCGATCTGGCTACTCATCATCAGTGTCGTCACAGTCGCTGTGGTTCTGGCAATCTTGCACTATTTCGATCTGGACGATCGCCTGATCGAATTGATGCAATGGATGGACACCCTCGGCTGGCAAGCGAGTATCTGGTTCATTCTGGTGATTGCTGTCGCCATTGTTTTCCTGTTCCCCGGGGTGATTTTTACCATGGGGGCAGGTTTCGTATTCGGGGTGATCAAGGGGACCATTTACGTGGTTGTGGGCACAACACTGGGTGCAGCCATCGCGTTTCTGATTGCCCGCTATCTATTCGGTACACGCACCTCTGCCTGGGTGATGTCCAAAATCAAGCCCGACAATCTCGGCGAGATTGTGCGTGACGAAGGTTGGCGCATGATCATGCTGACGCGCATGGTTCCGCTATTCCCGTTTAAGCTTACCAACTACTTTTTCGGGTTGACGCCACTGAAGTTTCGCGACTTTGTACTCGGCACATTTATCGGCGTAATTCCCATCACAGTGAACAATGTCTATGTCGGCTCTATCGCCGCGGATCTCGCGAGCATTGGCAGTGAGCGCGTCGAGCGGACACCGACGGAATGGACCCTGTATGGTCTGGGATTTGCATTTGCGGTATTCGCGATTATCGGCCTGACCCGCATGGCGCGCCGTGCACTGAAACAAAAAATCGACAAAGGAGACCCCTAATGCCCTGGATGAAATGGCTTCCCTGGCGGTTCTTCGTACGCAAGTTCGCCACCGCACACGGCTTTCTCGACCCACTGGCGGTGATGGCGCGGTTGCAGCGCTTTGCCGAGCCCTCGGAAGTCAGTGAGCCCATCGAGCTCCTGCGTGCCGGGGTAATTTTTCACGCCCGCGCGCTGATGAACAGCAAAGTCATCCAGCACAATCTGGATTGGGTCTGGCCCTACTGGATCGAGCGCCAGTTTGACCCGGCGGATGTGTCGTTTATCCCCCGCGCCTTTTCCATTACCCACTGCAACCTCAGCCACCGCAACTGGACCGCGGTGGGCGTTCCGGGTAGCGAGGAAATGCCGATTGTTGACCCGCGCGGCCTGCTGGTCCCCCATTACGATGGCTGGTCTGTCGATAGCTGGGTCATCGGCGATGACGAGGTTGACCTGTATCCGTCCAAGTGCCAAGAAGGCCAGGTTACACAAAAACTGGACTTGAAAGACGGCGTTGCGGTCGTCACCGAATCCGCCAACGACCGCAGCCAGCTTGCGAGCCGGGTTTGGGCGGAGCTGGACACAGGCAATAACAATTGCCATATGCAATTGCGTGCAAGTCATCAACAGGGCGGCTGGCTGGTGGTTGCTTTGCGCCCCTGCAACCCCGAAGGGGTCGCCTTCATCAATAAGATTTCGCTGGACAGCAATCGCAACAGTTGGACGGTGGATGGGAAAGACCGGCTGTATTTTGACCGCCCGGTTGATCGGCACCACGCCTCAGACTACCGCAAAGGGGATATTGCTCTGCACCTGCGGGATCAGGGCAACGAAACCCATACGGAATGCGAAGTCGGCATGGCGACGGCCGCCGCGCTGTTCCGTATCGAGCCCGGCCAGACTGTCGATACACTGATCAGTATTCCACAGCACTGCAAACTGAACAGTGCCAATGCCCGGGATGACTGGAAAGCAAACCTCGACCAGCACTGCACAATGTCGGTCCCGGATGCAGAAATGCAGTTTCTGTACGATGCCGCGGTGCGCACACTGATCCTGCACTCTCCCCACGATGTGTATCCCGGCCCCTATACCTACAAACGGTTCTGGTTCCGTGACGCGGCTTTTATGATCCAGTCTCTGCTCCACGCAGGACTGCTGGACAGAGCCGAGCGGGCCCTGGAGCGTTTCCCGTCGCGGCAAAAGCGCAACGGCTATTTTCACTCCCAGGACGGCGAATGGGACTCCAACGGTGAGGCGCTCTGGATTATCGATCAGTACTGCCGGATAACCGGCAACAAGCTGAAACAGGAGTGGCTGGACCCGGTGTTACGGGGCTCCCAGTGGATTCACAACAAACGCTTACCCAAAGACGGCAGCCTAACCGGCGGTCTACTACCCGCCGGTTTCAGTGCAGAGCATCTGGGGCCCAACGACTGCTATTTCTGGGACGACTTCTGGGGTATTGCCGGGCAACAATCCGCGGTGGCCATCTGCCAGCGTGAAGGCCATACCCTCGATGCAGATACCTTCCAGGCACAGGCCGACGACTTTATGTTGACCGTCGATGACGCGTTGCAAAAGTGTGCCGCCCGCCTGAAACGCCCGGCCATGCCCGCCTCCGCCAATCGTCGGCTCGATGCTGGTGCCATTGGCTCCATTGCCGCGGGTTACCCTTTGAAGCTTTACGATGAAGACGATCCCCGCCTGTTGGATCTGGTGGAATTTCTGCTGGAAAACTGCTTTGTATCCGGGGGCTTTTTCCAGGACATGATCCACTCCGGGATCAACGCCTATCTTACCATTCACGTTGCCCAGGTATTGCTGCGCGCGGGAGATCCGCGCTGCATTGAGCTAATGCGCAACGTCGCCAAACTTGCCTCCCCCACCGGCCAGTGGCCGGAAGCCATACACCCGCATTCATTCGGCGGCTGTATGGGCGATGGCCAACACGCCTGGGCCGCCGCCGAATGGGTCACCATGCAGCGCAATTGCTTCGTACGCGAGGAAGGCGATACCCTGATTCTCGCGTCCGGTTTGCCGCCGGAGTGGTTAAGCGATATCAATGCCCAGGAAATGATCTGCTTCGGGCCGGCGCCTACACATTTCGGCACCATCTGGATAGAGATTATTCCGGGAGACACCCCACGTATTTCCTGGCGCGGCAAGTGGCACAAAAAAGCGCCCCCCATTGAAGTGCGCGCGTTTGGGTACCACCATGTAACCCCTGAGCGTTTTGTAAAAACTGTGGAGCTGCAGCCCAAGTGAACATCGTCATGCTCACCAACACCTATCTGCCCCACGTAGGCGGTGTAGCGCGGTCGGTCGATGCCTTCTGTCGCGAATACCGCAAACGCGGCCATCAGGTATTGGTTGTTGCACCGGAGTTCTCAGAAAAAATCGCCAATGAAAAAGATGTTGTCCGCATTCCTGCCATCCAGAACTTCAACGGCAGCGACTTTTCTGTTGCCCTGCCCCTGTCACTGGAGCTGACCGAAAGGCTGGATTTTTTTGAACCTGACCTGGTGCATTCGCACCACCCCTTTCTTTTGGGTATGACCGCGTTGCGTATTGCCCGCAGCCGTGAAATTCCGCTAGTTTTCACCCACCACACACTCTATGAGCGCTACACCCACTATGTACCGACAGATTCCGAAGCGCTAAAGCGTTTTGTCATTGAGTTGGCGACGCGTTACGGAAACCTGGCAAGCATGGTATTCGCTCCCAGCGAAAGCGTTGCCGACCTGTTGCGTGAGCGCGGTGTCCAGTCTCCCGTAAACGTCGTGCCCACCGGGGTTCAGTTGGATAATTACCGTAACGGTGATGGCATGGCAGCGCGTCGGCAATACGGCATTCCCGAATCGGCCTTTGTTGTTGGCCACCTCGGCAGGCTGGCCGCGGAAAAGAATCTCAATTTCCTGTCCGAAACTGTCCTCGAACTGATGCAACGAAATACGGATATCCATTTTCTGGTAGTGGGCACTGGCCCCATCGAAAATCACATCCGCACACTATTTGAAGCCCAGGGCCTATCCGATCGGCTACACCTGACCGGCACCTTGCAGGGCAACGCCCAGCGCGATGCCTACAGTGCAATGAATGTCTTTGGCTTCTCCTCCACCAGCGAAACCCAAGGTATGGTACTCACGGAAGCCATGGCCGCGGGTGTACCCGTCGTTGCACTGGATGCCAGCGGTAGCCGCGAAGTAGTGGAAGATCGTGTTAACGGTCGACTGGTCCTCAAACACTCTACCCGGGAACTACTTGCCGCCCTGCAATGGGTGCACGACCTGCCCAATGGAGAATACGCCAACCTCCGCCAGGCTGCGCTGGCAACGGCCGAGCGTTTTTCCATGGAAAATTGCGCCACCAAAGCCCTGGAACATTACCAGTCGCTGGTACATCAACACTGGCCTCTCGACGACTCCCTCTACGCCCAGTGGATGCGACTGAGGAATATGATCGGCGCACAATGGGAAATCCTGGAAGGTGTGACCAGCGCAGCCAGTGCCGCCCTGGACCTGGATCACTTGGGCGGCTCACACCATTCCGATCGCTCGGGCAACAATCATCCTTGAAGATGGCCCCCTGAAGTAAAGAGATGAATCGCGCCCCATGATGACCCGTATCGAGAGCACCTTGCGCCGCTGGCGCCGCCGCATCAGCCGTAGCGAATGGCTCGCGCGCATGCTCAAGTTACAAATCAATGAGCGTGACCCCGATGCCCCAGCTCTGGTCCTGATTCAGGTAGATGGCCTCGCGCGACCACAACTCGACAAAGCGTTGGCAGAAGGCAAGATGCCATTCCTGAAAAAGCTGATCGAGAAAGAGCACTACCACCTGGATCATATGTACTCCGGAGTACCCGCCACCACCCCGGCGGTACAGGCCGAGATTTTTTACGGAGTAAAAGCGGCAGTACCGGCCTTCGGCTTTATGTCGTCCGATTCGCAGGAAATGCTGCGAATGTACGAATCCAACGCTGCCAATAAAATCGAGAAGCGCCTGACAGATGCAGGTCACGAACCGCTGTTGCAGCAGGGCAGTTGCTACGTCAGTGTATTTCGCGCCGGTGCCGATAACGACGAATCCCACTTCTGCCCGGCATCCCAGGGCTGGGGACCTTCGCTCAAGCAAGCCGGCCCCCTGGCCTTGCTCATCCTGCTGCTGGCAAACCTCTGGAGCCTGATACGCACGGGCGCTCTGGTGTTGCTGGAGCTGGTGCTCTCTATCGCCGACTTTATCCGCGGCCTTACTGACGGGCAGGACTTTATCCGCGAACTGATGTTCATCCCCACCCGCATCGCAATCACTATCCTGCTGCGTGAGCTCTCTACTGTAGGGGTCAAAATCGACATCGCCCGCGGCCTACCGGTGATTTACATCAATTTCCTGGGGTACGACGAACAGTCTCATCGCCGCGGCCCCAGTTCCAAATTCGCCCACTGGACCCTGAAAGGCATCGACGATGCGATTGCACGCATCTGGCGCGCCGCTCACCGCTCGTCCCGTCGCCACTACGACGTGTGGATTTACTCAGACCACGGCCAGGAAGACAGCACCCCCTACGAAACATTACACGGGCGCAGCTTTGCCGACGCAGTGAGCGAGGCCCTGTCAGGCCTTCCGCAAAAGCCCCAGGGTTACAGCGCCAGCAGCAACCACGGTGTCCAGCTACAGCGGGTACGCCTATTCGGCGGGCAATGGGTTCAGAAGCTCTTCCCCATCAAGCCCCCTGAGAGTCATCGCGAGGGCGAAGCCCCCATGGCACTTTCCGCCATGGGGCCGCTGGCACTTTTGTACAACATCCACTGCAAGGACACGCCACCATCCGAGATCGCCCGCTTGATCGTGGAAAAGACTCAGGCGCCCATGGTGTTGTATGAGGACAAAACCAGCACTACCGTGACCGAAGAGGGAGAAACCCTGAGCAAGGTCCGCGGCTGGTGGCGACACGGCGCCTTTTCCCTGCCGGAGGATGGCCACAAGGTACTGGGGCCCGACCACCCTTTCGTGGACGAAGCCGCCGAGGATTTGGCCAACCTTTGCCGCCACCCGGATGCCGGCGATTTTGTTGTCAGCGGCTGGTGTGCGGGTAATGAAAGTATCAGTTTTGCAATCGAATGTGGCAGCCACGGTGGTGCGGCCCCCAACGAAACCCATGCCTTCGCACTTATGCCCGGGGATATTCACTTCCCCGGCAATGGTCGCAAGCACTGGCGGCCCCGGGATATTCGCAATGCGGCACTGGCTTTCCTGAAGGCACATCCGGCGCAGGAATTGAAATCACCACCGGCGATAATGGTCGCCCCACAACCGGCGGATAACACGCAACCCGGGAGTGGGTCCGCTACTCAAGCTGCTCCGTCACCCGAACAGCCAGCAAACCAACCAGCTCCACATTCAGCAGTGCCACCAGCGGAGAAAACGCGAGCTACAAAAAGCCGTCGAGCGGAGCGCAACCGTGAAAACCTGCGGGTGATGACCTACAACGTGCATATCTGCAAAGGTATGGACGGCAAGCTATCACCGGAGCGGATAGCCCGCGTCATCGCCCGCTACTCACCGGATATCGTCGCTTTGCAGGAAGTGGATGTACGCCGCCAGCGCACCGGCGGCGTCGACCAGGCCCACCAGATATCCAGGCTGCTCTCTATGGACTGCCACTTCCAACCAGCCATGCACATAGAGGATGAGCGTTATGGGGACGCCATCATGTCACGGCACCCCATACGGCTGATCAAGAAAGGGATTCTTCCCGGGCCACCGGAGCACTCACGACATCACGGTCGTGCGGAACCCAGGGGGGCCCTGTGGATGGAACTGGATTTTCACGGTACCCGGGTACAGATATTCAATACGCACCTTGGCCTGGCGAAGGCCGAACGGATGCGGCAGATCGACGCACTACTGGGACCGGAATGGATGGGCAATGGCGACTGCGGCCGCCCGCGCATTCTCGTCGGCGATTTCAATGCCCTCCCCGGTTCTGCTGAAATCAAGCGGTTGAGCGCAGTGCTTGATGACGCCCAGCTCAAACTACCCGGGCACAAACCGAAAGGGACATTTTTCAGCCGCCTACCCAAAGCGCGCATCGATTACGTGTTTGTGGAACAGGCACTGGAGATCAACGATATCCACGTGCCGCGCAGTGAGCTGACACGATTGGCATCCGATCATCTGCCGCTGATCGTGGACATCCGGTTGCCGCTTACAAAATCCGACACGGAATGACTGTGTCGACAAATTCCGCCTACTGCAGCAGCGCCCGCACCTGCTCTTCACGGGACGCCCGCATACCCGCGGTTCGCCCCTCTTCGATAGCAATCTCCAGCGGGATACCCTGCCTGGCCCGATAAATGGCCCAGACAGCGCCAACGCGGTTCCCAGACGCGCAGTGCAGCAATACTGGCGCTGCATCGGCGTTTTCCAGGATCTTGCCCAACTGGGCAATCAACTGATCTGACGGCGCGCCTTTCGAGACCGGCAGGTTCACATAGACCATTCCGGCGGCTTCCACCGCAGTCTGCTCTTCGGCTGTCCCCTCTTCCGGAGTCCGCAGGTCCACAATGGTCTTGAATCCCTTGTTCTTCAGGCTCTCCACCTGTGCCAGATCTATACTGCCACCAGTGGCTAATTGTGGGCGCAGGCGATTGTAATTCAGCACCTCCGCCCCCATCTTGTCTCCAAAGGGAACCTGGCTGGGCGCTTCGGTACTGGAATAGCCGGTCGCCGCCCAGAAAAGCGCGAACAGCGCGACACCCAGAGAAGTCACCTTACCGGGCTGAAAGGCGAGAAAACGCCGTGTGAACAGGGTTTTGAGCAATATCATTTCTGATCCTCGGTGGTGCACGCTAATTTGCCCCAAATTATTACAGATCGTCGAACACAGCGCCTACTTGAAGGTCTAAAGCGCTGGTTATATGATCCCGGAAGATTTCATATTCACTTGCAGGAGACGCTAGATGCGCCAAGAAGTCTATACACAGTCCGGAGCACTGGATCGCTCGGAATCCGCCAAGGTATTGCGTAACACCTACGCACTACTGGCAATGACTGTTCTATTCAGTGCAGTCACTGCCGGCATTTCCATGGCCATCGGCATGGGCCGCGGCATGAGCCTCATCTGCTCCATCGCCGCGATCGTACTGGTCTGGTTCGTACTGCCCCGTACCGCCAACTCCGCCTCTGGCGTGGGTGTGGTGTTTGCCTTCACCGGTCTGCTGGGCGCTTCTCTCGGCCCGATGCTGAACCACTACGTTGGCCTCGCCGGCGGTGGTCAAATTGTAATGCAGGCGCTGGGTACCACCGCACTGATCTTCTTTGCCCTGTCTGCCTACGTGCTGACCACCCGTAAAGACTTCAGCTTCATGGGCGGTTTCCTGTTTGTCGGCCTGATCGCGGTACTGGTCTGCGCCCTCGGTATGATGATCGCAAGCTTCTTCGGCTTCTACATGCCGCTGGCAAGCGTCGCCCTGAGTGGTGTAATTGCCCTGCTGTTCTCCGGCTTCATCCTGTACGATACCAGCCGTATCGTGAACGGTGGTGAGACCAACTACATCATGGCCACCACCTCGCTGTACCTGAACATCCTGAACCTGTTCACCAGCCTGCTGCACATCTTCGGTTTCGCTTCCGGCGACGACTGATCAGCGGACTGAGACAGTTCACACAGTGCCCCGCTCCGCGGGGCATTTTTTTATCGGTAACGCCCTCACATGCAATTCACTCTCGTCGTCTACGGCGCACCCCACGCCTCAGAAGGTGCCAGCACCGCACTGCGCTTCGCGCGAGCCGTACTAGATTCCGGCCACGGTATCTATCGCGTATTCTTTTACAGTGACGGCATTCAAAATGGTAGCGCACTAGCAGCACCCCCCCAGGATGAAACGGATTTGTTGCAGCATTGGCAGCAACTGCAGGGTGAACACGCGCTCGAGCTCAGCGTATGTATCGCTGCCGCCCAGCGCCGCGGGGTGCTGAGTGAGACGGAAGCCTCGCGCCTGGAAAAGCCCGCTGCCAACCTGGCGCCGGGTTTTGAGCTGGCCGGCCTGGGACAGCTGGCGGAAGCCACTGCACTCAGCGACCGCGTTATCACTTTCGGAGGTTGAAGTCTTGCCCCAGGTAAAATCGATTCTCGCCGTCTGCCGCCATGCGCCCTACGGTCACACCATCGCCCGCGAAGGACTCGAAGCCATCCTAGCGTGTGCCGCAATGGACCAGGTCCCGGAAGTGCTGTTTATCAATGACGGCGTCTTCCAATTACTGGAGCAAAGCCCGGATGCCATTGGCGAGAAGAACTTGCGCAGGAACCTGCAAGCCTTGCCCATGTTTGGTGTCGAAACATTGCACATTTGCCGCCGAAGCCTGGAAGATCGAGGGATCAATCTCGAAAACATCGAAATCCCTGGCGCCGAAATCGAACTACTGGAAAATCCGGGGGCTTTTATTGCCCGCTTCGATCAGGTATTGAGCTTTTGAAATGACATTACATATCGTTAACCAGTCACCTTTTGCCGGAAGTGCACTCCAGGACTGCCTTTCCGCCTGCATAAATGGCGATGCGCTGTTACTTATTGAAGACGCGGTCTACGCAGCCCATGACCCGGCACTGGTACAGCGAATGAGCGGCGCCGTGTACTGCCTGAAGTCCGATGCGATCGCCCGCGGGGTATCCGTCGATCCCGCAATCCAAACGATTGATGAAGCCCAATGGGTTAACCTCTGCACCCAAAATAACCCCATCGTCAGTTGGTTCCGGTAAGTCCAAAATGAATAGTTTTATAATTGAAGGCCGAGAAATCCCCGTGGATAAAGAGGGCTTCCTCCGCAATCTGGCTGACTGGAGCCCGGAAGTTGCGAAAGCCCTCGCGGCACAGGAGAATATCGAGCTAACAGACGATCACTGGGATGTCATCCACCTGTTACAGGCATTTTACAAAGAATTTGAACTATCACCGGCCATGCGACCGCTGGTGAAATATGTCGGGCAACACCTGGGAGCCGAGAAAGGCAACAGTATTTTTTTGATGCAATTGTTCCCCCCGAGCCCCGCAAAAATTGGCAGTAAACTGGCCGGACTGCCCAAACCTACCAATTGTCTATAACTGCCATTTTCGATCCAGCTCCAATCCACTCCAACTCAATTCAACCCAACCTAATCCAATCTCATACACAGAGTACTGCTGAGAGCAGTACTCTCGTGCCAAAAAATCCTGCCTGAATTACATCAGAATTACATTTAAGTTACTTTAAAAATAACTGGTACTGCAGCATCAACTAACGAAAAAGAAGAGCACTAAAGTACTAATTAATTCGATAAAAATTACGAATCGCCCGCAAAACAACAATGAAATAAATTTTTCCGAAAACGATAAAAGCTTTGCGATTGACAATGCATTTTTGCACTCATAGTATTCGCGCGAATTTATAGGCACCACAAAAAATAAAGAGTATTTCTTTACAGAATTCTTAACATTTTTATACATCGCGCAACATAAATTGGGTACAAAAGTCCCAAGAACCAAAAGGACAGGGTTCATGAAAGGCTATGTTTTCTGGCTTAGCGCCAATCGTGGCAAAGTACTGCTTATCGCGTCCTGCCTTTTCATCGTGGCAATTTCAGGTGCCCTAAACCTGAAATTCAGTACGGATTTCCGTGTCTACCTTTCTGCGGACCATCCTGACGTACAGCAAATCGATCTGGTCGAAAGAAAATACACCAAGAACGAAACACTCTTTGTTGGAATCAGTCCGACCAGTGACAGCGCCTATTCAGAAAAAACACTGACTCTCGTTGCAGAACTCACCAGAGCACTATGGCAAACCCCCTATGCCAGGAGGGTGGACTCCCTAACAAACTTCCAGTACAGCCATGCGCAAGACGATGACATTTTTGTCAGAAACCTGTACAAGCCCCAAAACAATAGCGCCTCGCAAAGCACGATTAATGAGAAAGTTCGCGAGATTGCTCAGACGGAGCCACTCATAAAGAATTTTCTAGCCGGGGAAGATGGGCGTGCACTGGGTATTCAAATTACCCTTCAGCTCAGCGACCAGCTCGATCGAAGAATGCAACAAACACCGGAAGCCGTCACCTTCGTGCGGAACCTGATTGAGCGCACCCAGGCTAAACACCCGGATTACGAATACTTTCTCGCGGGCTCTGTGTTGATGAATCAGGTCATGGGGGAAGCCGCACTACAGGACACGCTATACCTGGTTCCCTTCGGGTATCTGGTGATTATCCTACTGATGGCATTCCTGATGCGTAGCTTTATCGGTATCGCCCTGACATTGGGGACCGCAACACTCAGCAATGGCTTTGTATTCGGGATCATCGGATGGACAGATCCAATTCTGGCACCTGTTGCTGGCTTTGTCCCCAATGCCATTCTCGTTATCGCAGTCGCTGACTGTATTCACCTGCTGACCACCTACTACGCAAAACTCTCGAGTGGTGAATCGGTCGAAGAATCACTTGCCAGCGCGCTATCGCGAAATTTCAACGCAATCACACTGACCTCAATCACAACCATTATCGGCTTTCTATGCCTGAATTTTAACGAGTCCCCACCCTATCGGGACTTGGGAAATATGATCGCCCTAGGCTGCCTGTTCGCCTATGTGATTTCAGTCGTAATCGTCCCAGCGCTGTTACTATCCCTGCCTATATCGCGCCAACCCCGCGCGCCGACCTTAACGCAGTTTATGCCGCGGCTCTCAGCCCATATTGTCCGCCGTAGTAATCCATACTTCTTTCTCGGTTGTGCAGCGCTCGGTGTATTCTGCTATCTGGCCACGTACAATCAGTTCGAAGATAACTGGAATAATTACTTCGACCATTCGTTCCAACTCAGGCAGGATTCGGATGCTATCAACCGCGATTTAACCGGGCTACACCGGGTGGACTTCGATATCGAAGTCTCAGGCACCAGTTCGGCAACGATCACGTCGGTTGAGTATCTCCAGTTTGTCAGCCAGTTTTCCGAATGGCTTAGAACACAAGCCGAGGTACGTTACGTATCCGCAATACCGGACACCATTGCACGTCTCAACAAGAACATGCATGGCGACGATATTACCCAATTGAAAC
This sequence comes from Microbulbifer sp. ALW1, assembly GCF_009903625.1. Lineage (NCBI taxonomy): Bacteria > Pseudomonadati > Pseudomonadota > Gammaproteobacteria > Cellvibrionales > Microbulbiferaceae > Microbulbifer > Microbulbifer sp. ALW1. Next base: position 2,956,830 of record NZ_CP047569.1, on the reverse strand, counting down.
TCCCTGATTCTGACAATCTCAGTGCGCAGTACCTGTTGCTCTATGAAATGTCGCTACCTTACGGGCTGGATCTCACCAACCAGGTGGCCTTTGACAAGCGCGCCTCGCGCGTAACCGCCATTCTGGACAAATCAACCTCTGAGCAGCTGCTAACATTTTCAGCCCGTGCACAGACATGGTCGCGCCAAAACGGTCCGGACAGTGTGCAGGTATCCAACCCCGTAGGCCTGGATGTGGCGTTTGCCAATCTTTCCCGCTCGAATATCAAAAGCATGCTGTGGGGAACCGCCCTTGCATTTACCCTGATCTCCCTGCTCATTGGTATTACATTCCGCTCCTTTATCTACGGTTTCATCAGTATCTTTTCCAATGTCACTCCCGCCATTGTGGCTCTGGGTATCTGGGCGGTTACGGCTTCCACCATCGGGCTTGCCACCTCTGCGGTCATTTCGATGGCAATTGGCATCATCGTTGACGACACCATTCATTTTCTCAGCAAGTACCGATACGCACGTAATGCACTCAATTATTCACCGGAAGCGTCCATCGAGTATGCACATCGGGATGCCGGCACTGCGATCCTGACAACATCCATTATTCTCGCTGCCGGTTTTCTGGTGCTGGGACTATCACCTTTCGAGCCTACCTCGCAAATGGGAAATCTACTGGCTCTGACTATTGTGACGGCGCTTGTCATCGACCTGGTGTTCCTGCCCTGCCTGCTCCTCAAGCTGGATCCGCAAAAGAAGCCAAAGCCTTCACAAGCCTCCCAGAACGAATCACTCGCCGGAGAAGCATCTTGAAGATCAACACTTACTCCAAGCTTCGGGAAGAACTGCATCGCCGGGGACTGTTCACACAGAACAGCTCCCTCTCAGCCGCACTGCTTGTAATGGAGCCGGCCATTTGCGCGGGCTCAATCTACTTTCTGTGCAGATCGGAGATCCTCAGCGTTTCCTATCTATTCTGGTTAGCCGTAGCTGGCATCTCCATGTTCCGCTGTTTTTCCCTGCTGCACGAATGCGGTCATCGCGCCATGTTTCGCAGCCAGCGGAGCAACACACTGGCCGGCTACTTTTTGAGCGCCTTCTGCCTGGTGCCTTTTACACCCTGGCGAGAATTACACCTGCAACACCACAAATGGGTGGGCGTGATCGACCGGGATCCAACCCAGGCAGGGCTTCTCAAGCTACGAGAGGCATCCTTCCTAAAACGGCAGGCATTTCGCTGGGTTTGGTGGTTTTGTGTTCCCATCCCCTCAATTCAATTGATTTTCTCAGTGTTCTGGCTGCACCCGTTCAAAAAAAGTACCACCCGAAAGAGTCGAAACAGCGGACTGCTATCTCTAGTAGTGTGCCTTGTCCCCCAAGTCACACTGGGACTTACAATGGGCATGTCAAACTGGTTGAGCTACATCCTTCCAGCCATCATCTTCTACTTTTTCTGGTTTGAAGCCATTAACTTCACCCACCACTCCGGCATTTTTCCTTTCACATCGAAAACTCGGTCGACGCCTATACCATTGCATGAGCAGGACAGCGTTTCCAGAACCTCCTCTTTTTCAAAATTGCTCTCAACGGTGCTGGCATACAACTTCAACTTTCACACAGAGCACCACTACTTTCCTACGGTCCCATGGCACAACCTGCCCGAAGTGTATTCACTCGTTCAGGCATCCGGGGATCTCGGCACTTATGAAGACGTCCCCATGCTGGGGTTTTCTGCCAAGCTACGACTTTCAGACCCCGTAAAAATCTACATTGATCCGGTAAAGAACCTACAGGTGTAAGCAAACTATGAAACTCGAGTTTGAAAGTATTATCGATCGCCCCGTAGAGGAAGTCTTTGAATTCTGTGCATCCAGAGCCGGATTCCTGTCGCATTTCCCCTATAGAACAAACTGGATTTCCGGGCCGGAATACTGGCATAGCTGTGGCGAGCGATTACGCTTTGTTTTCTATATGTTCGGGCTTCCTTTCACTTATGAAGCAGAAATCACTGAATTTGAACCCAATAGCCACTTCGTCGATGAAATGCGAAAAGGGCCTTATAAGTATTTCCGCCATGAACATCATTTTGAGGATTTGGGTGGAAAAACCCGATACCGCGATGTACTCGAATTTTCCGGGGGGTTTCTTGGCCTTGCAGACCCCTTCATTTGCTCACCGATAACAAAAAGCACCTTTGCAAAGCGCCATGCGCTTATGAAAAGAGAACTTTCCCCCAGCAATCCCTGAGGAAAACATGATCAAGGACGTTCAATGTAGCTCAGCAACCATCGAAGAACGGAAGGATATACTTTCGATCTTTGGACAATCTTTTGTATCCTCAGATCCAGAAGCTCATATCGAATCCTACCTTCGGTCTGTGGAATGCGTTCTTATTTATTACCATTTAGGAAACGCAAGCGCATTTTTGTTCTACCAGAAAAAATGTACTAATGGATTCCAGGTCCTCCACTTTAGCCTCAGCGGGAAAACCGACAAAAGTCCCCGTGGGGTACAGCGAAAACTCGGAAGCTACTTATATTTTCGCTACCTTTTCCAATGGACCAAGTTGTTCACGACCAGTGCACTCTGCACCGTATCAAATAACCCCAGAAGCTATCTGAACATGCGCGCCATCGCACCCAGAATATTTCCGGACATACTAAACCCGACGAAATCATTCCCCAATAGAGCGCTATACCGAAAAACTGCTGAAAACCTCAACCTGAACAACCTACAGGATAACGGGCTTATACCCGGTCGCTGCCAGAACCTTGGGTTTCGTATACGCAATGATCAGACATCCCTTCAGTCGCTCGATAGTCGCGGGCTCAAGATCATGGAGTACCTGAATAGCGACGCGGATAATGGCGTGTTTGTCATGGTTTGCGTGAGACCTTGGATCGATATTCCACTGACAGTCATCAATCAGCTCCGGAAGTCCATCCTGAAATTTCTACGGATAAACCCCAAGCATCATTACCAATCACCGGCGTGATGGGGGAAGAAGCCGTACCAATAACCAATTCTATATATTGCAAACCCGAATATTCACGGAAAGAATCATGGGAAACAGAAAAGTCAAATTAGTCGACTTCCATTGTTCGGATTATGGAATACCGATTACCAACGAAAAGCTTTATGAAAAGCTCGAACAGTGTACGCGCAACGGACTCGACAACGAGTCGCGCGAACTCTACAGAAAGCTCCTTCTGGAAAGCCCACAACGCGTTCGGCACTTGAGTCACGATATTGAAGTACTTTCTCGCACCAACTGCCGGGAACAACGCCTGGCGCTATACGAGAAAACCATTCGCAGCCTGATGACTGACGCCATCAATGGTCTTTTCAAGAAAACCGGAAAATCCGCCAAAGACATCGATTTTATTGTTGTCACCAGTAGCGTCGGGAAAACCATGCCCAGTGCGGCAAGTATCGTCGCCAGTGCATTTTCATTCCCCTCCCATGCGGTCACCCTGAACCTTGGCGACATGGCCTGTTCCAGTGGGCTGGCTGCACTGGATGCAGGTATTCGCTTCCTGAGATCAGAAAATCGGCCGGCACGCTGCCTGGTGATCGCCCTGGAGGCTGTCAGCAATTTGTTTAATCAATCTCAGGATGGTGTCATACCAAATGTGGTATTTGGAGAGGGCTGCGCAGCGCTGCTTATCAGCACCTACCGGGAGCCCGCACTTTACGGTATTGACGAGAGCGTGCGCACCATCAGCTCAGGAAACCAGGAATTTGAGGCCATTCGCTACATTGAGGGGAGCGGCGGTCCCGCCATACGGCTGTCAAGAACCTTACCGAAAGTTGCTGCCCGGGGCATTGAACAAAACCTGAGGATCCTGGTTCCCAAGATCGCCTCAACCAGCGAGAAAATTCATTACGCCGTCACAAAGAAAGTCCCAGACTGGCAAAGTAAAATCGATTACTGGGCCCTGCATCCAGGTGGCACCGCAGTGCTGTCGGGGCTGGCAAAAAGCCTGAAGCTGTCCAAAGGAGATTTGGCGTTCAGTTTTCGCGTCTTCGAGCAACGCTCAAATATGAGTTCGCCCTCCATTTTCTACGTACTGGATGAAATTGAGAAGACAGGGCCCAAAACCGGCAAACGTGTATTCATGATGAGTTTCGGTTCCGGGTTTAAAGTCAATTCCATGATCCTGACACGTATTGCACGCGGTGCACCCCAGCCGACGACCGCATTAAAAATACTCCGCGATGGAGATTGCCTGAAAATCAATCTTCCCAACCAGGCGGAGAGCAGTCCGCAAAACCAGAATTTCAGCGGTCTTGGGTACACGCAAGAGGATGATCCGGCACTTGCGGTAAAACAGCTGTGGAAGCACACGCTGGGAGTCGATCGAATAATCGTCTCTCCCTGTGTCTTGCCACTGCTCGCAAACGACAAAATCCTTCGATTCATTCGTGAAAGTTATCGCCTGCTGCTTCCCGGTGGCAGCGTGGAAGTACCGAGCAAGAGCGATCACGACAAGACGTCTACGGAAAATTTAGCGTTTTTCGCCAAGCTGAAATCCGAGATTCAATCTGTTTCCGCAGATTTTAATTCCGAAGCACGCAAAATCTCAGTCGGTGCTTGAAAGTAAGCAGTACCGCCGTCAAAAGGACGAACTATGAATCAGCGTAAGTTTATGTGCATTTTGTGTGGATTTGTGTACGACGAGAAATTGGGGCGACCTGAAGAGGGCATTCCAGCAGGTACCGCATGGCAGGATGTCCCGGAAAGCTGGACATGCCCGGATTGTGGCATGTCGAAAGGCGACTTTGATATGACCGAAATCTAGAAAGGAATAAGGAAGAACCTAACCATGTTGAACTTAACTACGCGCTTGCGCTCAAGACAGAACACGTCGTCCATGGGGGCCGGTATGGTCAACACGCTTGCACGTCTGACATTATTGCTGATCGCAGTTACCCCAGCCTGGGCAGAAACGGTTGCTGACCAGCGGGGCTATCAGATCGCTGAGCGAACGGATCGTTCAGACCGGGGCTTCCATTCCAGTATTGCCGATCTCACCATGGTGCTCCGCGACGCGTCTGGAAATGAGTCAACAAGAGCGCTCACCATACAAACCTTAGAAGTGAGTGATCCCCTACTGGGCGACAAGAGCCTGATTCTCTTCAATACGCCCGCCGACGTTCGCGGTACCGCATTACTGTCCCATTCGCGGATTTTAGAGCCAGACGACCAGTGGCTGTATTTACCCGCACTCCGTCGCGAAAAGCGTATCAGCTCTGCCAATAAATCCGGCCCATTTGTCGGCAGTGAATTTGCATTCGAAGACTTTACTGCGCAGGCACTCGAAAAGTACGAATATCAGTATTTGCGGTCGGAGCCGTGCGGCGAATTTGTCTGCGACGTCGTAGAACGACGCCCCAAGTATGCAGAGTCTGGTTACACCCGCCAAATTTCCTGGACAGATCAAAACCGCAGCCAGATGGTGAAAGTCGAATTTTACGACCGCCGTGACACTCTGCTAAAAACGCTGGAGATGGAAGATTATCGACAGTACGAGGGCAAATTCTGGCGAGCGCACCGTTTGACAATGGTCAATCACTTGACAGGTCGCAGCACCGATTTGGTGTACTCGGACTATCGTTTCGACACCGAATTCAGTGACCGGGATTTTGAAAAATCCGTACTTCGCAGGATTCGTTAGATCATGGCTTTGACTAAGACCGCTTCACGCTATGACGCCACTGCCCTGCGAAGTGCCCTGCTGAGCGCCCTGCTGAGTATCCCGGTGTCAGCCAGCTCGGCGGAAGTCAGTGCAGAAGGCGGCATAGACATGCGCAACTTCTTTGCGTCACCGGCATTTGACCGCCAACGAGATACGAATCCGCTGTCCGTACATGTTTCGACGGTGATTCGTGCAGACCACAACGAAAATCAGTTTACCGCCATTCCCTATTATCGCCATGATTACGTGGACCCCGAGAGGACCCACAGTGATCTCCGCGAATTGAGCTGGCGCCGTACCGCGTCTGACTGGGAACTTTTACTTGGCATTGGAAAGGTATTCTGGGGAGTCGCCGAGTCCCATCATCTGGTGGACATCATCAACCAGACGGACACCGTCGAAGACCCCGATGGTGAGTCCAAGCTGGGCCAGCCTCTCGCCAATTTAACGCTGTTTCGAGATTGGGGCACCCTGGAACTCTATGCACTGCCCTACTTTCGCGAGCGCAGTTTTCCCGGGGTTGAAGGTCGCCTTGGTTTTGCACTCCCGGTGGACGCCGGCTCCCCCCGTTACGCGGACTCCCGAGAGCGAAACCATCTGGACACTGCTCTGCGTTACAGTCATTACTTTAATGGCTGGGATCTGGGTGTTTCCTGGTTTAGTGGAACCGATCGGGAAGCGGCACTGATTCCAGACATGACCACCAGTGTACTGCATCCCTACTACCAGCAAATCGAGCAGTTAAGCCTCGACCTGCAATACACGCAAAACGCCTGGCTATGGAAGCTGGAAACCCTGTACCGCCGTGGCTATAGCAAAGATATGCACGCCCTGGTTGGCGGACTGGAGTATTCGAACTACCAATTCATGGGACACAGGGGGGATCTCGGGTTAATCCTTGAATACCTGTATGACAACAGAGACATCACGGATCCACTCACACCGGTTTCCGCATTTAACAATGACATTTTTATGGGGCTGCGCTATGCCCTGAACGACCGCCAGGACACTTCGGTTCTGGTAGGCACTATTTGGGATCCAGACAGCGGTGAGACGCTGTTTTCACTGGAAGCAGATCGTCGCCTGGGGCAAAACCTGACATTTGCAGTGAAAGGCCGCACTTTTTCGGGCGGCGGCGGTGTCTTGAACAGTTTCAGGAGCGATGACTACCTGGAGTTACAGTTGAAGGTCCACTACTGAGCCCGGAAAGCACTCTGAACCTCCTCAGGCCTGCACAATCACCCGCCGCTTCCCGCGGTGATGGCGGTGCTCCCACAGGTAGATACCCTGCCAAGTGCCCAGCAGCAGCCGGCCGTCCTCCATGGGGATACTCAGGCTGCAGGCGGTCAGCGACGCCTTGATATGTGCCGGCATATCATCTGGCCCTTCCAGGGTATGGGTGTACAGGGGGTCATTCTCCGGCACCAGGCGGTTCAGCCAGTTCTCAAGATCCACCCGCGCACTGGGGTCCGCATTCTCCTGAATTAGCAGGCTGGCCGAGGTGTGCTGGATAAACAGGGTGCACAGCCCACTTCCAAAGAGGTTCTGACTGGCCAGCCAGTGGTTCACCTCATCGGTAAATTCGTGCAGTCCCTGCCCGTTCACTACTATTTCCAGCTTTCCCAGTGCCATTTCACTCTTCCTCACTCATCAAATCACAACCGTTTATCTGGAGGCTGCATCCGCTATAATCCGCGCCCCTACCCCCAATGATCGCGCGCCCTAATCCGGTCGCCCCCTGTAACAGAAACGGCTCAGCACATGGCTCTTCACCGCGTAAATACCGACGACTACCAGCAACAACTGGATCAAAAGGTGGCCCGCCTGCAGCAGGCCTATGCGCCTTTTACCGAGCTGACCCCGGAGGTATTCCCCTCCCCGCCCAGCCACTACCGCCTGCGCGCGGAGTTCAAAATGTGGCAGGAAGGCGGCCGGGTGGATTACGCCATGTACAAACAGGGCGAGTACAAAAAGCCGTTTGTTATCGAGGAGTTTACCGTCGGCTCCGAGCGGATCAACGTATTGATGCCGCCATTGCTAGACGCCATTAACAACAGTGAGCTTCTGCGAAAGCGCCTGTTCTGCACCGAATTCCTGACAACCCTGAGCGGCGATGCGTTGATCACGCTGATCTACCACAAACCGCTGGGTGAAGAATGGGAAAACGAGGCGCGCACGCTGCAGGAGAAACTGGGCGTGCCGATCCTGGGTCGCTCACGGAAGCAGAAACTGGTGCTCGACCGGGATTACGTGATCGAAAAACTGGAGATCGACGGCAAAAGCTACCAGTACAAACAGGTAGAAGGCAGCTTTACCCAGCCGAATGGTGACATCTGCCGCTCAATGATTCAGTGGGCCAAAAGCTGCTGCGAAAATGCCGAGGGCGATTTACTGGAGCTCTACTGCGGCAATGGCAACTTCACCATTCCCCTGGCGGAGCATTTCGACAAGGCGCTGGCCACCGAAATTTCCAAAGTTTCCGTTAACGCTGCACAGGAAAATATCGCGGCAAACGGAATAGAAAACTTGCACATCCTGCGCCTGTCTGCGGAGGAGTTCACCCAGGCCATCGACAAGGTCCGTCCCTTTCGCCGCCTGAAAGATTTTGATCTCGACAGTTACGACTTCTCAACCGTACTGGTGGACCCACCCAGAGCCGGTCTGGATGCCGATACCTGCGCAATGATCGCCCGCTTCCCAAAAATTCTGTATATCTCCTGCAACCCGCAAACGCAGCTGGAGAACCTGGAAGAACTGACCAAAACCCACCGCATTGAGCGCTTTGCGATTTTTGACCAGTTCCCCTATACGGATCACACCGAATCCGCCGTGCTTTTGGTTAAAAAGTAAAAGTCAAAAAACGAACTTTTAAAAACCAACTTTTAGAAGTTGCGGCCAAGAATCCGCTTGGCTGCATCCAGTGCGAAATCCCGGTAATCGTCTTCCACCCGCGCCATTTCCTTTTCAAACGCAAATTTTTCCTTGCGCGAAAGCTTCTTCCAGTCCTCAAGGATCGGGATGTGGCTGGTTTTATCCGCAACCTGGTAAAACGCCACAAACTCCTCTTTCACTGCCGGCTCAACCTGCAGGGAATCCAGCAGCACACGAATCCGCAGTGAGGCTTCGGTCAGGCCCACCCCGTCATCGAGCAGGGTTTTGGCGATGATCTGAATACTGGTGTTCACCCGATCCCGCTGCGCATCCGCTGCCGCTTCCAGCTCCGCCAGCTGCGCCTTTTGCCGCTTTTGCGCCTTGCGTAGTTCCAGGCAGTAGTAAGTCGCAATCGCGGAAAGGGTAAAAATAATCAGTCCGGCGATTACCAGAATCCAGACAGGTACTTCGGTCATGGGTTCGGTCATGGAAAAGATACCTTCAACAACGCCAGCCCCAGGCTGGCGGTAACAATCGAAAACAGGGTGCTGAGCGCAACGATATTCGCCGCCAACTGGCTATTGCCACCCAGTGCGCGCGCCATGATAAAGGACGCAGACGCCGTAGGCGTAGCGGCGAGTAAAAACAGAATCGCCATCGCCTGCCCATCCAGCTGAAACAGCCAACCAACCCCCAGCAATACCAGCGGCACGATCAGCAATTTAAAACCGCTGGCGGCAAAGGCGCCAAAAGAACTGCGCCGGAGCATGCTGAGATCCAGGCTGGCACCGATACACAACAGTGCCAGTGGCAGGGTCACCGAGGCAAGATACTCACCGGTCTGCACCAGCATCTGCGGCAATTTGAGCCCTACTGCCTTGGCCACCAGCGCCAGTACGATGGCGACAATCAGCGGGTTGCGGGCAATGTCTTTTGCCAGTTTTAACCAGCTGAACTGGGCTTTCTGGCTGTACACCGCAAACAGTGCAACCGCCGCGGCGTTGTAGAAAATAGTGATAACCGCCATCAGCAGCGCCGCCTGTGCCAGCCCACCAGGGCCGTAAGCATTGGCCGCCCATGCCAGGCCGATAATCCCCAGGTTGCCGCGGAAAGCTCCCTGGATAAAGGCACTGCGGTCGCCGTGTTCGAGAGAGCGCGCCGTCAACCAGGCCAGTGGCACGGTGAGCACAGTACCGATCAGCCCTGCCGCCAGTAGCGGCCACTCATCAGTGACACGGGCATCGGACCCGAAAATATTGAAAAACAACAGCGCCGGCAGCGTTACCAGAAAGACCAGCTTCGAGGCGTCGTCCACAAAGGACTCACTCAGCAAACCTTTTCTCGCCAACCCGTACCCCACCAGCAAAGTAAGGAAAATGGGGCCGGTAACCGACAGCGCAAAATTGAAGGTTTCCCACATAGATCAGGTTTCGCTTTCGGCAGTTTCTTCCACCGCGTCCATGTCTCGCTCTGGTGCTGGCAGCTTGTGGCTGTCTTCGGCGCTTTCGCGCAGATCCGCGGCGATTTGCTTGCGGGTCTTGGCCCCCAGCTTGCGCAGGCTGTCGATGCGTTTGACCGCATTGCCGCGCCCGGTGGCCAGTCGCTTGTAGGTTTCCTGGTAGGCCTCGTCAGCCTGGCGGATACGGCTGCCCAGGTTGTCGAGGGATTCCAGCACCAGCGCGAACTGGTCGTGGAGCTTGCCCGCCTCATCGGCAATTTTCTCCGCGTTCTTGTTCTGCTTCTCGTAGCGCCAGATATTTTCCACGGTGCGCAGGGTCGCCATCAGGGTAGTCGGGCTGACCAGCACAATCTGGCGCTCATAGGCGAAGCGGAACATTTCCGGATCCGCCTGCATGGCCAGCATATAGGCCGCCTCAATAGGAACAAAAATAAACACGAAGTCGAGGGTGCGCACCCCTTCCAGTTGCTCGTAGGCTTTTTTGTTAAGCCCGGTGATATGCGCGCGGAGTGAGTTCACATGCTGTTTCAGTGCCGCAGTGCGCTCCTCGTCGGTCTCGGCGGAGGCATAGCGCTCGTAATCCACCAGAGAGACCTTGGAATCGATAATCAGGTCTTTGTTTTCCGGCAGACGCACGATCACATCCGGTTGGCGGCGACGACCGTCGCTGGTGAAGCTCACCTGGGTTTCGTACTCGCGGCCCTTCTGCAGGCCGGACTCTTCCAGCAAGCGCTCCAGCACTACTTCGCCCCAGTTGCCCTGAATTTTGCGGTCACCCTTGAGCGCGGAGGTGAGGTTGAGCGCCTCGTCACTGATGCGCTGGGTCTGCTCCCGCAGCGCCTTGATCTGGCCCATGAGGCTGTTGCGCTCGGCGTTCTCGCGGTCGTAGACATGCTCCACCCGCTTGCGGAAATCGCCTAACTGGCGCTCCAGCGGGTCCAGGCTCTTGCGCAGGCTGTCTTCGCTGCGGCGCTGGAAGGCCTGCTGTTTCTCTTCGAAGATGCGGTTGGCGAGGTTCTCAAACTGCTGGGTCATACTGGCTCGGGTCTGCTCCAGCTGCTGCTTCTGCTCGGCCAGCGCGGCCTCCCCTTTCTCCACCAGCACCTGATAGCGGGCCAACTGGGTCGATTTGGAGTCCAGCTCTGTGCGCAACTGCTGAACATCCAGCTCATGGCGGGACTCCTGCTCGCGGCTACTTACCAACTGCGCCACCACCACCTGATGCTCCCCCTGTAGCGCCTGCAGCCGCCGGCTTACGGCACCACGGCTGAGCCACGCAGCAAGGCCCACCAAAAACAGTACCAGTGCCGCTGCCAACACCGCTTGCTCAAGTGTGACCTGGAGAGGAAACGAAATCATAGAAAACTCTTAAACTTATTGGGGAAGGCCCGGATAACCCGGCCGCTGCGCTGCGGGCGAAATGACCTGCCAGTCCCGGCGCTGAATGCGGTATTCTTGGCCCGATTTGCAAGCCCCTCCACTATTACTGGGGATGCAGAATTGAGGGAAACAGGTTTTCGTTATGCCCAATGGAAGCGGCCATTCTAACAAGGCCCCCAGCGCATTGATATTCGATTCCGGCGTCGGCGCCATCAGTATTGCCCGCGAGATCCGCCGGCAGATACCCGCGCTCACCCTGCATTTCGGGGTCGACAACGGCTTCTACCCCTACGGCACCAAAAGCGAGGAAGAACTGCGTCCACGCATCGTCGAACAAGCTTCAGCGATGATGGAAGCCACCGGAGCCGATATCCTTGTGGTTGGCTGCAATACCGCCAGTACCCTCGCCCTGCCGCAGCTGCGGGAAACACTTCAGCAACCGGTGGTGGGGGTTGTTCCGGCAATCAAGCCCGCGGCCCAGGAAACCCAGAGCGGCGTCATCGCCCTGATCGCCACCGAGGGCACCGTCAACCGCCGCTATACCCATGAGTTGATCGAGCAATTCGCCAATGACCGACGCGTGATCAATGTACCGGCACCAGAGCTGGTACGTCTGGCAGAGGCGAAGCTCCGCGGAGAGACGATTTCCGCAACGGATCTTGAGCCGGTGCTACAGCGCATATTCCACACTGCCGGTGGCGATAAAGTGGACATTGCGGTGCTCGCATGCACCCACTTTCCGCTACTGCGGGAAGAATTGGATCAGTTCGCTCCCCGCCGCATTCGCTGGCTTGACTCTGGCCCCGCCATCGCCCGGCGTGTGCAGTGGTGGCTGCAGGAACTGAACCTGGCGCTGCCGGAAACTGCGGGTGCCAGCCAGTTACTGAGCAGCGCACCCGATTCAGACCAGCAAATCGCCCTCGCCTTCGCTGAGTTCTCGCCAGCCCAGCAAATGCCAGTCAGTTAACTGTCGATAATTTAGCCCGCCAACGACCGTTGACAGCCTCGCCGCAAACCGCGACTGTTAACCGTCACACCCTACCGCAAAATTTTAAGAATTAGGCTCGCCTTTTCATGCTGCAACCGGCATTCCCCGTCCTGGAAATCCTCGCGCAACTCCCCCCGGGAGGCCTGCTGCTGACCCCAAACAACCGACTTCGCAACCGCTGCCAACAGGTCTACGCCAGCGAACAGCCCGCCGCTTCCAGCTGGACACCGCCGGCGGTCGAGTCCATGCAGGGCTGGCTGGATAAATTGTGGTTCACCCTGCAACAACAGGGCTGGGCACCGGCGATGCGGCAAGTATTGAACAGGGAGCAACGCCAGCTGTTGTGGCAGCGGGCATTTGATGAAGCGCTGGAAAAGGAATTGCTCAACAGCCTGCAGTTGTGCCGCGACGCCGATGGCGCCCTGGCGCAGTTGCTGCAGTGGCAATTGGTGGACGATCTGGAACAGCTGGACAGCGCCATCGAACCGCTACTGGAACAATTCGCACTGTCGTTGAGTGCCAATGAATTCCCGCTGTTTCGCATGATCCGCGCCTTTGCCGATCAACTGCGACAGCACAACGCCATTACGCCGGATCAGCGAGACCAGCGCATACTGCAGGCCTTCAGCGAGGGCGCGCTGCCAAAACTGCCGCAGATCGATACTGCGGGCTTCGCGCAGATATCGCCGCTGTATCATTCCATTATCGAAAGTGCGGCAGAAAATATGATCGATCGCCCGGCAACCAAACGCCAGGCACAGATCACCAGTGCGCCCTGCAGCAATCTTGAAGAAGAGCTTTACCAGGCTGCACGGTGGGCCGCACAAAAACTGGAGGCCAGTACGGCGAACAACAGCCGCGACAGCGTCGGTATTGTGGTCAACAACCTCGGTCAGTGCCGCGCCCAAGTGGAATCTATTTTTGCACGGGTGCTGGAGCCGCAGTTTCTCGACCCGGCACAACCGCGCTACACATTGCCATTCAACTTCTCCGCCGGTACACCGCTGGCGCAGACCCCCATTGGCGCTGCAGCACTGCAACTGCTGGAACTGCTCGCTGACGAATGGGATTACTCCCAGTTAAGGAACCTGCTGTTCAGCCCATTTTGGGGCAATGAGCAAGAACTCTGGCTGCGCAGCGCCCTGTTCCGCCGGCTGCAGAAACTGGAACTGCGCAGGGTGACCGGTGACTCTCTCCGATACTGGGCAGAGCGCGTTACCGAAGAGTTAAAGCTCGAATCTGCCCAACTTCCGCGTCAACTGGAACAGATCGGCGACCGCCAGCGCCGCTGGCAGCGCGCTCCAGCCGAAGTCTGGGCCGCGCGTTTTTCTGAAATTCTCGCCACACTCGGCTGGCCGGGGCAACGCAACCCGGACAGCCAGGAATACCAGCAACTGCTGCACTGGGAGAGCGCGTTGGAAAACTTCGCGACCCTCTCTGCGTTTTCCGGCACCCTGTCCGCATCCCAGGCGCTGCAGCAACTGCGCCAGGTTGCCAGCCGCACCCCCTTCCAGGCGGAAACCCGCGATGGCCCTCTGCAGATTCTCGGCGTACTGGAAGCCGGCGGCCTGGCCTTCGACCACCTGCGTTTGGTTGGCTTTGGTCAGCAACAGTGGCCGACAGCCCCATCGCCCAATCCGCTGCTCCCGATCCAGTGGCAAAAGCACTGGAAAATGCCCCGCGCCAGCGCCGAGCGCGAGCTGGAACTCGCCCGCGAGCTCACCGACGACTTGCTGAATGCCAGCGGCGACATCGTGGTCAGTTACGCATGCGAGGAAGATGGCGTTCATCAGGGGCTGAGCAATCTGTTCGGCGAACGGCAAGAATCTGAAACCTTCGGCAGCGACGGCCTCACCGAGCACAACCAACAACTGGCCAACGCCATCGAATTGGAAAAAGTGGCCGACACCAAACTGCCGCCGTTACTGCCCATCGAGTGCGAACGCGTGCGCGGTGGTGCCTCAGTATTAAAAGCTCAGGCACTCTGCCCGCTCAACGCGCAACTGCGCTACCGCCTCGGCGCCAGCGGTTTTATGGCCCCGAGTATCGGACTCAGTCCCGCGGAGCGCGGCAATGTGGTGCATCAGGTGCTGGCGGAATTCTGGCAGGCCTGCCGCGACTCCACGCGCCTCAATGCGTTGAGCGAAGACGAACGCAACCAACAGATTCAAACCGCCATCGCCAATGCCCTGCGCGACGTCCGCAAAAAGCACGGGCACCTGCCCGCCGGATTCTGGGCAATGGAACAACAGCGGCTGCTGCGACTGATGAACCAGTGGCTGGAATTGGAATCCCAGCGCCCGGCTTTCACCGTCGAAAAAATTGAGTGGGGCCAGCAGGTAACCATTGACGGACTGCAGTTCAACCTGCGACTCGACCGCCTCGATCTGCTCGCTGGCGGCGAACAGCTGGTGATCGACTACAAAACCGGTACCCCCAGCATTAACGAATGGCTGCAGGATCGGATTCGCGAACCGCAGCTGCCGCTCTACGCCCTCTTCCAACCGGAGGCACGTGCCATCGCTTTCGGCCAGGTGCGGACCAGCGATTGCAAATGGAGCGGCTGTGGTGAACTGGAGCAGCCGATTAACGGCATCAAGGCGGTGGCCGACACCCAGAAAGATGCCCCTTACACCACCTGGCAGGATCTCAGCGATTACTGGCAGCGGGGTCTGGAACTGCTTGCTGGAGAGTACCGCGGCGGCGTCGCCTCCCTGCAGTTCGACCGCCCACAGGACAACACCAACCAGAGCGAGCTCTGGCCGCTAAACCGCTGGCCGGAGAGAAACATGGCAGAGCAGGCAGCACAATGAGCGAAGTAGTATCCACCCAGGCCGTCTCGCAACCGGTCGACGCCAGCGCCCGTACCCGCGCCCTCGATATCACCCGCAGTTTCGCGGTCTCTGCCCCGGCGGGCTCCGGCAAAACCGGCCTGCTCACCCAGCGGGTGTTGAAGCTTCTCGCCAGCTGCCAGCAACCGGAAGAAGTGCTGGCGATCACCTTTACCCGCAAAGCCGCGGGCGAAATGCGCGAGCGCTTGATCGAGGCACTGCAAATAGCACGCGACACCCAGAGACCCGACAACCCCCATGACGCCATTACCTGGGATCTCGCCAGCGCATTGCTGGCACGGGACCGCGAACTGAACTGGCAACTGCTGCAAATGCCCCAGCGCTTGCGCATCCAGACGATCGACGGCCTCTGCCGCAGCCTCGCGAGCCAGCTGCCCATCGAAAGCGGACTCGGCGCACCGGGGGAGCCTCTGGAGCAAACCCAGGTCGCATTTGAAATGGCCGTGGTCAATCTGCTCAAGTCCCTGGATGACGACACCGCGGATATTGCGCTGCAACAATTGCTGTTGCACCTGGACAATGATCTCGGCCAGCTCAACAAGCTGCTGCAAATTCTGCTGGAAAAACGCGACCAGTGGCTGGGCCCGCTGCTGAGCGTGGGACAGGAAGGCGCGCAGGATTATTTCCACTTTGCGATCGATGAGCTGGTGGCCGATCGCCTGACGCAACTGGCCGAGTGTCTCGCCATTTACCAGGGAGAACTTCTGGAGCTGGCGGACTTTGCCGGCGCCTATTTGCGCGACAATGCCGTTGCGCATCCTCTGGCGGCCTGCGCCGGAATCGACGAATTGCCCGGTACGGATGCCTGCGCCCTGCCCCTGTGGCTGGCACTGATCAATATGCTGGTCACCGACAAGAATGGCCCGCGCAAACGGGTGGACAAGCGCCACGGTTTCCCCACGGAAAAAGAGTTACCCGGAGCCGACGCCTACAAGCAACGACTCTACACACTGTCTGCAGAACTCAGTGAAAATACCACGGTGACCGAAGCCTTCGACGAGACCCGCAACCTGCCAACGGGGCTACATCAGGAACAGTGGGAACTGCTGCAGGCGCTGGCGCAAGTGCTGCCGCGACTCGTCGCGCAATTGAAACTGGTCTTCCAGCAACTGGGGGCCACCGATTACACCGAGGTGGCGCAGGCCGCATTGATGGCCCTCGGCAACAGCGATGCGCCTACCGACCTGGCGCTAAAACTGGATTTGCAAACCCAACATATTCTGGTGGACGAATTTCAGGACACCTCGCAGATGCAATTGCAGCTGCTGGAAAAACTCACCGCCGGCTGGGAACCCGGTGACGGCCGCACCCTGTTTATCGTCGGCGACGGCATGCAGTCCTGTTACGGATTCCGCAACGCAAACGTGGGTATTTTCCTCGACGCCCGCGCCCGCGGTATCGGCCAGGACGACAATCGGGTTGAGCTGGAACCGCTCGATCTACAGGTGAACTTCCGCTCGGAAGGCGCAGTGGTGGAGTGGGTCAACGATACTTTCCAGCACGCTTTTCCGGCACAAGACAACATCAGCCGCGGTGCCGTGCGCTACCTGCAATCCCACGCATTCAAGAGCACTAAATGGCCCGCCCCTGCGGTCAATTTCTACGGCTGTGTCAACGACGAAACCCGGGACCTGGAAGCCGAACAGGCCGTGCGCCTGGTGCAACAATTACGCGAACAGGACCCCGAGGGCCGAATCGCGATACTGGTGCGCAAGAAAAAACACCTGGGCCGCGTACTGCCCGCACTGAGCGCCGCCGGTATTGCTTTCCAGGCGCCGGATCTGGCGCCACTGGCGAGCAAAATGGTGGTGCTGGATCTGCTCAGCCTTACCCGCGCCCTGCTCGACCCCAGCGACCGTATCGCCTGGCTCTCGGTATTGCGTGCTCCCTGGTGCGGACTGCAGCTACCGGACCTTTTCACGCTGGCAAATTGGGGCAACGGTACTGATAACGATTCAGGCAGCCGGGGGCCCATGGACAGCAGTGCGCGTCCACTGCTACAGGCACTCGCGGAAATCGACGCAATACCGATGCTGAGTGAAGACGCCCGCCAGCGCCTGCATCGCAGCGCCGTACCTTTACTGCAAGCCTGGCAGCAACGCGGCCGCAAACCGTTGCGCACCTGGGTTGAAGGCCTGTGGCTGGCCGTCGGCGGCCCCGCCACCGTGGCCCACAAAAGTGAACTGGACAATGTGCAGGACTTTTTCCAGTTACTGGAAAAATTCGATACCGGCAGCACCATTGCCGACTGGACCCAGTTTTACAACGCACTGGAAAGGCTCTTCGCCCGCCCCGGCCAGGACGCCAGTGTGCAGGTGATGACCATTCACAAATCCAAAGGCCTGGAGTTTGAACACGTACTGATTCCCGGACTCGACCAGGGCGGCAAGCCCGGCGGCGACCAGTTACTACGCTGGGCCGAATGGCTCAACAGCGAAGGTGAGAGCCGTTTTATGCTGGCCCCCAAAAGCGCCCGCGGCGACAGGGACCCGCTATTCGACTACCTGCGACACGACAACAGCGAACGGGAGCGTTTAGAGGGAACCCGCCTGCTCTATGTCGGTTGCACCCGCGCCATCCGCTCCCTGCACCTGCTCGCCTGCGTCAAACGGGATGAAAAGAAAGGCACTCTGAAGGCCCCAGGTGCTGCCGCCCTTTTGGCCAGCATCTGGCCGTCCATTCCCAAGGAGGAAGCAAGTAACTGGTGCCACTGGCCGGAAGCCCCGGAACAGCAAGAGGGAGAATTGCGCAACCGCAAAGACCACGATTATTTGCTGCGCGTCCCGGAATCCTGGCAGAGCCCGGCCATCCCTGACCGGGAATGGCTGGCTCAGTACCGCACACCGGATTACCAGCCAACAGAGACCAGCGAGCCCAACCTCCCCGACATGGGTCAGGTTGCCCTGCGCTGGTTCCGCCACGCCGGCACCGTAGCCCACGAGACCCTGGCCACCCTCAGCGAAAACCCGGCTATGCTGACCAAATCACCGGCCGCGCTGAGTGAACAGCTGCGTCCGCTGTGGAAATTGCGCCTGGCGCAGGCCGGGCTGAGCGGCAGCAACCTGGAGAAAGCACAAGAGAAAGTGGAACAGGCGGTGTTAAACACACTGAACTGTGAAACCGGGCGCTGGTTGCTGGACGCCAGCCACCGCGAGTCCGCCGCAGAGCTGGAATTACACAGCGGCGGCCGCCAGCTGCGACGCAATATCATCGATCGCACGTTTATTGATGAGAACACCAGCACCCGCTGGATCATCGATTACAAAACCGCGGAACCTGTCGCGGGCGAGGCTCTGGATACGTTTATCGAGCAACAGCAGGAAAAGTACCGAGGACAGCTGGAGAACTACCGTCGGCTGTTTTACCAGCGCGGTGAGAGGTCCATCCGCTGTGCCCTCTATTTCCCGCTGCTACAGCAATTGGTGGAACTTCCACCGGATTGACTGCAGGGAAACTTATCCTACACATGGCAGTCGGATCACGACATGGTGCAAATCTATCCCCCGCGGCAGCAAAACGAAATGACAGATATTGCGCTCAAGCACAAAAGCCGTGACACATAAAACTGTTTCAAATGAAACCCTAGCCCTCTCCTGTGGCACTGGGTAGCATAACTGCCCCGTAGCGCACGAGCCGCGGGCATGGACGCGATTAAATTATTCAGAAAGTAGCGAATTATCATCATGACTACGCAGCAGTTCGACGACCTGAACGTCGTCTCCCAGGACATCCTGATCACCCCGGAAGCGCTGAAATCGGAACTGCCCGTCAGCGCGGCTGCAGAAGCTTCAGTAGCCGCCGGCCGCGCCGCAGTGCGCGATATTCTGGACCGCAAAGACCACCGCCTGATGGTCGTCATCGGCCCCTGTTCCGTTCACGACGTGGACGCCGCGATGGACTATGCCCACCGCCTCAAGGAACTGGCCGACAAGGTCTCTGACACTCTGCTGATCGTGATGCGCGTCTATTTTGAAAAGCCCCGTACCACCGTGGGCTGGAAAGGCCTGATCAACGACCCGCACCTGGACGATTCCTTCAAGATTGAAGAAGGACTGCATATCGGCCGCAAACTGCTGCTGGATATCGCCGAACTTGGCCTGCCCACGTCCACCGAAGCACTGGATCCCATTTCGCCCCAGTACCTGCAGGATCTGATCTCCTGGTCCGCCATCGGCGCCCGTACCACCGAATCCCAGACCCACCGCGAAATGGCCAGCGGCCTCTCCTCCGCTGTGGGCTTCAAAAACGGCACCGACGGCAGCCTGGAAGTAGCCATCAACGCCCTCCAGTCCACCGCTAATCCGCACCGCTTCCTGGGTATCAATAAGGAAGGCCAGGTCGCCATCATCCACACCGCCGGCAACAAATACGGCCATGTGGTACTGCGCGGCGGTAACGAAAAGCCGAACTACGACTCCGTAAGCGTTGCCGTGTGCGAGAAAGAACTGGAAGCTGCCGGCCTGGTGCCCAACATCATGGTCGACTGCAGCCACGCCAACTCCAACAAAAACCACGAACTGCAGCCGCTGGTCGTCGACAACGTTTCCCACCAGATCCTGGATGGCAACAAGTCCATCATCGGCATCATGGTGGAAAGCAATCTCAAGGCTGGCAACCAGAAGATCAGCGCAGATCGCAGCCAGATGGAATACGGCGTATCCGTAACCGATAAGTGTATCGATTGGGAAACCACCGAATCCCTGCTGCTGAACATGGCCGAGCAACTGCGCGGGACGCTGAAAGCTCGCTAGGGATAAGGCACGCAACGGCTGAGAACCAGCCGAACAAAGCTCACAAAAAAGCCGGCATTGCCGGCTTTTTTGTAGTTAAAATTCATGCCTGTACAGAACAGCGGTTACAGCAGACGAGAACAATGAGGTAAAACCCATGGAAAACGACAACACAACCATCACCCGGAACGAAGAAGCCGGCAACGTATGGCTGGCTCAGGCCACAGCGCAAAACGCAGACGTGACCGACCACGGTATCGCCCCAACCATACTCGACTCCGAAGCAGAAGTTGGCCAAGCCATGCTGAACGAACTGCTCGAAACCGCTGCCGCCAAAGAAGCTGATATCAACATCGCCCTACTCGGCGGCCGCGGCGCACAGGCCCTGCACCGCTTGCTAGGAGAACTGGCCAAATCCTCAGAACACGACGAACTACTCGGCCGCCTGAACGTATTCACCCAGGACGCCCTGGCCCCAATGAGCATGAGCAATTGCTTCAGTTTCGTACGGGACTTCGAGCGTATTCTGGGCCCTGACTTCTTCAAAAAGATCAAAAGCTTCACACCGATGCAGACGGATACCGACGATCTGGAAGGCGGTCTTGTGAAGTATCTGAATAAACTAGAAGCCCTTGGGGGCCTGGATATCTTCTTTATCGGTCACGGTCCGGAAGAAAATCAGGCATCCCACCTCGCCTATATCAAGCCCTACTCCGGCGCCCAGAGCAATCATGTTGCCGGGATAATCCCGATTTCCAGCAGCATCCTGGAGCACCATATCAGCAAGTTCAAAGCTGGCGGCAGCGCGGTTAATGAGCAAGATGAAGCCGAATGCCGCTCCGCACAGTACATCCTCACCCTCGGTCCAGCGGCGATTCTGCAGGCGAAGAAAGTGGTGCAATCCGTCGTCGACGCCGATACCGCACCGGCCAAGGTGCAGACCTATGCGAATGTGCTGAATACCCGACTGAACTCAGATAGAGAGGAAGCCCTGAAGCAACTGAATACGAACCCGGGGTTGTGGATCAGGCTACACCCTAATACCAGGTCTTTTGTACTGCCAAATTTGGGCATTTAAATAACGCCAGGATTAGCTAAAAAGGGCCATTTGCTTATTGGTCAATCCTTTCAAAATACAATGATTTCAATGGGTCGGCACTGCCGGCCCTTTTTATAGCTGAAAACCTCAAGAAGCAAGATTTAGACAGGCATAAGACCAATGGTACTGGCCAGCAAATTGATCACCTTGCCCTATATCTCGGTAAATCGATTGTTTTTCCGACTCTCCCTTATAAATCAGTTAGTTAGAAATTTTGATTTAAGGGGGATATGGGGCGTGACGAACATATTCATCAGTGGCACAATCTTCGTAATTTGCGCTAAAAGCCTGATATTAACGGCTAATACACCATTTGGATTGAATTAAATAGTGGGCAGCAGGATATGTTCCACCCTGCCTAGTATCAAACTGTTATGGCCTTAGGATAGAAATGTGAATGTACGCAATATTCTTATAGCTGGTATCTCAGGCGTATTGGTATCGTCTAGCTTTGCTATTTCAATTGCAGGTCCAGATCATTTTGCTAGCTTTCTCGGATATATTGTTGCGATATCACTAATATCATTTGTTAGTGGTGCTTTTGTTAAATCTTCTATTCCTGCTTGGTCAGCGTTCACAGGAGCTATTACCGCTCTTGTATGTTGTGCAATAATGCTATTTTTAGCAGTGTCCAATATATGAGGTTCGTACTTTGCCATAACAAGGCGCAGCAACGGACCTCCGACAATTGTCATCTTTTGTGCGCTTCGCAGCACAAAAGGCGCCAATCGCCTCCGGCCGCTGTGCGCGGCGTTAGGATTAAAAGGAATTTTAAGTAGATGAGCGAAGAAAACAAAAGTTTAGATTTGCTTGGGGTAAAGCCCATTGCAGACTCAGTTAATACAGTGACTACTGGTACTGTTAATGGTGCGTCGGCATTCTTAAGTAGAATTTGTTTACCTGCAGCTGAGGAGTTTGGTCTTCTTCTAAAGGATAAAGTCAGTTCTTGGAGAGCTAAAAATGCAGTTGAGATTGCCAATAGAGCTCAGTCACTCTTGGAGGAGCAAGTTCAAGGCTTAGTAGTTTCCGCTCATCCGCGCATAATTTATTCAACTCTCGAAAATGGATCGTGGGCTGAAGACGATTTTATGCAGGGCTTATGGGCTGGATTATTAGCATCATCTTGTACTTCAGATGGAAAAGATGAAAGCAATATTATTCTCATAAATCTACTTTCTCAGTTAACTTCAGGTCAGGCAAAAATAATTTCTCATGTTTGCCAAAACACAACTACTTATATGGGTAAAGCCGGCTTTATTTTCTCCGATGAATTTTACATGGAGGCAGATGATTTGCTGGAAGTGTCAGGGATTGACGATATTCATCAATTGGACAGAGAGTTAGATCATCTTCGTGGTTTGGAATTAATTAGCGAAGGTTTCGATGTAAATAACCTTAGAGCAAACGTAACTCCACACTCTTTGTGTCTCCAGTTATATGCCCGATCGCAAGGTTATGTGGGCTCGCCAATAGATTTTTTCGGAGCAAAGGAAAAAAATCCTAACAAATCAATGCAGCCGACCGCTAACGCGTCGGCTGATTGAGGCGTTAAATGTCATGAGAGATTTAGAGGCTATCTTCAGAGAAATTGAGAAAGTGCCCGATTTCATGGGGCATACTATTGATAGTGTCTCGTACCGCAATGGATATGGGGATACACCACTCCATATTGTCTCAAATTGGGGTGATGTTGAGGCAATAGAGATTTTGATTTCAGCCGGCGCAGATATAAATGCAGTTGGAGAGTCAGGTTTTACGCCCTTGCATTGTGCTGCTGAACAGAACAGGCCAAAAGCCATCGAAGTTCTTTTGCGGCTTGGAGCTAATATACTTAAAGACGAAGATGGCTCAACCCCTATGGAAATAGCCGAGTTTCTGAATAATAGAGAGGCAACCGTTGCACTCGAGAGAAATATTTAACAAACACAGGCAGTTTGCGCCGGCCCTACGGGCCTCTGCGGGACGGCCTACGCTACGCTTCGGCCGCCCCTGCTGTGGGCGTTCAGGCTGCAGAAAAACTCGAGCATCTCTCTAGCGGATAAATTTTTGTGTGGAGAGTGCCCCGAAATACTTTTCACCATGCAAAGTAGAACCAGAATTCGCGTAGAACCGCCGCTTTCTGCATGAAATATGAACAGCAATGAGAGACTGGAGTTTTTCTACAGCCTCGTTAGGTATCAGAATGAATTTACCTCAAGAGCTTAAAGATTTCTTAAGCAACGACAGTCAATTGAAATATGATTTTTCTGAAAGTGAATGTGGAGCGATACGTCTACTTTCCCTTAATCAGTTGCGAGAAGATGCCATAGATGTCGAAATGGCTGAGTGCTTCTACTCCTCAGAAGAGCAGCATCAGTGCGGCCCTTGGGGTAAATACCAAATTAAGGTGGTAAATTTAGTTGCTTCCTGTGACGGGTATACTTCGGAGTACATTCTACTTTTTATTCCAAAGGAGAATGTTTTCGGTGCATATGACGCAGATCACTCCTCGCTTATTATTTTTCCTAATGCAAAGTGGGCAGATATAGTAAAGTCGCCTCTAAATTATATAAACGCTCAGTGGGATGGGGTGGATGGAATATTTGCCCAGGAGTTTGATCCGCGGGAGAAATATGAAATCAGCTACGAGAATGCCTAGGTGCCCTTCATAGGAAGACGGGCACAGCAATGGCCAAACTAATGCAAAATGACCCACATCCGCTAGTAGCCATCTTAGCTAGATTTAGGCACCGTGCCGAAATCAGCTAATAAAACGCAGCAAAGGGACGGCTTACCTTATGCAAGAATTCAAGATCGACAGAAAACACATTACGCTAATGAAAGGATGCTTAGTAGTTTTTATAGCATTTTTGGCGTTAGGATTTTCTTTGCCTTTCCTTTCTGGCGAGAACGAAGGAAATCAAAATAGCACACTCATAACTACAGCAATGTGCACAGTGGTCTTTGGGTTCTTTTCAATTCTTACATGGCGGACTTTAAAAAGGCTACCATTCGCAAACGTTGCAGCTGATGACGACGGAATTTGGCTTATACACATCGGAAAAGATAAAGGACTAATCGCCTGGGAGAAAATCCATAGAGTAAAAGAAAGACCATACATGCAACGTCTAGATCTGCTGGGCACCGATAACCAAGAATTGCTTAGGGTTGAGTATCAAATACTGGAATTTGAAGTGCTCCGGGAAGTATTAAATGAAAGGGCTGGCGAGCAAAACATAGATCTCGATCGGTCTAGCTTCTCTAAAGGGCCGTTATACCATTTATTTTATATGGCGTGCGTTATCGGCTTTACTACATTAGGCCTCTATGTAGGAAAAGACGGTAGCCCTATATTAAGCTATGGTGCGATTAGCGTTCTAGTTGTTTTCATCATCTATGAATACCTAGCAACAACAACGGGCGTCCAAGTCACTACGAATAGTATTATCGTGGCCTACCCTTTCACCACCAGAAAGGTTCTATTCACCGATATTGATGATATTGTAATTGCTGATGAATACCATAAAGGTAATCGAATACCAGAAGTTTGGATAATTGCCAAGAATGCAAAAAATCCTTTTAGGCTGAAGCAGCTTGGCGCTGATTCTAATCTCGTTTATAAGACTCTGAAGAGGGCAGCAAAATTATGAGCCGAAACCCCTCTAGCAAGGCGCTGCTATCAGACAAATTTTCCGCTGCACTCCAAATTCTCTGAAGAGAGCGGCGCTAGTATTTATGAAGTACATAGAACTCAAATACCGAGAAAACGGAGTCACTCAACAGATATAACAATACGAGACATTTCGGTTTCAAGTTGTACTGCAAGCCTTGCCCTAAAAATGTTATTTGGTAAAGCTTTTGGTGGTGCTAAATCTTGGCTTTCACCGGAAAAAACATGGGAGACGCAACCATGCTCCTCTGCCCTTTGGGCCTCCGCAAGCGTAAAGGATTACCAGTGAAACCGTTGATATTTCGTACGAGAATTCTCATATTTTCCTGCGCCACCTCGCCGGATGCAATTAAAAGAAGAGAGATTGAAGCCAGTTTTCTAAGTTTTAAAGGAGAAAAAGGCTCTTGGTCTAAAAGCGTTGAAGTTCTTGGCCGCATAAAAAGAACGGACACCGGCACTCACACTAAGGAAGGAGCTATAGCAAACTATTCCAATACAGGCATGATCGTTTCGTACAATCCTGATCAGTACTGCACCGACTTGTATGCCGTTTATGAAAACTGTCAAGGCAATACATGCCAGTACCAATTCGAAGACCGAGGAGGACTCTGTGAATAGCCTTCACAAGGTGTTTAGGGGCATCTTCCCTTATTGAATTACATCTCCTGCATCCGATTAACCCCCTGCACCATCTGCTTGATCTCCTGCTCCTCCAGCGACTTCAGCTCTTCCATCAGCTCACGGGTTTCCTCAATATCCGCTCTACCGTATAGATAGCGGTAAAGCTCGATCACCTGATCGTGCCGGTCGGTGACAATACCCATAATCTCTTCCGGCTCAAGGTCCTGGAAAGGCGCGTCGCAGTGCTCGCTGTGCAAAATGGGGTGCTTGTCCATGTAGTCGTAGCACCAGGTGTCCAACGCCCTGGTGTCCGCGGTTTCGACGAAGCCGGCGACGGTCTGCGCCAGTTCCTGTTCGTGCACCGCCAGGTATGCCAGTAGCATCTGGGAGCGGGTGTTTTCGTTCTTGCCGGCACAGTGTTGCAGGCAGTCAGATAGATTCTTGTGGAACTCCCGGGTCCACACCAGTACATCTCTCAGGGTTTCGACTTGCACCTTCACCTCCACCATTAATGAAATCGGCGCGACAAAGGTCGCGTAGGTTATTCTCCCGCCAGCGGGTTGCAGGTAAAGATCGCAGGGCCGCGGCTGGGCTTTTTGGTAAAGCTAGCCCGATTTTGCGAATCAGTAGATATTTTCAGCGCCTCTCTACAACCTTGGTCTAGTGGCCCTCTCCCAACCCGCGCATATGCTGGGATGGCAAACGTCTTCCGCGCGATTTGCCTGCAGCCTAGCGCGTATATCGTTTGTGCAGTCAGAACATAATTCAAATAATGAAGGTACTAGCGATGAATCATCAACGAACGTCCAATACGGGCGTCCCTGCCCTATTTCTGTTTTTTCTTTCGACGCTCTTTGCCATGGCGGCCAGCGCCGGTAGCTGGCAGCAAAGCCAGTCCATTGGTGGCTTCAGTTCCGTGCATGTCTATACGCCGGATTCGGTATCGCCCATCGGCAACGGCAAGGCCCTGCTGATCGTGTTGCACGGCTGTGTGCAGCCTACGGACAATTTCCTTACTGCCAACCTGGAAGAGGCGGCGGAGCAGTACGGATTGGTCGTTGCGGTGCCGGATGCCATGAACAAGGCCGGTTATAGCTGCTGGTCCTACTGGCAGGGAACCAAGTCGCGTTCTGCTGGCGATTACAAGAATCTGATTTCACTGGCCAACACCATGAGTGGCGACGCCAGCCGCAACATAGATCCGGATCAGGTGTATATCGCCGGCCTTTCATCCGGCGCGGCTTTCGCCAATACCACCGCCTGCCTGGCGCCAGACGTATTTGCCGGTATGGGCATCAGTGCCGGCCCGAGTATCGGCACCAGCTCCAACGGTGCGCTCGGCCCCTGCGAGCAGGCAGACGTGACGACACGCTGCAACACCTATGCCGGTAGCTACCAGAACCACTTCTCGACCCAGATCGCGTCCATCGCCCATGGCGATGCGGATACCACGGTGAACCAGTGCTACAACGCGCAGAACTCCGACGGCATGGCCGGGGTTTACGGTGTGGCGAAGCTGTCAGGCACTAATACCATCAGCGAGTCCGGCAACCTCACCGCGGAAGAAACCCTGTGGCAAGACGGTCGTGTTTCCATGCTGTGGCTGAATGATGTGCCCCATGCCTGGTCTGGGGGCACAGGCGCAACCGGTGGCTATATTTCGGCCAACAGCATCAACTACGCGTCCTATCTCGGCCAGTACTTCGCCGCCAATAACAAGCGTGTTGACCGTAACTCTGGGCCGGCGATTAGCAACCTGACAGCCAGCGAAAGCAGCAGCCTGCTCACGATCAGCGGTACGGCGCTGGACGCTGAGGGCAGTGTGGCCGGTGTTGCCATCACCATCAGCAATATGGACAGCGGCACACCGGTAGAGGTGGAAGCCCTGAGTGTATCCTCGGTAGATGCAGCCGGATTCTTCAGCGCAACCAGCTCCAGCCTGGCCGATGGCCTCTATCAGGTGACCGCGGTCGCAACCGACAACGAGAGCGCGGAAGGCGATGCCGCCAGTATTACCACTCGCGTAGGCCCGGAGCCGCCGGCTACCCCACCGGTGCTGAGCAATACCGCGGCCAGCGTCAGTGGCCAGTGCGCGACCGTGACTGGCACCGTGGTGGATGCGAACCAGAATCTGCAAACGGTTGAGGTGGCCTTTGCCAGCGGCAATGTGACCGCCAGTGTGTCCGGGAACAGCTATTCCGCCCAAGGCTGTAACCTGCCAGGAGGTGACAACACCGCAACGGTTACTGCGACCGATGCGACCGCCCTTTCCAGCCAGGACAGCGTCACCTTCAATATCGATGCCGGCCAGACCGGCGACTACAACTTCCATATCAGTGCCGGCCATATCACCTGGGGCGTGGGTTACTCAGCCTGTTACCTGGCGTTCGGCACCAATCCGTTCACCATGCGCGAGTATCCGTCCGGTAGTGATTGCCAGTGGGTTGCCGATGGCGACAGCAGCTGCGCCGGCCCGGTCCAGGCCTGTTCTTCTGGCGGCGGCAGCGGTGAACCAGCCACTGACACGGACGGTGATGGCGTCGAGGACGCGCTGGATAATTGCCCCAACGCGGCCAATGCCGATCAGGCAGACAACGACGGCGATGGCATCGGCAACGCCTGTGACAGCACTCCGGACGGTGAGCCGGTAGATAGCGATGGTGACGGTGTAAACGACAGCGCGGACAACTGCCCGGCCGTTGCCAATGCGGGTCAGGAAGACAACGATGGCGATGGCATCGG